>JBDSML010000154.1:0-26619 GCA_039915865.1 Gemmatimonadaceae bacterium | reverse complement strand
CGAACCGAGAGCGAACTCGCTCGTGCGGGATGACCGGTGCTTATCCCTTCAGCGATTCTTCGCGACCCGCCTGATCGAGTGCGCTGAAGTCGTCGTCGGTGAGCTCGAGCGACGCAGCTGCGACGTTGTCCTCGAGATGCGTCACCTTGCTCGTGCCGGGAATCGGCAGCATCACCGGACTCCGCTTCAATACCCACGCGAGCGCCACCTGCGCTGGGCTCGCACCGAGCTGCTTCGCGATTTTGTCGAGCACCGTGCCTTCGCGCGCGAGACTGCCCGCCGCGAGCGGGAACCACGGAATGAACGCGATGTTTTCGCGCTCACAATAGTCGAGCACGTCCTCGCTCTGGCGCGTGACGAGGTTGTACATGTTCTGCACGCTGACCACGGGGAAGAACTTCTTCGCCGCCTCGATCTCCTCCACGTTCACCTCGCTCAACCCGACGTGGCGGATGAGACCCTCTTTCTGCATGTCGGCGATGACGCCGAACTGCTCGTCGCGATCGGTTCTCGCGTCGATGCGATGCAGCTGCCAGAGATCGATGCGTTCGACGCCGAGCCGGCGGAGACTCATCAGCACGCACTGACGGAGGTACTCCTTACGTCCCACCGGCATCCAGATGTCGGGACCGTGACGCGTGAGTCCGCCCTTCGTCGCGACCACCAGACCTTCGTACGGATGCAGCGCTTCGCGAATGAGATCTTCGCTGATGTACGGCCCGTATGAGTCGGCGGTATCGATGAAGTTGACGCCGAGCTCCGGAAGGCGCCGCAGGACGCGCAGCGACTCGTCGCGGTCGGCGGGCTCGCCCCAGATGCCCTTGCCGGTGATGCGCATCGCGCCGAAGCCGAGCCGGTTCACGATGAGATCGCCACCAATGGCGAACGTGCTGCTGTCTGTTGTGGTGAGCCCTGCCATGTCGTCACCTCGCTGCGTGAATCCAGTCTCGTGGTGCCTGAAGCTGAGCAACCCGAAACAACATGGAATCGTTCGCAGCTCTGCTGTTACTCGGTCTTGAGCGCCGGCTTGAGTGGGGCCTGATACTTCACCTTCCCGCCGACGATCGTGTACACCGCCCTCGCCGACGGAATTTCCGACTCGGGCACCGTCATGATGTCCTTCGAGAGCACCGTGATGTCCGCGAGCTTGCCCACGGTGATGGAACCGAGCTGACCTTCGAGGAAGCTCGCGTAGGCATTGTTCAGCGTGTACGCCTTCAACGCTTCGGCGCGCGTCAACCGTTGCTCCGGCGTGAACACGTTTCCGTCCTTCGTCACACGCGCCACCATTCCATAGAAGGACGGAATGGGATCGACGTCCTCGACAGGGGTGTCCGTTCCATTGGTGACGATCGCACCGGAATCCCACAGCGACCGGAACAGGTACGATTCCGCGTTCGTGCGCGCGACCCCGAGCTTCGCCGGAATCCACGGCGCATCGGAGATCGTGTGAATGCCCTGCATCGATGCGATCACACCAAGCTTGGCGAAGCGCGGCAGGTCGTTCGCCTGGATGTGCTGCGCATGCTCGATGCGCCACCGCAGCCCGGTCTTGTCAGGATTCGCCTTGAATACGCGCTCGTAGATGTCGAGCGTCTCGCGGTTGGCGCGGTCGCCGATGGCGTGCGTATTCACCTGATACCCGTGCTTGATCGCCACCTCGGCGGCGCGCTGCAGACTCTCCGGTTCCTCGAGGGCGAGTCCGGTGCTGCGCGGAAGATCCGCGTACGGCTCGAGCAGCCACGCGCCATTCGATCCCAGCGCGCCGTCGATTTGCCGCTTGATCGAGCGCACGGTGAGAAAGCCTTTCGCGTATCCCTGCATGCGGTACTTGTCGAGCAGGCTGTCCATTCGTTCGTTCGACTCGCCACGCACCATCACGTAGAGTCGCACCGGGAGCGTGCCTTCGTCGGCGAGCGTCTTGAACAGGTCGATCGTCGCGAAGTTGGAGCCCGCGTCATGGAATGAGGTGATGCCCTTCGACAAGGCATCCGCACCCGCCAACTCGACGAGCCGCCGATTCATCGCGTCGCGCTCGGCGACCGAACGACCCGCTTCGCTTCGCGCGCGCACCGGACCGGTGAGCCGCTGTGCCGACTCGCGCAGCATGCCGGTGGCGTTGCCGGTGGCGTCGCGGACGATCTCGCCGCCGGCCGGATTCTGTGTCTCCTTCGTCACTCCGGCCAACTCGAGTGCTTTGCCATTCACGAACGACGCATGCCCGCTCGCGTGCGTGAGCACGACCGGATTGTTCGGCGACACGGCGCTGAGCGATGCGTGGACGGGATTGCCTTCGATGGCCGGAACGGGTGGGCGATCCCATTTGGCCTGATGCCAGCCACGTCCGAGAATCCATTCCCCGGGCTTCGCAGTCTTCGCGGCTCGTGCCACCATCGCGACGATGTCGTCCCATGTGTGGGCTTTGGTGAGGTCGAGCTGCAACTTCGACTGCCCGAGGCCCATGTAGTGACCATGCCCGTCGATGAAGCCAGGCACGGCGAGCTTGCCCTCGAGGTCGATCACCTTCGTCTGCGATCGCACCAGCTTTCGAATGTCGCGCGTCGTCCCCACGGCGATGATGCGATCGTCCTTGATGGCGACCGCCTCTACCTCCGGCTCGAGAGAGTCGACGGTGACGATGTGTCCGTTCACGAGCACGAGCGTCGGCGCGGCGCCCTGCGCAGTTGCGTGAGCAGGCAGGACGGCGGAGACAACGACGAAGGCAGCGGCAAATCGCGAACGGAGGATGCGCATCTTGGGAAGGGATGAGAGACGCCGAAGGATATCCTTGCAACCTCACCGGTGCGAGATGATCCAGGGTCGCGGGCATTCCGCGTGGCCGGAGGAGGCGTTAATCTCGTCGCCATGCCCACAACCGATCGAATTCACGCCTTCCGCCAGCTGCACGAATCCGGCTGCTTCGTCATGCCCAACCCGTGGGACGTCGGCAGCGCGCACTTGCTCGCCCAGTTGGGCTTCCCTGCGCTGGCGACGACGAGCGCGGGCTTCGCCTGGACACAAGGCGTCCGCGACACACATGTCGGCCGCGACCATGTGCTTGCGCACCTGCGAGCCATGAGTGGAGCGGTCGACGTACCCTTCAACGCCGACTTCGAGGACGGTTTCGCCGTTGCACCAGAAGGCGTCGCCATCAGCGTTACACTGGCGACGGCCACGGGAATTGCCGGACTGTCGATCGAGGATTCCACGGACGATCCATCGAACCCGTTGTTCGATTGCGCGCTCGCCGTCGAACGGATCGAGGCCGCACGCCGGGCGATCGACGAGAGCGGCACTGGCATCGTGCTGACGGGGCGCTCGGAGGGGTTCGTCGCCGGCCGACCGGATCTCGCCGAGACGATCCGTCGTCTCACGGCCTACGCGGAGGCGGGGGCGGACTGCCTGTTCGCACCAGGCATTCGCAATGTCGCGGACATCAAGACGCTGGTCGACGCCGTTTCACCCAAGCCCGTCAACGTGGTCGTGGGCGGCACCTTCACGACCGTCGCCGAGATGACCGACATCGGCGTACGGCGCATCAGCGTCGGCGGCGGGCTCGCACGCGCGGCGTTGACCGCAGTTCTCGAAGCCGCAAAGGAGATTGCCGAGCGAGGGACGTTTACCGGACTGGCGAGCGCGATGCCAGGCGTCGACTTCGACGCGATGTTCTCGCGCTGACGATCGTCAGCGTTCTCGCGTCCAGACCATGATCGTTCCACAGCCCAGCCGCGACGCCGTGTACGGTGACGGCGCGGTGCCATCGCGCGGATAGAACTCGACACCGGCCAGGTCCCTCACCGAGAGGCGGCCGAAGTCGGTAGGCTCGGTGCGCTCCGTGCGATCGTTGTAGTTGTCCGCATTATACGAAAGCACGCCATCGATGTACGTGGTGACGTAACACGGCGAACACCGATCCGTCCGGCCGAGTGTGTTCTCCTTGCACCGCCTGACCGACGAGGCGAGGTACGGGCCACCGTTGTCCGATGAAACCTGGCGCAGTCCAGGTACGCGACTGACGATCGCGTTCACCAGTTGCTCGCTCTCGTGCACTCGCAGCTCCGACTCGGGAATGAAGAAGCCGGCCACCCGCGTGGCGCGACGGCTTTCGAAGCCTCGCAGCCCGGGCGATTTGTAGTTCACCGCAGCGGCAACGGTGCTCACTCCGCCCAGCAGTGTCGCCTGTGGTTTGAGCACGTAGGCGCGCGTCGTGGTCTGGCCAGCGGTGAAGCGCAGCGTATCGATGCGGCTGGAGAATCCGGGATAGCGAATGGAGAGCACTTGATAGCCCGGTGGAATGCTGTCGAACGCGAATGCACCCGAGCCGTCCGTCCGCGTACGCCGATCGAGTGACGGAAGCCAGACGTCGACATCGCCCAGCGGTTTGGCGTTGTCGTCCTCCTTGACCTGCCCCTGCAGACGACCCGGTCCCTTCGCGACGGCCGCACCAGGAGCACCAGCGTCGACGCGCCACGTGACCTGCTGCACTTCCGTCCGCGGTCCGATCGTGACGAGAGTGTCCGTCACGCGATTGCTGAACCGGTGCAACGCAAGCTGGAAGGCCCTCTCACGCGGCACGGCGCAGAGTGAGAAGCGGCCCTTGTCGTCGACGTCGATCGACTCGCCGTCGTCGCGCCAGCGGACGCCGGCATTCATGATCGTCACGCTGCCGAGCCACGAGCCCGAGACGCGCAGACCGCTCGGCACGCGTGCGCTGCCTGAATTATCGACGATCCGGCCCAGCAGGATCGACGTATTCGCCGGCATCTGCGATCCGCAGTGCGCGCGCATTGCCTCGCCACGTCCGGGCAGACCGAGCCGCAGGTCTTCCTGCACCGTGGGCGTGATGGTGACTTCGGCTCTCGTCACGCGTGGCGAGATGAACGCGGCGAGTGCCGTATCAGCGACCACCAGATCGTAGCGACCGGGGAAGACGGGAAAAATCGCCCAGCGTCCCGCGATGTCGGTGAGCACGCTGTCACCAGTGGCGTCGATGGTGACCAGCGCGCCCTCGAACGGCGCCGACGTCCCACGTATGACCACCGTGCCGGCCAGCGGCTTCAACGGCGAGCTCCACTGCTCGCCGTCGGGCCACGAGGCCGAGCTGACGATGCCACCGTTGTCGCTCGCCTGCCTGCCCGGTCGAGTGTCGACGATGTCCGAGGCAGTTGCGCTGCTGCGTCCAATGCGCTGTTGGCGACCCGGATCGCGCGTCTGCACCATCACCGGTGTGCGTACATGCCATTCGTCGACGAACACGACGCCGTTGTTCATCGTGCGAAAGTGAATCGCGCCAGCGGCGTCGCCGAGTATGGTCGCCGCGTCGCCGCCGGTGAAGGAGAAATCGATGCTGCGCAGCGCCGGCACGCCGACCTCGAGCCACAACGTCCCCTTCACGTCGACGAGCCGATCGCGATCGCGCCTCGGCTCGAATGCGACGCCGATGGCGCCAGCGTGTGCGGCGTCCGCATCCCGAATGCTGAAGCAGTGCGTTTCGGCGAAGCTTTCGTCGAGCAGGATGTCGGCGTCGGGGGCGTCGAAGCTGTAGACGCCGTTGCGTTCTTCGACATAGCCGCGCTGCACGAGCAGGCTTGGCGTGGCCTGGGTGAGGAACGGCCGATTGGTGCGGCCACTGACCTTGCGTGCCGTCTGCTTGATGACGCGCTCGCGGCTGAGGTCGATCTGTCGCTCGTAGGTGATGAGCGTCGCGGCGGCGGGTTTGGCTTCGCGCGCGACAATCGATGCGAGAAGTCCCGTTCGTGCCTGCTCCCAGAACGACAGCGCGGCGGGGCGGTTCTGGTCGCTGGAGCACATCCGGTCGTCGCGTACCACGACCGTGGACAGCAACGTCACCAGCTTCGTCATCGTGACGTCGAGTGATTGCAACGTGCCCATGGATTGGGGGAGCGCGATCACCTGCGGCTGAAATCCGATGCGAACGATGCGAAGGTGCGTCGCGCTGGCGGGGCGCTCGAGGGAGTAGCGGCCGGCGGCGTCGGTGATCGTCCGCGCGAGTGTCTGGCTCTGTCCGTCGAGCGTGCTGACGACCGCTCCGGAGAGACTCCCTCGGCTCGCGGTGTCGCGGACGATACCCGTGATGCGTTGCGCGCCTGCCGGAGATGCGCAGAGCGTGATGAGCAGCAACAGGAGCCGCGCGGCACGGGCGTGCGGGAGCATGAGAACAGTCTACGAATCGCCTGAGTGAATCGCCACTGTCGTACGCTCTGGCGGGTCCTCTGGCACAGCGACAGGTTTGCGGTGCGAGTGACCTGCTCTTCCATCCGAGGCGAATACCGTGCGTGCCTGCTTCTTTCGTTCGATGCTTTTCGTCGCGTTGATCGCGACCGGTTTTTCCGCAGTGGCACCAGCCCAGGCGGTCGATCCTGCGGCGGGGATGCGATGGCGGTCGATCGGCCCCGTGCGCGCAGGACGCGGGCGGTCGGTGGCGGGCGTGCCCAGCCAGCCGAACGTGTTCTACATCGGCTTCGACAACGGCGGCGTGTGGCGCTCCACCGACTACGGCTCCACGTGGCTTCCACTGTTCGACGATCAACCCACCGGCTCCATCGGCGCGATTGCCGTGGCGCCGAGCGACCCGAACGTGATCTACGTGGGCTCGGGTGCGGGGATCATTCGTCCCGACCTCGCCACAGGCGACGGAATGTACAAGTCCACCGATGCGGGAAAGACGTGGACGCATCTCGGACTGCGCGAAAGCCAGATGATCGCGTACATCGACGTGGACCCGAAGGATCCGAACCGGCTGTTCGTCGCGGTGCTCGGGCATCCATATGGACCCAACGCCGAGCGTGGGATCTTTCGGTCGATTGATGGTGGACGGTCATTCGAGAAGGTCTTGTACAAGGACGAGTACACGAGCGGCAACGACGTGCGCATCGATCCGAGCAATCCGAACATCGTCTACGCTGCGATGTGGCAGCAACAGCAGAGCTTCATCGAGGGTGGGGGCTTCGGTGCCGGCGGCAATGGCATCTTCAAGTCCACCGATGGCGGCAGTACGTGGAGGCAACTCATTGAGGGGCTACCCTCGGTGATCCAGGCGAACATTGCGATCGCGCCGAGCAATCCGCGGGTGCTGTATGCGTCGGTGGCGGGCGCGACGCAGCAGAACAGCGTCACCGGATCGGTGAATCTCTACAAGACGACCGACGGCGGGGAGCACTGGTTTCTCGCCTTGAATGATCCGAGCTCGCCGATGCCGATGCCACGCGTGATGGACAATCGTCCGCTCGCTCGCATTGGTGGAGGTGACCTGCCGACGATCACCGTCGATCCGAAGAACGACAAGGTCGTCTACAGTGTTTCGACCGTGATGTGGCGGACGGAAGACGGCGGCGTGACGTGGACCGCCGTGCGCGGCGCACCCGGTGGTGACGACTATCAGCGCGTGTGGATCAACCCCAACGACACGAACATCATCCTCGCGGTCGCGGATCAGGGTGGTGTCGTATCCGGCAATCGCGGCCTGTCGTGGAGCAACTGGTACACGCAGTCCACGGCGGCGATGTATCACGTCAGCACCGACATGGCGTTTCCGTATCGCGTGTGCGGCGGGCAGCAGGATTCGGGCTCCGCGTGCGTCAACAGCATGTCCGCGGACGGCGAGATCACCTTCCGCGACTGGGCGCCGGTGAACATCCAGGAGTATGGCATCGCCGCGTCGGACCCGAAGGATCCGGACATGGTCTACGGCAGCGCGCGCAACAACGTGTCGCTGTTCAACCGCAGGACGCGCCAGACGACCAATGTCGGCCCCGACATGACGGCGAAGGGACCGAATGGCGAGAGCTTCAACCGCAACGTGCGGACGATGCCGATCGACTGGTCGCCGCTCGATCCGAACACGTTGTACTACGTGTCGAACGCGGTGTGGAAGACGACCGATCGCGCGCACACCTGGACGCGCGTGAGTCCCGATCTCGCTCGGCAGACGTGGGCCGTGCCCACCAACGCCGGCAAGTACGCCGCCAGCGTGACACCCGCAACGGCCGGAACGATCACTGCGTTTTCACCGAGCCCGAAGAGCGTGAACGTGCTGTGGGCCGGCACCGACGACGGCAACATCCAGGTGACGACCGACGGCGGAAGGAAATGGACGAACGTCACGCCGTCGGCGATCAAGCCGTGGACGCGCATCTTCAACATCGACGCTGGCCACCTCGACGCGGGCACTGCGTACGCCGCGGCGAACACGATGCGCGTCGACGACTTCAATCCGCACTTCTGGCGCACACATGACGGCGGCAGGACGTGGACGGAGATCAACACCGGCGTCGCGCCTGGTGTGGTCGTGAACTCCATTCGTGAGGACCCTCGCCAGCGAGGCCTGCTCTATGGTGCGTCGGACACGCAGGTGTGGGTGTCGTTCGACGACGGCGACCACTGGCAGTCGCTGCGCATCAACATGCCGGCGATCTCCGTGCGCGATCTTCAGGTGAAGGACGACAGCAGCTGCCTCTGCTCCGACCTCATCGCCGGCACACATGGTCGCGGCTTCTGGATCCTCGACAACGTGACGCCGCTGCGGCAGGCGGCCGCGCTACGTTCGGCGTCGTCATCACGGGCCGCGTATCTCGTGAAGCCGGCGACGGCCGTGCGTGTTCGCTTCGCGACGAATGAACCCACGCCGTGGCCCCCCGAGGTTCCGGCAGCGGAGAATCCGATGCCTGGCAGCGTGATCGACTACTACCTGGCAGCCGCCGCGGGCACAGTGAAGCTCGAGATTCTCGACAAGGCCGGGAAGGTCGTGCGGTCGTACACGAGTGACGACAAGGCGCCGACGCCGGATGCGGGGGTCGATCCCGTGGCCTATAACAAGGTCTGCCAGCAGTCGCCGAACGCACCGCACTGCGCGTTTCCGCTGTACTGGGCGGCGCCGACGCAGACGCTGTCCAATGCGGCGGGCATGCATCGCTTCTCGTGGGACATGCATTTCGATCCCATCGTCGTTGAAGGCGTTCCACCAGGCGAGCCGTCGCAGGGCGCCGTGCCGCATCGCACGTATCCGGCGGTGAACTCGCCGTGGGCGCCAGCGGGCTCGTATATGGTTCGGTTGAATGTCGATGGCAAGACGTACACGCAGCCGCTCCAGCTCAAGCTCGATCCGCGCGTAAGGACGCCCGCGTCGGGATTGGCGCAGCTCGCGTCGCTGACGAAGGAGATGTATGACGGCGCCGTGGCGGCACATGCCGCTCAGGTGCAGGCGCGCGCGATGTCCGATGGTCTCGCCAGTAACCCCGCACTCAGGGCGCAAATCGATTCGCTCGCTCCGGCACCGGTGCGCGGCGGTCGCGGTGGCCGCGGCGGTGGTGGTGGTGGCTTTGGTGCGCCCGCTCCGGTTGGCCCGCCCACGCTCGAGGGTACGAGCAATGCGATGCTCGCCGCCGCGATGGCGATGCAGGGTGCGGACGTCACACCGACGGCACGCCAGATCGACGCCGTGAACAAGACGCGCGCGCAGTACAAGGTCGTGATGGCGCAGTGGAATAAGCTCGCGGCATCACGACCGCGGTAGGATCGCCGGATGCGCATCATGGCCGTGATCGTTGGTTTCGTGCTCGTCGTCATCGTCGCGTTCGTGTTGCTGACGCGCCCGAATGCCGAGCAACGCAAGCGAAACGCCGAGACGTCAGCGAGACTGCGCGAGCACGTGCTGAGTCGCGCAATCTTCAAGGAGATGCCCGCCCACACGGGCCCAGGATTGCGCGGCGTGGTCTACGAGTGGAGTGTGGGCAACGGCGTGGCGACGCTCGTTGCCTTCGACGACGGGACCACGAGCATCTACCTCAGCGGCGGTGGCGGCTTCATAGGCGCCGGCACGCGCGAACCGGTCAAGCGCGCCGCGCAACTGCTGCGAGACGAGGCGGGCTCAGTATCCCAGACGTTCAAGCCCGTCACGGCCTTCCCGCTGCCTCCGGACGGCAACTCGGTATTCTACATCCTGACGGATTTTGCGACGCTCAGCTCAGGTCCGGTCTCGAACGCCGAGGTGGAGAGGGAATCGCACCCCCTGGCGGCACTCGCGCGGCGAGCGCAGGACGTCATCACAGAAGTTCGGAAAGCCACCTGAGGCGACCATGCGCACCACGCCATTCCTGATTCTTGCCCTCGCGATCGCTGCGAACACTCGACTCGACGGGCAGGCGCCCAAGCGCTCCGACAAGACCGACGCCATCCTCACCTCCATCGACGCGCACTCGGCACACTACGCCGACGTCGCCAAGCAGATCTGGGGATTCGCCGAGCTTGGTTATCAGGAGGCGAAGAGCAGCGCGCTGCTGCAGTCCGAGTTGTCGGGCGCCGGCTTCAAGGTGAATGCGGGTATCGCCGGCATGCCCACCGCGTTCACTGCAGAATACGGCAGCGGAAAGCCCGTCATCGCCATCATCGGTGAGTTCGATGCACTCCCCGGTCTGTCGCAGGACGCGACGCCGGAGCAGAAGGCGCTCGTCGCCGGCGGCGCGGGACATGGATGCGGACATCACCTGTTCGGCACCGCGGCTGCTGCGTCAGCCATCGCGGTGAAAGAGTGGATGATCGCCAACAAGGTGAACGGAACTCTCCGCTTCTACGGAACACCGGCGGAGGAAGGGGGCTCGGGAAAGGTCTACATGGTGCGCGACGGCCTTTTCGACGACGTGGATGTCGCCGTCACCTGGCATCCCGGCGATCGCAACGAGATCACGGGAACGAGCTCGCTCGCGAACATCTCCGGCAAGTTCAAGTTTCACGGCGTCAGCGCGCACGCCGCGGCCGCACCGGAGCAGGGCCGCTCCGCGCTCGATGCTGTCGAGATCATGGACGTGATGACGAACTACCTGCGCGAGCACATCCCGCAGGAGTCGCGCATTCACTACGTGATCACGAACGGCGGCCGCGCACCGAATGTCGTGCCGGACCTGGCCGAGGTGTACTACGTGGTCCGGCATCCGGACATGAAGGTGGTGGACGACATCTGGGCGCGCGTCATCAATGCTGCGAAAGGTGCGGCACTCGGCACCGGAACGACGTATGAGCTCGCGATCATCAGCTCGGTGTACGAGCTGCTCATCAACGAGACGCTCGCGAAGGTGCAGCAGCGTGCGCTCGAGCGTGTGGGCGGCTTCACGTACAACGCGGAAGAGAAGGCATTCGCCGAGAAGCTGCAGAAGACACTGTTCAAGTCGGCGGTTCCGCTGGAAACGACGGCGAAGGTGTATCCGCTCGACCTGACGAGTCCTGTCGGTGGTGGATCGACCGACGTCGGCGACGTGAGCTGGCGTGTGCCGACGGTGCAGCTCAATGCGGCGACGTGGGTGCCGGGCACGCCTGCGCATTCGTGGCAGGCGGTGGCCGCGGGTGGGATGTCGATCGGCACGAAGGGAATGGTCGTCGCCGCCAAGACGATGGCGTTGACGGCGGCGGAGCTGTTCACTGCGCCGGCGACGATCGCGGCGGCGAAGGCGGAGTTCGATCGCCAGCGCGGGCCGAACTTCAAGTACTTCACTCGGCTCGGCATGCAGAAGCCGGCGCTCGACTATCGGAAGTAGCTTAACGGTGTGGTACGCATGGCGTGTCTGAGTCTGCATGATCAGATACGCCATCGTTCTATGCGGGATGGTGCTCGCTGGCGGCGCGCATGCGCAGTCATTCTGGACGTGCACGGCTGGCCGGGCCGGCGGCTCGTTGGGGACACCGGATCGCACGGTGCGTGGCTGCTCCTTCTTCACGCGGACAGCGACGTCGCGCTTCAGCGGACGGCCCTCGTGCATCTCGAGCGAGCGGTGCGCGCGGGTGATGCGTCCGGGCAGGACCTCGCGTATCTCACCGATCGTGTGCGTCTCGCGGATGGGCGTTTGCAAGTCTACGGGACCCAGCTCCAATACGAGAATCGGGGGTGTGCGTCGCCGAGGCCATCGGAGAACGAAGCCGGACTTGATGCCCGGAGGGCGTTGGTTGGCCTGGAGCCGATCTCCGCCTATTTCGATCGGGCGATGACGGCGTTCGGGCGATTCGAGTTGTGTCGCGGGGGATTGCGTCCGCGAGGTCACTGACACCTGCCTTCCTACGGAACGCAGTGCGCGCTACGCGCGCGCGCAGGCGTCGCCACGTGAAGGCCGCAGTTACTGCAAGTGCTGCAAGTGCTGCAAGTGCTGCAAGTGCTTCAGCTCCCGCAGTTGCAGCGTCCTTCTGCGTGGCGACGCCTGCGTCTTCTGCGTTCCGTAGTTGAGCCTTCTGTCTGGTTTGTCAGCGAACGACACTACGGAACGCAGTGCGCGCTACGCGCGCGCGCAGGCTTCGCCACGCTGAGGCCGCAGTTACTGCAAGTGCTGCAATTACTTCAGCTCCCGCAGTTGCAGCGTCCTTCTGCGTAGCGAAGCCTGCGTCTTCTCTGTGTTCCGTTGTAAGGCCTTCTGCCTGAATCTTGACGATCGCCAAGTGACAGATATTGATATTTGTCACTTGTAATATTACCTTCCTTCCTCACCCTACAGGAACCGTCCCATGCAAACCACCCAGCTCGGCCGTACCGGACCCACCGTTTCAGCCTTCGGACTCGGATGCATGGGCATGTCCGACATGTACGGGCCATCGGACCGCGCCGAGAGCATCGCCACTATCCATGCCGCACTCGACGCGGGCATCACACTGCTCGACACCGGCGATTTCTACGGCATGGGCCACAACGAGATGCTCATCGGCGAAGCGCTGCGCAACGTCCCGCGCGACCGCGTCCAGCTGAGCGTCAAGTTCGGCGCGCAGCGCGGACCCGACGGCGGCTGGCTCGGCTACGACGCCAGCCCGAGAGCCCTGAAGACCGCCCTCGCCTACACGCTCAAGCGGCTCGGCACGGACTACGTCGACATCTACCGCCCCGCGCGCGTCGATCCGAATGTGCCGATCGAGGAGACCGTCGGCGGGATCACGGAGATGATCACCGCCGGCTACGTGCGCCACGTCGGACTCTCGGAAGCGTCAGCCGACACCGTGCGACGCGCCAGGGCCGTGCACGCCATCGTCGATCTCCAGATCGAATACTCGCTCGTGAGCCGTGGTGTCGAGGACACCATTCTTCCCGCACTGAAGGAGCTCGGCGTCGGCATGACGGCATACGGCGTCCTCTCGCGCGGACTGCTCAGCGAGCGCGCCGCAGAGTCGGCCAAGTCGGGCGGCTTTCGCGGAAACCTTCCGCGCTTTACCGGCGACAACCTGCGCCACAACCTTGGGCTCGTCGAATCGCTGCGCGAGATCGCGTTGGACAAGTCGATCACCGTGCCGCAGCTCGCCATCGCGTGGGTCCTCGCGCGCGAAGGAAACATCGTCCCACTCATCGGCGCACGACGTCGCGACCGACTCACCGAAGCACTCGGCGCCTTCGACGTGCAGTTGACGCCCGTCGATCTCGCGCGCATCGAGGCTGCGGTGCCGGTTGGCGCCGTCGCCGGGGACAGGTACATGGCGGCGCAGATGGGAACGCTGGACAGCGAGCGCGCCGCGGTGCGATGATGCGTCGTGCGAACGCTACCCGACGATAACCCGACCCTCCCGATGCGGGAGCGCATCCTCCAGACGGCGGAGGCGCTCCTGCGGAGGCATGGTCCGTCGAAGACGTCGGTCGTCGACGTGTCGCGCGCGCTGCAGATGAGCCACGCGAACGTCTATCGCCACTTCGCGAGCAAGGCGGCGCTGCATGACGCGATCGCCGAGCGGTGGCTGCATCGCGTGTCGACGCCGTTGGCGGACATTGCGGCGGGTCCCGGTACCGCGTCCGAACGACTCGAAGCGTGGGTGTTGGCGCTGATGGAAATGAAGCGCCGCAAGGTGCTGGACGACCCCGAGATGTTCGCGACGTATCACAACGTCGCGATGGCCGCGCGCGACGTGGTGGATGCGCACGTCACCACGCTGCAGAACCAGCTCTGCGACATCATCGAGTCGGGCGTCGTGGCGGGCGAGTTCGCGCCGACCGATGCCGACGTGGCAGCCCGCGCTGTGTTCGATGCCACGGCGCGCTTTCACCATCCGCATCACGTGGCCGACGCGGCGGCACGCGACGCGGACGGTGAGGTGCGAGCGGCACGTGCCGTGATCGGCCTCCTCACCGCCGGTCTGCGGGTCTAGGCGGCAGACACTGCTGCAACCGGCTGGTAGCTGCCCACTTCTGCGCCGAGGGCGATCGCCAGGCGATTCCACATGTTGATCGCGATCACTGCGGTCGTGAGGTGGGCGATCTCTTCGTCGGTGAAGTGCGATCGCACCTCCGCGAAGAGCGCGTCGGATACACCTTCGCGACCGAGCTCGGTCACGGCTTCCGTCCACAGCAGCGCCGCGCGTTCACGAGCCGAGTAGAACGGCGTCTCGCGCCAGACGGGGACGGAGTAGATCCGCTGTTCGCTCTCGCCAGCGATGCGTGCGTCCTTGCTGTGCATGTCCACGCAGTACGCGCAGCCATTGAGGTACGAGGCCCGCAGCTTCGCCAGATGGATCAACGTGTGGTCGAGACCGGACTGCCGCACCCATGATTCGACGCCCATGATTGCGCGAAATCCGCCGGGCGCCACCTTCGCGTAGTCGATGCGCTGTGTCATATACTTTCATCTCCCATCGTGTGTGATTTGTGGCCTTCACCAGCGTAGACGGAGTGGCCGTCTCGGTGTGACAGGTCGTCACAGGCGGCATGTTCGTCCGTCTTCGCTTCATGACCGAAAGAACCCCAGGGCAGGACAATACGGATGAGCGCGCGATCATCTTCGAGCGCTACCGTTCGCGGCTGTTCGGCATCGCGTACCGGATGCTCGGCTCCGTCGAGGATGCCAAGGACTTGACGCAGGAGGCGTATCTGCGGTGGCATCAGGCCGATGTGGCCGCCATCCGGGCGCCGGAAGGCTGGCTCGTGGCGGTCATCACGCGGCTCTCGATCGACCATCTGCGCAGCGCTTCGCACGAGCGCGAGAGCTACGTCGGCGACTGGCTTCCCGAACCGATCGCCACGGACGCGCCATCCGCACCGGACCATCACGTGGAGATGGCATCCGATCTGTCGATGGCGTTTCTGGTGCTGCTCGAGCGCCTCGCGCCCGAGGAACGCGCTGCCCTCCTGCTGCGCGACGTCTTCGACGCCGAGTATGGCGAGATCGCGCGCGTCCTCGAGAAGAGTGAAGCGGCGTCGCGGCAGATGGTGCATCGTGCGCGCACGCGTGTGCGCAGCGACAAGGCGCGCTTCGACGTCGCGCCCGAAGCGAAAGAGCAGCTCGTGGCGCGCTTCCTCAGTGCGCTCGAAGCGGATGACCAGGAAACGCTGCTCGCGCTCGTCGGTGCTGATGCCTCGTTCACCTCCGACGGCGGCGGGCGCGTCTCGGCGGCGCGCAACGTCCTGCGCGGCGCCGATCGCATTGTGCGCTTCGTGCTGGGCCTCGAAAGGAAGTACAGCAGTGTCCTGCGGCACGAAATCGCCTGGATCAATGGCGAGCCCGCCATCGCCTCGTACTCGAGCGAGGGGCTATTCTGCACGACGTCGATCGAGAGCGACGGCGAGCACATCATGGGCTTCTATCGTGTGCTCAACCCGGACAAGCTGAGGAATGCGGTTCAATGACGGTGAAGCAAGTGGCAGTCATGCTCGTGCTCGCCGCCCTGTGGGGTGGGTCGTATCTGCTCATACGCATCGCGGTGCCGGCGTTCGGGCCGATGAGCCTCATGGCGGTGCGGGTCGGCATTGCCGCACTCGTGCTGGCGATCGGTCTTCGCATCGCTGGACGTCGTCCACGTGAGCTGCGCGACAATGTCGTGCCGCTGCTCGTCGTCGGTGCGGTCAACGGCGCGATCCCGTTCGGGCTGATCGCCGCAGCGGAGATACATCTCACGGCCTCGCTCGCGGCCGTGCTTGGCGCCACCGTGCCCCTCTTCTCGGTGTTGATCGGTGCCGTGTGGCTCCGCCAACGCGTGAGTGCGCAACGGGGAGTCGGTCTCGTGATGGGTATCGCCGGCGTGGCGGTGCTGGTCGGCTGGAGCCCGATGGCCCTCACCACCGAGACCATGTTCGGCGTGGGCGCACTACTGCTCGCCGCGGCGAGCTATGCCTTTTCCGGTCTCTTCACGAAGGCAAAGCTCGCGCATGTGCCGTCCACGACGCTCGCGGTTGGACAGCAGATCGCCGCAACGGCGCTGCTCATCGTGCCCGCGCTGTTGAATCCACCGCGCCTTCCCATTCCGGCCAGCGCGCTCTGGGCAGTGCTCGCATTGGCGGTGCTCTGTACGTCGCTCGCGTTTCTCCTCTACTTCTACCTGCTCGCCGAGATCGGTGCGCTGCGCACGCAGACGGTGACGTATCTCATTCCCGTATTCGGTATGGCGTGGGGGTCACTGTTTCTGCACGAGCCGATCACGCGAGGCATGCTCGTCGGACTTGGTGTCATCCTGGCGAGCGTACTCCTCGTGAACGGCGCGCCGCGCACATCGCGAGAGGTTATCGACGAAAGCGGCGCAGCATCCGCAGCATCGCGATGTACAACCAGATCAGCGTCACGATGACGGAAAACGCGAAATACCATTCCGTCTGCGCGCTCAGCTTCTCCTTGCGCGCACTCTCGATCTCAGCGAAATCGACGAAGAGGCACGAGATCGCGAGGCCGATCGAGATCGCGTTGATCGCGAAGCCGAACACGCCCTGATCGAGCACGGCGCCGATCGGCACGCCCATGAGGCTCAATACGAACCGAAGCAGGTAGACCGCGAGGAGTCCCATCATTCCGATGGCGACCTTCTCGGCGAACGACTCCGACACCTCGATGCGGTTGGTGGCGAAGAGACCGAAACAGACCGCCGTGATGCCGAACGTCGCGATTGCGGCCTGTAGTGGCACGCCGTGATAGCGGGCGTTGACGATATACGAAATCGCACCGATGCCGACGCCCTCGAGCACCGCGTAGATCGGCGCCGTGATCCGCGCTGACGTCGGCGAGAACATCGTGAAGATCGCGACGATCAAGCCGCCGATGATTCCGATCAGGGCGGCGCCCATGACCGCTTCCGGTCCCTTGAGCGCTGCCATGCGCCAGGTGTAGCCGGCACTCACGATGACGAGGGCCAGCAACACGAGCGACTTCCGAGCGATGCCGGGGAGCGTGAGCACGGTGCCATCGCTCACGTGGGCGGCGCTCAGGCGGGCGATGGCGTCGCGGCTGTAGGTCGGGTTCGAAGATTTCATGGAGAGGAGACAGGTGAGCGGGGGTCGTTGCTGCCGTCGAGAAACAGACGAAGTGACCCGCCTCTGCGTTACAGCTCGGCTCGGTAGAGACGATGGTGAGCCAGTCCGGCGCACTTTCTCGCGTTCCTCGGTGGGGCGACACGCGCCCTTCACGCGAGATCATCACCGCACCCGAGGTTCCATGCGCCCAGCCACCCTCCGCACGCGCGAGCAGCGTCCGCTCGCACCCGTCACCCTTCCGCCAAGCCTCCGGATCGCGGACGAAGAGCCGCGCCTTGCCGGAGTGACGTACGACTCCGAGGACTACGCCATGCTCAACCGGCCGATCGAGACAGGCCGCCACTCGCGGCGCATCCTGCGCTACCTGCGCCCGCTGGCAAGTGACCGGCTGCTCGAGGTGGGATGCGGCCGAGGGTGGCTGACGCAGCGCATGCAGGACCTCTGTCCGGCGACGTATGGGATTGATGTCAACCCGAAGTCGATCGCGCATGCGGTCGCGGGAAACCTCTCGACGATGGATGCCGTCGACCTCCGCTTCGACGACGAGCAGTTCGACCATGTCTACTCGTTTCACGCCATCGAGCACATCGTCGACGCCGACGTCGCGCTCCGCGAGATGCATCGCGTGCTCATTCCCGGCGGCCGGGTGCTGCTCGTCTATCCAGCGGAGCCGATTCGCGGACTGTATGCGATGCCGGGCGCGTGGATCGGCTTTGGTAACCCATTTCTCGCGCGGAAGCTGCATGTGCACAAGTTCACCCCGAGCAGGATTCGCCGGCTTGGCGAGCAGTGCGGACTCACGCACGTGGAGAGCGCGCTCGACTTCTTTGTCACGCCGCAGTTCATGACGGTTCTCGAGAAGGCGCCGTACCACTCGTGACCGCAGCGCGCCGTCGTTGGCTGCGCGTCGTCGCGCTGCTCGCCCTTGCGACGCTGCTCCTCGCATTCGGGCGAGGCGTGGATTGGCGCGCCGCGGCGGAGGCGACGCGGACCGCCGACCTCGGACTGCTCGTGCTGGCGCTCGTCGCCAACCAGATCTCACTCGTGCTCAAGGCCGTGCGCTGGTGGGTATTCCTCCGCCCACTCGGCATCCGCTCCCTGATGCTCGTCGTGCGCGCGACGTTCGCCGGCGCATCGCTGAACAACCTCGTCGTCGCGCAGGGCGGCGAGGGCGCGCGCGTGTTGCTCGTGTCGCGTGCCACGGCCGTGTCGAGTGCACGGGTGGCCGCGGCACTCGCGCTCGAGCGTGTGCTCGATGCTGTCTCTTACCTGGTCCTGCTCGTTTCCGCCGCGTGGATGCTGAACCTGCCAGACGCGCTTCTGCGGTGGCGAGTGGCGGCGAGCATTGCGCTGGGCGTAGTTGTCGTCGCGTTGTTGCTGCTCAGTGTCGCCCACCGCCGCGACGCGCCGCCCGACGCGCCCCGAGGACGTGTTCGATCGTATGTACAGCGATTCGCGTCGAGTGCACACGACCTTGCGACACCGGCGCGACTTGCCGTTGCGATGTTGCTCTCGCTTGGCGCCTGGGCGTTGCAGGTGGTGACGTATCACGTCGTCGCGCTCGCGGCACATCTGCCGATCTCACTCACGGGCACGATCGCGGCACTGTTGGCAATCGGCATCAGCTTTCTCATCCGCGCGACGCCGGGCAATGTCGGCGTGTTCCAGCTCATCTATGCGATGACGGTGCGCGGGTTCGGGATTGCCGAGGGGCCGGCGGTAGCGGCGGCGCTGTTGATCCAGACCATCCAGGTGTTGCCGACGATAGCGCTTGGAACGCTGATGTCGGGCGGTTTGCTCGGACTCGGCAAGAACGACGAGGAGCGCCTCGCAAAGCTGAGTCGCCCGCGTTAGAACGTCATCGGAGATTCCCGACCGCATGTGCGTGGGCGCAGGTGACAGTGAGAGTCGGTCCCTTACGCAAGTACCGCCTCAGGCGCCAAGTTGCACGAGCGTCGACGACTGCGTCGACTCGTCGGGCCACCATGTACGGACGGTACCATGCAGACTCTCATTCACGTTTTCTGTCAAGCTGGCCCCAGCCTGCGCGACAAGATCGCGAAGGACGAGAGGCGCCTCAAGAAGTTCGAGCTGTACGTCGAGAGCCAGAAGACCCAAGCCCGCGCGCGCGGATGGACCAAGGTCAAGAGTCTCGGCGCCAAAAATGGCGCGATCAACCTCGATTGGGATCGGGACGCCATGGTCCTCGTCTGTCGAGTCGTTACGCGAGGAAGCGGAGATCCGGCACCGATCGTCGGTGACCTGGTCAGCTACCTTCTCTCACACCACTTTGCGCGCTTTCGCATGTTGACGATCGTTCCTGAAGCGGGCAAGTAGCGATGATCACACTCGCGCTTCTCCTCGGCATTACGTCGACGACCGCTCTTCCACTCGCTCCTCGTTTCACTCGTGTCGAGCACACGTGCGAAACGGGCTGCGTCTCGGCGGACTCCACCCAGGTCGCCGAGGCGCTTCGGGCGGGATTGGCGCGTGAGCGCTTCGGTCGCGCTCTGGCCAATCGCTAGCACAAGGCCCGGGCCGATCGAAGACCGCAGATGATGTCTCCTCGTAGTCCTGCTTCCGCAATGTCAGTCTTGTGCACACTAATGCCGAGATCGACGGGAGTGCGAGCATCCACCGTCGCAGCAAACGATGACCTTCCGAATCATGTCTCTCCGGTCCCGGTCCGGCGACGGCGCGCCCACGGTCGCGGCCCGATTCGACTGGGATAACGCCAAGATCGCGGTGGTCATCTGCGACATCTGGAATACCATGCAGTGTTTGTCGGCTGCCCGCCGTGTCGTCGAGATGGCCCCGCGAGTCAACGCGGTTGTGGCCCGACTGCGACAGGACGGTGCGCTGATCGTTCATGCACCTGCCGGTTGCATGGAGTACTACGAAGGCACTCCGGCAAGGGAGCGCGCCCAACGGGCCCCCCTACAGGTGGGCCGCCGAATCCGTGGACGCATCAGATAGAGTCAATCGAGATTGCGGCTGTCGATGCGGTTACGGACGATGGCAACGAACTGCTCGCACTCCTCACGGAAGGCGGGATCGACGACGTGGTCGTCATGGGAGTGCACGCCAACAGGTGCGTGCTCGGGCGCCCTTACGGCATCCGGCAGTTGGTGTACTGGGGAAAGCGGCCACTGCTCTGTCGAGATCTGACGGACTCCTATCACCGCGATCCCCGTGGCCACCTGTGGGGCAACGAGCAGATGATCGCTCATATCGAGCGCCACTGGTGTTCGACGGTGACGAGCGATCAACTGGTGGGCGGCGTTCAGTTCTAGTCCGAGCGAGTGCATAGCTCGGCGTACACGCACGATTTTCTCGGAGCGTGAACAACAGCGTCGGGCTGCGAATCGACGATTGGCGACCGCAGGCCTTCGTTACATCGGGCCAACGAGGCGGTCACCGTCGTGGGCATCGCACACGACGCGAAGTATTTCAAGCTCGGCGAGGAGATCCAGCCGTTCGTCTACGTCGCGATTGGGCCCGATGCGTGCGCTACGGGCGGAGTGAGAAAAGTGGTCAGGCGCTTTCATCGCTTCGCGAGACGGCAATCACGATAGGGTGGTTTGCGCCGAGGCGCCGGCGAAGCAGTGACGCCGCCCTGCGAAACAGTGGCGCAGCTTCTCGTGACCGACCCGAGTCCTCGATCGCCGTCGCGAGATTGTGGATCGTCAGCGCCGCTTCGACGGAGGTCGATCCGAACAAGCCTTCCTTGACGATGAGAGCCTGCCGCAGAAAACGCGCGCCGCTCCTGGGGTCTCCAAGCGCCGCGCGCGCGCATCCCAGGTTGTTGAGAGTAACGGCGACCTCATAGTCGTTGGCGCCGAGGCGTTTACGAAAGACCGCCAACGCGCGACGGTAGACCGGCTCGGACTCGGCATATCGGCCGAGTCCATCGAGAAGCGCGGCGTGGGCAGTCCTGTCCTTCCAGACGATCGTCGCATCGGGCCCGTGGCGCCGCGCGCGAAGCTGAACGGAGCGGCGGGCGAGAGGCTCTCCGATCGCGTAGCGGCCGCGCGCGTGCTCGAGGCCACCGAGATTGTGGTAGAGGTCCGCGAGCTCGAGCGGACCGGTCGATCGCGAGTTGCGAAGAATCACGAGCGCGCGGCGATAGCAGCGCGCGGCATCGGTGAACCGACTTTCGGCCTTTCCAACGATGCCGAGCGCGTTGAGCACTTCCGCGACAAGCGAATGCGCGGGGCCCAACTCGGCCTTTACACGGGTCAGGGTTTTTTCGAGCCGCGTGCGGGCGACCGCCAGGCGTCCACGGAACAGTGCGCGCCGAGCGAATTCGAGATCAGCGTCGAAGGTCGCTCGGAACGCAGCTGTAGGCTTACGAGCGCGAGGCGCGGCGCGCTCGGAGCGTCTGGTTGTGATTCAGGATACCGCCGGAATCACTTTTCTTGCCTAAGCCACCCTTGACCGCGTCGGCGTCTTTCACCGGGAGAGCAGGTGCTTTCTCATCGGCACTCTTCGGCGGCTTCTCACCCTTCGAAGCTAGGTCGCTGAGTGGCTTTGCGTCATCGGACATGACAATCCTCCTGTGTCGGTGGAGTTACGATACCGAGCCGCGGCGCGCCAGGAGCGTCTGGTTGTGATTCGTTCGAAGGCCCGGCACCGGGATTTTCGGGCCCGCGCCGCCCTTGACGGTGTCGGCGTCTTTTCCAGCAAGAGACGACGGCACTTTCTCGTCGGCATTCTTCGGCGGCTTCTGACCCTTGGCAGGGAGGTCGCTGATGGTCTTTCCGTCATCGGACATGACAATCCTCCTGTTCCGGTGGGAGACAACGTCGAACTCGCGGAACGATACGACGACTCCGACGCGGCCGATAGGCACGCTACCAGTGCGGCGTCGCCATGCCCTCGCGCGCCAGTCGCCCCTTGTGCTGTCGCGCAACTTTGCGCACCATTTTGTCACAATATCGACGCCTGGCATCCAGGCATCCCGTCCCGCGCGCCGTTGCTCCCCATTCCCGCGAGGTCTCACGTGTCCGCTCGCCTCGAGATCGTACCGCGCAACACGCTGGCTATCCGGGCGTACGAGCGCGTCCGCGACATGATCGTGAGTGGCCAGCTCTCGCCGGGCGCTCCGATCATCGAGACCGACGTCGCTGCCGCGCTGGGCATCCAGCGGTCGCACCTGCGACACGCCCTCCAGCGGCTCCAGCACGCCGGCTTCGTCATCACCTCCCCCATCGGGACCTACTCCCGCACTCGCGTCGCACCGCTCACCGGCGCGGACGTGCAGGATCTGTTCGATCTCGTGGGCGTCGTTGAAGGCCTGGCTGCCCGGGCCGCCGCGCAACTGCCGCTGACGCGCCGAACCCGCACGGCACGGGCGCTCGCCACGGCCAACGACCTCCTGTTGGCGAGCGCGAGCCAGAATCCGGCCGACCCCGTCCGCATCAACGATCTGGACGTCGCGTTCCACCAACTCTACGTCGACGACATCGCCCCACCGCGCGTGAAAGTTCTGCACGACGCGATCAAACCCCAGGCGGACCGCTATGAGAGACTCTACACCAATGCCCTGCTCCACGAGATCACTCTCTCCGTCGCCGAGCACGAGGCGATCATCGCCGCCATTCGCGCTGGCGATCCCGACGCCGCGCAGTACGCCGTCGAGGTGAACTGGCGCAACGCCGGAGAACGGTTCGCCCGGCTGATCGCGATCGCCGGAGAACGAGGACACGTCTGAAGGCTGTCGCTAAATCGGGCACGTCGCCGGCGTACCCGTCCAATTCAGGTGAGCCACCATTACGGGATGACAACATGCTGAACATGCGGTTCAATCGAGTGAACGACCCATGGGCGATGACGCTCATTGCGCTCCTCCTCCTTCTCGCCGGAGCACCCGCTGCCGGCGCGCAAGCCGGCGCCGTCTCCGGGGTGGTCGTCGACACGCGCAGCAACGAACTCCTTCCCGGTGTGCAGGTCGTGGTCACCGGCGGCGCACAGGGTGCGGTGACCGACGTCCGCGGACGCTTCCGCGTCTCCGGCTTGACCGGGGATTCGGTGACACTCCGTGCCGCGCGCATCGGCTATCGACCGGTCACGCGTCGGGTTCGTGTCGGTGACGCCAACGTTCGCTTCGAGCTGCTCGCCTCCGCCACGCAACTCGAAGCCACCGTGGTGCTCGGCGCTCCCGTGGGCGTACAGGCCCGATCGATCGGCAACGTCGTCGAGCACGTGCACGCCGCCGAGATCGTGCGAACGGCACCGGTCACCAGCGTGGCGCAGCTCCTCAACGGCCGCGCGCCTGGCGTCGTGCTCCAGAATTCTTCCGGCATGATCGGCGCCGGCCCGCGCATCAAGATCCGCGGCGGGGCCAGCCTCTCGCTCTCGAGCGAGCCGCTGCTCTACGTCGATGGCGTGCGCGTGGACAACTCCGTGGGCACGGGACCGGGCGCCATGGTATCCCGGCTGAATGACATCGATCCGGCCACGATCGAGAGCATCGAGATCATCAAGGGCCCGGCCGCCTCCACGCTCTATGGAACCGAGGCGTCGAACGGCGTCATCCAGATCACGACGAAGCGGGGCGCGGGTGGGGGCGGGGCGGTGATCACCTCGACGATCCGGCAGGGAACGAACTGGTTCATGAACGCCGAGGATCGCTTCCCTACGTACTTCTACCGCGATCCCACGTCCGGTACCGTCACCTCGGGCAACCTGCTCACGATGGAGCGCCTGCGCGGCACGCCCGTTCTGCGCACCGGCCGCGCCCAAGAGTACGCGCTGGACGCCCGTGGCGGCGGCGCAAACGTCGACTATTACGCCGCCGGCACCTATGCGGACAACACAGGCATCGAGCCCACCAACGGCGAGCAACGCGCGAACGGCCGCGTCAACCTTGGCTTCACGCCTCGCGATTCCCTGACGATCACGCTCAACCAGGGCATCGTCATCAACCGCACGCGTCTCTCGAACGGCAGCGACGGGTCGAGCGTGCTGACCCAGGCCCTCTGGGGCGGATTGAGCCTGTTGAACACGCCGACCCGTGGATTTCTGTCCACGCCGCCGGAAGCCGTCTGGGCGGCGACCGAACGGTCGCTGGACGTCAACCGCTATACCGGCAGCATCGCCCTCAATCACCGGCCGATGTCCTGGCTGGCCCACCGATTCACGGCTGGACTCGACCTCACCGATCAGACGGGCTCCATACTCACGCCGCTGATGGGTCCGGACCTCTCCCGCTTCTACTCGAACTTCACGGCGAGCGGCTCCAAGACGATCGATCGCCGAACGACGTTCTACACGACGATGGACTACAGCGCGACGGCGACGCGGTCGCTCGGCAGCGCGCTGAGCTCCGTGTCATCCGTGGGCGCACAGTTCTATCGCAAGACTGTTCGCATCGAAGCGCTATCCGGGCAGACCTTCCCCGCCGCCGGCGTCACCACGATCGCCGGTGCCGCCACGCGGCTCGGCAGTGACGACATCGTCGAGAACACGACGGCCGGCGTGTTCGTGCAGCAGCAGGTCGCATGGAAGAACCGCTTCTTCCTCACCGCGGCGCTGCGCGGGGACGACAACAGCGCGTTCGGCGAGAACTTCAACTTCGTCACCTATCCAAAGCTCAGTGCCAGCTGGGTGGTGAATGAAGAACCGTTCTTCCACGTGCCGGCAGTGAGCGCGCTCAAGCTGCGCGCCGCCTACGGAGCGAGTGGCAAGCAGCCCGACGCCTTCGCCGCGGTGCGGACCTTCGGACCACGGACCGGCCCCGGAGGGACGGCCGCCGTCACGCCACAGTCCATCGGCAACCCCGATCTCGGTCCGGAACGCGGTACGGAACTGGAGCTCGGCGTGGACATCGGCCTGCTCGACGATCGGGTTTCGGCTGGCGCGACCTTCTACAACAACAAGACGACCGACGCGATCCTCCTGCGCCCCGCGGCGCCGTCGAACGGGTTTCCCGGCGCCCAGTACGTGAACGCCGGCGAGGTCGCCAGCCATGGGATCGAGCTGATGCTGCGTGGGCGCGCGATCGAGCGGCCACGCTTCGCGCTGGACCTGTCGGGCACCTACTCCACGAACAGCAGCGAGATCAAGGATCTCGGCGACCTGAGCTTCATCGCGCGCCGCGAGATCAGCGGCTACAAGACGGGATATCCCGTGGACGCATTCTTCCTGAAGCGCGTCGTGAGCGCCAACCTGACGTCGACGGGCACGGCAGCCGACATCCTGTGCGATGGCGGCCCCGGAGTAGCGCCGATGTCCTGCTCCAGCGCGCCACGCGTTTTTGCGGGCCGATCCACGCCCGCCCGGCAGGCCTCCTTCACATCCACGATCACGCTGTTGAACCGATTCCGGCTCAGCGGGCTCCTGGATTATCAGGGCGGGTTCAAGAAGTTCAACAAGGATTACTGGAACCGCTGTCCGTGGGGGATCGACGGCAACTGCCCGGAGCGCGTCTACCCCGAACAGTTCGATCCGGTGCGCATCGCGGAGATCCAGCTCGGCGATCTCGGGACGTCGGGTTCCGCGCTCGAAGACGGCTCGTTCGCGAAGCTTCGCGAGCTTTCCGTGGGCTATACGCTGCCGGCGTCGCTCGTCGCGCGTACCGGCGCACGGCAGGGAATCCTGTCCATTGCCGGACGCAACCTGCACACCTGGACACGATACACCGGGTTCGATCCGGAAGCGCTCTCGTCGCAGGCGTTCGACGCGGAGCGCTGGGGCGATCAGGGTGCGCTGCCCCAGCTCGCGCAGTTCCTCGTGACACTGAATCTCACCTTCTGACCGGCGACCGGCCAATGACTTCACGCATTCGTGGACGGCGTCTCGCGGCGACCGGTCCCACTCTCAGGTGCATCGCGCAGGGCGTGGCGATGCTCGGATTGTTCACAGCCTGCAACCTCGACAAGATCTTCACGGTAGACGCGCCGTCGCGCGTGCTCCCGAAGGACCTGGAGAATCCCGCTAACGCCCGCGTCATCGTCAACGGCGTCGTGGCGGACTTCGAATGCGCACTCGGCTCCTACACGCTCGTCGCCGGCACCGCGGGCGAGGAGTTCCACGATGCGTCCATCGCATCGCAGTGGTGGGTGATCGACCGTCGCTCGTACGCCCCGTCGGGCTCCATCTATGCGACGTCCGGGTGCTCCGGTACGAGCGGCGGAGTCTACGTACCCCTCTCCACCGCGCGTTGGCAGGCGGACAACGCCATCCGACTCCTCGAGTCATGGACGGATGCCCAAGTGCCTGGCCGGGTGGACCTGCTGGCGAAATCCACGGCGTACGCCGGCTATAGCTACCTGCTGCTGGGCGAAGCGATGTGTTCCGCCGCGGTGGACGGCGGACCGGAGCTCACCCGCGACGCGCTGTTCGCCCTCGCGGAACAGCGCTTCTCGGCGGCGATCGTCGCGGCGACCACGTCGCGCAGCGACAGCATCCGCTTC
>JBDSML010000153.1:0-28502 GCA_039915865.1 Gemmatimonadaceae bacterium | reverse complement strand
ATGGGCCTTCGCGTAGTCAGCGACCGTCTTCGGGACGACATACGCCACGAGATCCGGGCGGACGAGCGCCACTGCCTGCGCAACGCCGGGATGTTCCACGAGGACATGCTCGATCTCGCTCAGCTCGACGCGATATCCGCGAATCTTGACCTGGTCGTCGGCGCGGCCGAGGAACTCGATCGCACCATCGGGTAGACGTCGCACGCGGTCGCCGCTGCGGTATGCACGCTCGTCATTTCCCAGGTCGACAAAACGCTCCGCCGTGAGGTCGTCGCGCATGAGGTAGCCGCGCGTCACGCCGTGGCCGGAGATGTACAGCTCACCCGGAACTCCAATCGGCGTCGGCTGGCGATGACCGTCGAGCACGTGGAGCTTCGTATTCGCGAGCGGTCGGCCGATGGGCACGGTCTGCGCCCCGGCATTCCGGCTCTCGCGCACCGACGCAGACGTCACCTCGAACGTGCTGACGCCGACTGTGGTTTCCGTCGGGCCATAGTGGTTGAGCACGCGGGGCCCGCCCGCATCGACGAGCCGTTGCGCGAACTCCCAGCTCAACGCTTCGCCACCGAGCACGATCCACTTGCTCGGCAGCACTCGCGCCAGCTCGGCGCCATTCAGCCCGCCGACCAACGCCTTCAGGTGATTCGGCGTGATCTTGAGCGCATGCAACGGATGCTTCGCCAACTGCTCGGCAAAGCGCGTTGGATCCGTCGTCACGTCGCCGGACAGGATGTGCAGACAGCCGCCGCTGAACAGCGATGGAAACAGGCTCGTGTTGCCGAGGTCGGCGCCGAGTGTGCTGACCATGCCGAACTGCCAGCCGTCGAGCGCTTCGAAGCCCCTCCCCCCGCCCAACACCCTGCTCACCGCGCGCGCGTAGTGCACGACGTTCCGGTGCGTCACCGCGACGCCCTTCGGCACACCGGTCGAGCCGGATGTGAACAACACATAGGCGAGACGATCCGGATTCGCGTCGATCGCCGGCGCAACGACGTCCTCGAGCGCGATCTCCTTCGCGTCCGTATCCAGCCGCACGATCGTGAGGTCCGCCGGCACGCGTGCTTCGTGCAACGACGTCGTGATCACGACACGCGCACCACACTCGGCGATCTGTTGCTCGGCCCGTGCCTGCGGGATCTCGGGAAGCACGGGGACGTACGCGCCGCCCGCCTTGAGCACGCCGAGAATCGCGACGACCACCTCCGCCGACCGGTCCAGCGTGATGACGACGGGGCTGTCTTCCTTCACACCGAGCGCGCGCAACCGATTCGCCAATTGACTGGAACGAGCGTCCACCTCGGCGTACGGGATCGACCTGTCGTCCGACGCGACCGCAGTGCGATCGGGGACGCGGGCGGCCTGCTCGATGAATAGCTGGTCAATCGTCGACGGTGCGCCGAGATCGACAGCAGTGTCGTTCACGCGATCGATGTCCGCGCGCTCCGCCGCGGTGAGCAGCGAGATCTCCGACACCCGCGTCGATGGATTCGCCACCGCTGCCTCGAGCACGGTGCGGATGTGGCCGAGCATCCGCCGCACCGACACATCAGAGTAGAGATCGGATCGCGCGCGCAGCGTGAGCGTCAGTGCGCCGTCGCGCTCGGTCATGAAGAGCGTGAGGTCGAACTTCGTGACGCCGTCGTCGCTGCCGAACGGCTGCACTTCCGCCTCGCCGATCATCGCGGGGCCTGCATCTTCGCCGCCGCCGAGCATCGTGAACACCACCTGGAACAACGGCGAGTAGCTGAGCTGCTGTCCGCCCTGGAGTTCCAACACCAGCTTCTCGAAAGGAATCTCCTGGTGGTCGTACGCTCCCAGCGCACTCTCGCGCACCTGTGCGAGCAGCTCGGCGAACGCTGGATCAGCGGCGAACCGCGCGCGCTGCACGATCGTATTCGCGAAGTAGCCGATCAGCCCTTCCGTCTCCTGCCGCGAGCGTCCCGCGATCGGCGAGCCGACGAGCACGTCGGGCTGACCGGTGTAGCGGTGCAGCACCGTGGTGTACGCGGCGAGCAGCGTCATGTACACGGTGGCCTCATGCTGGCGGCCGAGCGCCTTGATGCCCGCGTACAGCTCGGGCGACAACGTCACCTTGTCCGTGACACCGCCCACACCCGGCACCGACGGCCGCGGCAAGTCCGTCGGCAATTCGAGCACGAACTCCGCGTCACCGAGCTGTTCGCGCCAGTAGCCGAGCAGCTTCTCGAGGCGCGCGCCCGAGAGATGCTCGCGCTCCCAGATTGCGTAGTCAGCATACTGGATGAGCAGCGCGGGCAACGCAGCGGACGCGCCGCCGGCATACTCGCGATACAGTGCCGAGAGCTCGCGGAACAACACGTCGCGGGACCATCCGTCGAACGCGATGTGATGCGAGTCGAGATGGAGCACATGGTCGTCGTCCGCCAGCTGCACGACGCTGACGCGCATGATCTGGTCCTTCGCCAGGTCGAACGGCTTCGTCGCCTGCGCGCGCGCGATGCGCTCCGCTTCAGGCATCCGGGACTGCTGCGCACGATCGCGAAGGTCCGTGAATGTGAAGTCGACGGGACGCGGCGCGTGAATCACCTGCACCGGATGATCGTCGTGGAATGCGTACGTGGTGCGAAGGATCTCGTGCCGATCGATGAGCGCATCGAACGCGTGGCGCAGCGCGTCGACGTTCAACGGACCGACGAGTCGGCGCGTGCGTGGCACGTTGTACGCACTGCTGCCCGGCGACGCGCGATCCATGAGCCACAGCAGCTCCTGGACGAACGATGCGGGCAATACGACGGCTTCGTCGGCGTTCACATTCTCAGACGACATCTGGACCCTTCTCCGTACGAATTCTGTGTGCGTCGCGCGCGCGCGCCGTGATGCCCGCGGCCGGCGCGGCCGAAGCGGAACGCTCTGCGTCGAGAACGACAGCGAGCTTTTCCACCGTCGGCGAATCGAACAGCGACCGTAGCGGCAACCGCACCGCGAACTGCTTGCTGATTTTCCCGAGCACCCGAATGGCCAGCAGCGAATGCCCGCCGAGCGCGAGGAAGTCGTCGGTGATGCCGACGCGATCCTTCTTGAGGACGTCCTGCCAGATCATCGCCAGCGCCGTCTCGGTCTCGGTGCGCGGTGCGACGAATGCCTCCGCGCCGCCACCGACATCCGGCTCCGGCAACGCGTGCTTGTCCACCTTGCCGTTCGCGCTCAACGGCAGCGCGTCGAGCACGGTGAATGACGATGGCACCATATGATCCGGTACGCGCTCACGCAGCCACTCCGTCAGCTTCTCCACCGTCGGACGCTCGACGTGTGCCGTGTCGTAGCCACCGGTGCGCCACACCACATAAGCGGCGAGCTTCGTCTCGGCCGGCTGGCCGTCATCGGTGGTGGCCAAGCGCGCAACGACGACGCAATCCGCGACACCGGAATGCTGCCGCAGCTCATGCTCGACGTCGCCGAGCTCGAGACGATAGCCGCGCACCTTCACCTGATCGTCGGCGCGGCCGAGGAATTCGATGCGACCGCTTTCGCGACGACGCACGCGGTCGCCGGTGCGATAGAGGCGCGCGCCGGTCCACGCGGCGAATGGGTCGTCGAGAAACTTCTCCGCCGTGAGCAGCGGTTGCCCGATGTATCCCGCGGCGATCCCGGAGCCGCCGAGATACAGCTCGCCGGGAATGCCAACGGGCATCGGCCGGAGATGTGCGTCGAGCACGTGGGCCGTGGTGTTCGCGAGCGGCGAGCCGACCGGCGCGGTTTGCGCACCACCGTTCTTCTCCGCGGCCATCGATGCAGCGGTGATCTCGAACGTGCAGACACCGACCGTGGCTTCAGTCGGCCCATAGTGATTGAGCACGCGGCAGGTCATCGCGCCGAGCAACTGCGACGCGAGATCCCAGCGCAGCGCTTCCCCGCCGGTGATGATCCACCGCTTCGGCAGCACGCGAGCGAGATCGGCGCCCTGCTTGCCGGCCATCAATGCCTGCAGGTGATTCGGTGTGATCTTGAGTACGTCGAGTGGCTGCGCCGCAACCGCATCGGCAAACGCGGCGGGCTCCATCGTCGCAGCATGCGACAACACGACGAGCGTGCCGCCACTGCACAGTGCGGGAAAGAGCGACGTGTTGCCGAGGTCCGCGCCGAGCGTGCTCACCAACCCGAACGTCCATCCGTCGAGCGCCGCCAATCCATCACCAGGGGAACTCGCGGGCACGTCGCCGAGCACACGACTCACCGCTCGCGTGTAGTGCACGATATTGCGATGCGTGATGCCGACGCCCTTCGGCACTCCGGTGGATCCTGACGTATACAGGATGTAGGCGAGCGCATCCGGATCGATGTCGACATCCGGCCGCATCACGCTTTCGTTGGAGAGCGTGTCGGCGTCGTGGTCGAGGCAGATCGTCAGTACGCCCGACGGGACATGCGTGACGAGCGATGCGAGCGTCACCACGGCGCGAATGCCACCCTCGGCGATGCGCTGCGCGAGTCGTATCGCCGGAAGGTCGGCCGCGATGGGGACGTACGGCGATCCGCTCCTCAGGATGCCGACGAGGCCGATGATTGCGTCGACCGAACGATCCATGTAGAGCGCAACGGGCGCATCCCGCTCCGTGACGAGCGCCCGAAGCCTGTGCGCGAGTTGATTCGCCCGCACATCGAGCTCGCCGTACGTCAGCGACCGTTCGCCGTCCGTGACGGCGACGCGATCCGCCGCGCGGGCGACGGACGCCTCGATGAGCGCGGTCATCGTCGTCGCGAAACCTTCCTCGACCGTCGTCGCGTTCCACGCTGCGAGCTCCTGCTCCTCCTTTGCCGAGAGCAGCGGCATCGCCGAGATGCGCACGTTGGCGTCGCACACGGCCGACTCGAGCGTGATACGGAGGTGGTCGAGCAGGCGTTCGATCGTGGACTCGTCGAACAGGTCGGACCGATACTGAATCGCGAGCGCCAATCCCTGATCGCGCTCGGTGGTCAGCAGCGTGAGGTCGAACTTCGTCGCGCCGAGGTCGACGCCGAAGGGCGCGAGGGTGACGTCGCCCATGGTGCCCGCCTGCTCGATCGTGTTCTGCATCGTGAACACGACCTCGAACAGCGGTGCGTCGGAGAGACGATCCTTTCCGTCGCGCAATTCGAGCACGAGCTTCTCGAGCGGGACGTCCTGGTGGTCGTACGCCCCGAGCGCGCTGTCGCGCACGCGTGCGAGCAACTCGGCGAACGTCGGGTCGCCGGAGAAGTCGCCGCGCACGACGAGCGTGTTGGCGAAGTAGCCGATGAGTAGCTCCGTTTCGACGTGCGTGCGCCCGGCGCTGCCCGAGCCGACGAGAATCGACTGCCGGCCGCTGTAGCGATGCAGCACCGTCATGTAGGCGGTGAGGAGCGTCTGATACAGCGTCGCGTCGTGCTTCCGCGCGAGCGCCTTGAGCTCGTGCAGCGTCTCTGGCGACACGACGATGCGCTTGCGCCCGCCCGCGAAGGTGACGGACGCATTGCGTGGATGATCGGTGGGCAGCGCGAGTGGCTCGAGCGTACCGCCGAGCTGTGCGCGCCAATACGTCATCAGCTCGTCGAGTCGCGCGCCGGCGAGCTGTTCACGTTGCCAGATGGCGAAGTCGGCGTACTGGAGCGGCAACGATGCAACTGGAGAATTGGCGTAGAGCGCCGACAACTCGTCGAGCAGCACCGCACCCGACCATCCATCGAACGCGATGTGGTGCGTCTCCACGAGCAACACATGATCATCGGCCGCCAATCGCACCAGGGTGCAGCGGAACATGTGCTCGCCTTCGAGATCGAACGGCACGCGGCCGCGTTCGCGAACGACGCGCTCTGCCTCCTGCTCTGGCGTCGCATGGCCAGACACGTCGACCACGCGCAACACGACAGGCGCCGCGACATCGACGACCTGCTCCGGCTCACCGTCGCGCGCCGGTAGACGCGTGCGCAGGATCTCATGACGCGCGACGATCGACGTGAGCGCGCGCTCCAATGCCACAACGTCGAGCGGCCCGGAGAGTCGTCGCGCCATCGGCATGTTGTACGCCGTCAGCCCTGGGGTCGCCCGGTCGAGCATCCAGATCAATTCCTGCGAGAACGACAGCGGAATGCGACCGGGGCGCGCGCCCACCACGATCGTCGGCGTATACGCCGCGACGTCCGCGCCTTCCTCGGCCAGCAGTGCGTCGAGCAGGTCGAGATCGTCGTCGTCGTACGATGCGCCGGGCATATCGTTGCGTGGGTCGGTCATTGGTTGACACTCGGGTGCGATGCGGCGGAGCGCGACGCGGCAAGTCTGGCGCGATCCTCCGTGCTCATGCCGCGCAGCTTGAGCACCGCGCGCGCGATGGTCATCGCCTGCCCGGGTCGCTCTTCTCCGGAGCAGATCGTGCGCGACATTCCGGCAATCGTCGGATCCTCGAAGAACGACCGGATGGCGACGCGCGAGCGCAGAATGGAGTTCACGCGCGCGATTGTTCTCGTCGCGAGCAGGGAATGTCCGCCCGCCTCGAAGAAATTCGCATCTCGGCTGAGCCGCGCCCGGCTGAGTATCTCGCTCCACACACCGGCCACGACTTCCTCCACCGGACCGTCGGGGGCGACGTACCCCTCCTCGATCTGGTCGAGCACCGGCTCGGGTAGCGCCTTTCGATCGATCTTGCCATTCTGCGTCAGCGGCAGCGCATCGAGCACGACGATCGCGCTCGGCAGCATGTATTGCGGCAGCGCCTTCCGTGCGCGCGCGCGCAACCCTGCCGGATCGACCTCGGCGCCCGGCACGCGCGCGACATACGCGATCAGTCGCGAGTCACCCGGCGCCACTTCACGCACCACGGCAACGGCCTTTGCGACGGAAGAATCGGCCATCAGCACTGCCTCCACCTCGCCGAGCTCGATGCGGAATCCGCGCAGCTTCACCTGATGATCCAGTCGGCTGATGTACTCCAGCCGGCCGTCGGGTAGATAGCGAACGAGGTCGCCGGTGCGATACATCCGCGACAACGGACGGAACGGATTCGGCACGAACCGCTCGGCGCTCAACTCGTCCTGACCGAGATAGCCGCGCGCGAGACCGTCGCCCGAGAGATACAGCTCTCCGGGCACTCCAATCGGCACCGGCTTCCGCAGGCGATCCAGCACGTATGCCTGTGTATTGCTGATGGGCCGCCCCACCGTCGCGCGTCCACCGCGCGTGCGCAGCGTGAACGTCGAGTACGTCGTGTCCTCCGATGGCCCATACAGGTCGTACACCTGCTCGACGTGCGGCAGCGCGTACAGCGCGTCCACCAGTCGTTGCGCGAGCGGCTCTCCCGCGAGGTTCACGGTCCGCACGGACGACGGAATGCCGCCGAGTCGAATCAGTTCGACTGCTGCGGAGGGCACCGTGTTGATCAGCGTGACGGGATTCGCGTCTCGCACCTCGAGCGACAGCGAGACGAGGCCGAGCGCGTTGCCCACGAGGATGACGGAGCCCCCGCTCGTCAGCGGCACGAAGATCTCGAAGATCGACAAGTCGAAGCACACCGACGTCGATGCGAGCACGCCGGCCAGCTGCTCATCGTCATACACACTGCGCGCCCACGTGACCATGGCGACAGCGCTGCGATGCTCGATGAGCACCCCCTTGGGGCGCCCGGTGGAACCCGAGGTGTAGATGACATACGCGACATCCGTCGCCGCTGCCTTCACGTGCGGCGCTTCCGCGACGCTGCCCAACTCCCCGGCGATCCTGTGCTCCCATCCCGTGTCGAGCGTCAGCGTGCCTCCCCCATGCGCAGCTGCGAGCGACGACAGCCGCGAAAGCCGCTCGACAACTCGAGTCTCCGTGAGCACCACGGCGGCGCGAGTGTCTTCGAGCATGAAGGCAATGCGCTCTTCGGGGTAATCGGGATCGAGCGGCACGTAGGCAGCGCCCGCCTCGAGCACCGCGAGGAGACAGACGACGAGGTCGCTCGAGCGCTCCATGCACACGCCAACGAAATCCCCGGGCTTCACGCCACGCGCCCGAAGCGCACGCGCCAGGAGGCTCACCTTCCGCGCGAGCTCCGCGTATGTCAATGTGCGGTTTCCCTTCGTCGCACGCTCGGCGACGACGTCCACCAGCGCGACGCGATCGGGCGTCGCCGCAGCCTGCGCAATGAACAGGTCGCTCATCGTGAGCGAGCGCGGAAAGTCAGCCGCCGTGTCATTCCACTCGACGAGCAGTTGGTTCTCCTCACCTTCCGTCAGCATCGGAAGTGAAGAGACTCGCGTCGTCTGATCCTCGGCGACGAACGCGAGCATCGTTCGCAGATGTCCAAGCATCCGGACCATCGTCGCATCCTCGAACAACTCCGTGCGGTACTGCAGTACCGCACGGAGGCCGCTCGTCGTCTCGGCCATCGAGAGGAAGAGATCCACCTTCGCCGCGCCAGCGTCCGCCGCTGCGCCCTGCACTCGCGCGTCGCCGAGACGCAATGCGTCGGGCGCGTTGTTCTGCAGCACGAACATCACGTTCGGAGCTCCGAATGACGTGCCATCATCGCGCGCACCGAGCATCTCGAATGGCACATTGGCGTGCTCGGCTGCGTCGAGCTGTGTCGCCCGTACATGCCGGAGAAGGTCGACGACCGTCGGGTCCTCGGCGAATGACGCCGACACCGCGATCGTGCTCGCGAAATAGCCGATGAGCGGCTCGAGCTCCATTCGCTCGCGGCCGGCAACGACGGTAGCGACGGCAATGTCCTCTTGGCCGCTGTAGCGATGCAGCAGTGCCTGAAACACCGCGAGCAACACCATGTACAGCGTCGCGTCGTGCTCCGCCGCAACGCGTCGCAAACCGGCGAGTAGCGCAGCATCGAGGACGACTGTCTGCTTCGCTGCCTCGAATCCCGGCAACGGTCGTCGCGAATGGTCTGCCGGCAGATCTACCGTCGTTCCGCCAACGAGCAAGCCGCGCCAGTACGCAACTTCCGCCTTAAGCGCGTCACCCGAGAGGCTCGCTCGCTGCCATGCGGCAAAGTCGACGAATCGCAGCGGTAGCGACTCGAGATTCGCCGCCGTGCCGCGGCGTTCCGCGTCGTAGAGTGCGGATAGATCGCGCTGAAGCACGCCGCGCGACCACCCGTCGTACACGATGTGGTGCGACACGAGCACGAGCACGTGCCGGTCTGGAGCGGAGCGAATGACCGTGCCGCGAAGCAGAACGTCGCTTGACAGGTCAAATGGCGCGCGCGCGGCCATCTGTACGACCGCGGTCGCATCGGCCGCGTCGACGACCGAGAAGGGCACGCTGCGCGGCTCACCAACGGTCTGGACCGGTAGTCCATCGCGCTCGCCGAACGTGGTACGCAGCGACTCGTGCCGAACCACGAGTGCGTCGAGCGCACGGTGTAGTGCGGGCACATCGAGCGCACCCTCGATTCGCCACTGCTCCGCCACGTTGTACGAAGTGAGCTCCGGCGTCGCGCGATGGAGGAGCCACAACAGCTCCTGACCATGCGTCATCGGACCGATGCGGTCGGCCGTGGTCGCGATATCGTCGCGGTTATCGGCTGTCGCACTCGCCACCAGTCGCGCGAACTGCTCGATCGTCCGCGCCCCGAACATCGCGCGCAGTGAGATGTGCGCGCCAAGGCGTTGACGAACACGCCCCAGCACCCTGAGCGCCAACAGCGAATGTCCGCCGATGTCGAAGAAGTCGTCGTGCACGCCCACCTGCTCGACGTGGAGCACCTCGCGCCAGATCGCCGCGACCTGCTCTTCCGTCCCGTCACGCGGCGCGACGAACGCCGCCGGCACCGCCGCCAACTCCTCCGGCACCGGCAATGCCTTGCGATCCACCTTCCCGCTCGGCGACAGCGGCAGCGTGTCCAGCGCGACGAACGCCGCCGGCACCATGTACTCCGGCAGCGACCCGCGGAGCAGCGCGCGCAACTCGGCGGCGGTCGGCTTCGTGTCGCCGCGTGTCGAGTAGTACGCGATGAGCGCGGCGCCGCCGGGCAGGTCGTCATTCGCGACGACGACGACTTCGCGCACATCGGGATGCGCACTCAATGCCGCTTCGATCTCACCGAGCTCGATGCGGAAACCGCGCAGCTTGACCTGGAAGTCGAGCCGGCCGAGATACTCGACGACGCCATCGGCGAGCCAGCGCGCGAGATCGCCCGTCTTGTAGAGCCTCGCGTCCGGCGACGTCGCAAACGGATCCGTCACGAAGCGGTCGGCAGTGAGCTCGGGCCGACCCCAATACCCCGCCCCGACCTGCACACCGCCGAGATACAGTTCCCCCGCCACGCCGATGGGCACCGGCTGCATCGATTCGTCGAGCACATAGAGCTGCGTGTTGGCGACCGGACGTCCGATCGGAACGGTGCGACGCTCGTCGTCGCGGATGCACGCCCAGCACGAGACGTCGACGGCGCACTCCGTGGGGCCATACAGGTTGTGCAGGCCGACCTTGTGTGCGTCGCCACAGACGATCGCGAAGAATCGCTGCTGCAGGTCGTAGGGCAGCGCCTCGCCGCTGCACATGACGTCGCGCAGCGTTGCACCGCAGGTGGCGGCCGCGGGCTCCTCGAGGAATGCGCGCAGCATCGACGGCACGAAGTGCAGCACGGTGATCTTCTGCGCACCAATCACCTCGGCGAGATAGGCCGGGTCGCGATGCCCGCCCGGCTCCGCCATGACGAGGCGCGCGCCGGCGAGCAGCGGCAGGAAGAGCTCCCACACCGACACGTCGAAGCTGAACGGCGTCTTCTGGAGCACCGCGTCCGCGGCGGTGAGTGTGTACTCGCCCTGCATCCACAGCAGGCGATTCACGATGCCGCGATGGCGATTGAGCGCGCCCTTCGGCTTCCCCGTGGATCCCGACGTGTAGATCATGTACGCGAGATCGTCTGGCGTCACGGCGGGCAGCGGCTCGCTCAGCGTCGTCGCATCGGAGACGATGGTGCTCCACTCGGTGTCGACGCTCAGGACGCTCGCGTGCTTGCCGTCCTGTGGAAGTGCGGCCAGCACGCTATCCGCCACGCGCTGCTGCGTGAGTAGCACCGGGCACTTCGCATCGCCGATCATGAACGCGAGTCGATCGGCCGGATACTCGGGATCGAGCGGCACGTAAGCGCCGCCCGCCTTGAGCACGGCGACGAGTGCGACGACCAACTCCAGCGACCGCTCCATGCAGACGCCGACGAGAACGCCCGGTTTCACACCACGATATACCAGCGAGCGCGCCAGTGTCGTCGCACGCGCATCGAGTTCGGCGAAGGTCAGCGTGGTGGGCGCGTCTGCTGATGCGGCCTCGCCAGCGAGTGAAACAGCGATAGCGTGAGGCGTGCGCCGCTCCTGTGCCTCCAGGAGCGACACCAGCGTCGCATCCTCTGGATACGACACCGCGGTGCGATTCCACTCCTTCAGCACGAGATCGCGCTCGGCAGCGGAAAGCATCGGCAGCCTGGAGACTGCGACGTCAGGAGCCCGCGTCGCCGCCGCGAGAACGTTGCCGTAGTGCCCGAGCATCCGCGCGATCGTCGCGTCGTCGAACAGGTCGGTGCGGTACTCCATGCCGACGCGCAGTCCCTCGTCGACGAACGCCGGCCCGATCGTGAGATCGAACTTCGCCACCCCGCGGTCCAGCGCGATCGGCACGACGACCGCGTCGCCGAGCTCGCCGAGCGCCGCGCCCTCGTCGATCATGGCGAACATGACGTCGATGTCGAACGCGATCCGCTCATACGGAAGATCCGCATGCTCGTTGGCGCCAAGGCTCGCATCGCGCACGCGAGCAATGACGTCGGAGAAGGTCGGGTCGTTCTCGAACGTCACGCGCACCGGCAACGTGTTCGAGAAATAGCCGATCAGCCCTTCGAGCTCCGGTTGTCCGCGCCCAGTCACGACTGTACCGACGACGATGTCGTCCTGACGCGAATAGCGATGCAGCAACACCTCGAAGGCCGCGAGGAGCACGACGAACGGTGTCGTCTCATGATCGCGCGCGGCGCGCTGCACTGCGTCGGCAACGTGTCTCGGCAGCAGCGTACTGCGACGTGCCCCGGCAAACGACGGCGCGAGCGGGCGAGGACGATCCGTCGGCAGTTCCAGTCGCGCCGGTGCCGACGCCAGCGCCGTGCGCCAGTAGCCGAGCAGCTCGTCGACGCGCGCGTCGCTCAGCTGTGTGCGCTGCCACGCGGCGAAATCGGGATACTGAATCGCCAACGGCGCGAGCGAGTCGTCGTCACCGCGATAGAGCGCATCGAGGTCGCGCAGCATGATGCCGCCCGACGATCCGTCCGACGCGATGTGATGCGAGAGGAGCAGCAGCACGTGCTCCTCCGGCGCGAGACGCACGAGCGTGGCGCGCAGCAGCAGATCCGTCGCGAGGTCGAATGACGTCGTTGCCTGCTGGCGAATGATGCGATGCGCTTCGTCGGCACTGTCCGCCGCGACTTCGGTCAACGCCACAGGACGCGCTGGCCGCACGATCTGCACGGGCTCATCGCCCTCGGCAACGAACACCGTGCGCAGGATCGCATGGCGCTCGACGAGTCGGTCGAGCGCACGCTGGAGTTGCGCGACGTCGAGCGGACCGCGCACCTGCATCGCCCGCGGCACATTGTACGCCGACGTGCCTGGCGCCGCCTGTTCCAGACGCCACAGCAGCTCCTGCGCGAACGACATCGGGGCCGGCTCACCGTCCACGCCACGCGGAATCGCCGCCGCCGACGCCACACGCGCGCGCGCCTCGCGCAGCCGCTGCTCCACGAACGCACGCTTCGCCGGCGACAGCCCATCGAGCTGTCGCAGCACGGTGTCCTCCGCGGAGGCGCGCGTCGTCGCGTCGGTGGTCACGAGCTACGCACCCGTGTCGGTCGACGCGTCCTTCATCAGGCGCTGGACGTCCGCGTCGGACAGCCCTTCCATCGACGCCAGCGCCGCGGCGACTTCGCGCTGCCGCACCACATCGACTTCCGCATCGACGACCTTCGCCAGCTCCGCGATGGTCGGCGTGTCGAACAGCGACCGCAGCGGAAGACGCACGCCGAATTGCCGGCTGAGCTTTCCGAGCACGCGAATCGCCAGCAGCGAATGTCCGCCGAGCGTCATGAAGCTCTCGGTGACACCGATGCGTTCCTTCTTGAGCACGTCCACCCAGATCGCCGCAAGCTTGGTCTCCGTCTCCGTACTCGGCGCGACATATCCGTCGTCGGCAGCGATGACCTGCGGGTCGGGAAGCGCGCGTCGATCGATCTTGCCGTTCGACGTGATCGGCAGCGCGTCGAGCATCACGATCGCCGACGGTACCATGTACTCCGGCAGCCTCGTGCCAATCCACTCGGTGATCTCGGCCGCCGTCACCTTCGCGGCGTGCGCGGCCGCGTAGCCACCCGTCTGCGGCACGACGTACGCGACGAGGCGCTGTTCGCCATCGGCGGTTACGTGCAGCGCGACTGCTGCCTGCGCGACGCCGCGATGCTCCGCGAGCACGTGCTCGATCTCGCCCAGCTCGACGCGGAATCCACGGACCTTCACCTGGTCGTCGGCGCGTCCGCGGAACTCGATGTTGCCGTCGGGCAGGCGACGTACGCGATCTCCAGTGCGATACACAGTTGTCGTCCCGAGCGCCGACGGTGTCGTCCCGAGCGCAGCGAGGGACTTGTTCTCCTGGTCTTCAAAATGCACAAACTTCTCTGCGGTCAGCTCCGGCTTGTTCAGGTATCCATTCGCCACACCAGCGCCGCCGAGCAGCAACTCGCCCGGAATACCAACCGGCTGTTCGTTCCCCTGCGCATCGACGACATATGCCTGCGTGTTCGCGAGCGGCCTGCCCACCGGCACCGTCTGCGCGCCGAATTGCTGCGCGTTCGCGAGCGAATCCGCGGTGACCTCGAACGTACACACGCCGACAGTCGTCTCCGTCGGACCATAGTGATTCAACACGCGGCACGACGCAGCGCCGAGGAGCACGCGAGCGACATCGAGCCGCAGTGCCTCTCCGCCGAGCACGATCCACTCGCGAGGCAACACGGCGGCAAGCTCGCCACCGATGCGTCCCGCGACGAGCGCGAGCAGGTGATTCGGCGTCAGCTTCAACACGTCGAGCGGATGCGCCGTCACGTACTCGACGAACTGCGCCGGCTCCGTCGTGACTGCCTTCGACATGATGTGCAGCGTGCCGCCGGACAACAGCGATGGAAAGAGGCTCGTGTTGCCGAGATCCGCGGCAAGCGTCGACGCAAGTCCGAAGTGCCATCCGTCTGCAAGAGCGGAGCGAGCAGGTCCCGCCAATACGGCAGCTATTGCACGCGTGTAGTGCACCACGTTCGCATGCGTCACCGCCACACCCTTCGGCACGCCCGTCGACCCACTCGTATAGAGCACATAGGCAACATCCTCCGGCGCAACAGCAGCGTGAGGATTCTCCGCGAACAGCGCCCTCAGTGCCGGCGCCTCCGTATCGAGCGCCACACGACTCACCGTCGACGGCACCTTCTCCGACAGCGCCGCATTCGTGATCACGACGCGAATGCCTGCTTCGGCGATCTGCTGCTCCACTCGCGCCGCAGGAGCATCGACCGACAATGGCACATATGCCGCGCCCGACTTGAGGATACCGAGCAGCGCGACGACCGCATCCGCCGACCGGTCGAGCAACAGCCCGACCATCGCGCCAGGGCCAGTGCCCCGCGTGCGCAGCAGATGCGCCAACTGATTGGCACGCGCATTCAACTCGGAGTACGTGAGTTGTACATCGCCGCCGACGACAGCCGTCCGCGACGACACGCGTTCGGCCTGCTCTTCGAATAGACGGACCACCGTCGCCGGCGCCCCCTCGTCCAACGCCGTGTCGTTCCACGCGACGAGCTGTGACCGCTCGGCCAAAGTCAGCAGCGGCAGTTCCGACACACGCTGTCCCGGATGGGCTACCGCCGACTCGAGCACGCTCCGCATGTGGCCGAGGAACCGCTCGGCGTAGCCGGCCGAAAAGATGTCGCTGCGATACCAGAGCGCGAGTCGCAGCCCTTCCGGTTGTTCGGCGACGAGCAACGTGAGATCGAACTTCGCCATGCCGAAGTCGATCGCGATCGTCTTCACGTCGACGTCGCCGAGCGTGAGCTCGTCGGGCAGCGTGTCTTCCATCGTCAACACGCAGCTGAACAGCGGCGTGTCACCTTCCGCCTGGTGCGCATCGCGCAGCTCGAGCACCAGCTTCTCGAACGGCACGTCTTCATGCTCGTACGCGTCGACCGCGTTCTCCGAGATGCGCTCGAGCAACTCGGCGAACGTCGGATCGCCCTCGAAGCTCGTGCGCATGGCGAGCGTGTTCGCGAAATAGCCGATCAGCCCTTCGACTTCCACCTGGTTGCGACCAGCGATCGGCGAACCGGTGATGATGTCGTCCTGTCCGGTGTAGCGATGCAGCACGGTGTGGTACGCGGCGAGCAGCGTCATGTACAACGTCGCGCCGTGATCCATCGCGACCTCGCGCACCTTGTGTACGAGGTCGGCCGGCAGGACAATCGCCTGGCGCCCACCTTCGAAGCTCGCCACCGACGGACGTGCGAAATCGGTCGGCAGTTCGAGCGCCGGCAACGGCGGCGCAAGACGCGTGTGCCAATACTCGAGGTGCTCGGCGAGTGAGCCACTCTCCACCTGTGCGCGCTGCCAGAGCGCGAAGTCCGCGTATTGAATCGGCAGCGGCGCCATCGTCGGCACTTTGTCCGACGCAAACGCCTCATACGCCTGACTCAGCTCGCGAAACATCACGCCCTTCGACCACCCGTCCGACGCGATGTGGTGCGTCACGAGCACGAGGACGCGATCGTCGGCGGCAAGCGGCAGCAGGTAGCCGCGCAGCAGTGGGTCCTTCGTGATATCGAACGGCGTGCGCGCCTGCTCGAGGAAGAATCGCTCGGCGGCGCCCATGCCGTCCGCTTCCTCCGTGAGATCCACCACGGGCAGTTCGAACCGCTTGTTCCCGCTGATGACCTGCACGGCACCTCGTTCGTCGCTCGCATACGTCGTGCGAAGGATCTCGTGCCGCTGGACCACCGCCTCGATCGCGCTCCGCAGCGCTTCGACGTCGAGCGCGCCGCGCAGACGCATCGCGCGCGGAACGTTGTACGCGGTGAGCCCGGGCGTCGCACGGTCGAGCAGCCACAACAGCTCCTGCGCGAACGACATCGGTACGACGTCGCCCGTCGGCCGTCGCGGAATGGTCATCTCTGCGGAGTCGTTGCTCATTTCTCGGCCACCGCCTTGTCGACCGCGGCGGCGATCTGCTCCACCGTCGGCGACTCGAAGAGGCTACGCAGCGGCAGGCGCACGCCGAACGCTTTGCTGATCTTGCCGAGCAGCCGAATGGCGAGCAGCGAATGTCCGCCGAGCGCGAGGAAGTTGTCCGTCGCACCGACCTGGTCGCGCTTGAGCACCTCGGCCCAGATCGTCGCGAGCTGGATCTCCGTCGGCGTACGAGGTTCGATGAAGCTCGGCTTCTCCGGCTCGCCACTCGACGGCTCCGGCAGCTTCGCGCGATCGATCTTTCCATTCGCCGTCAGCGGCAACGTGTCGAGCAGCACTACTGCGCTCGGCATCATGTATTCGGGCAGCTGCGCGCTCAGCCACTCGGAGATCTTCTCCGGAGTCGGGCGATCGCCGTGGCTCACCGCGTATCCGTCGTGCTTCGGCACCGCATACGCCACGAGGTGGGCATCGCGGAACACGACGACGCCATTCTCGACGCCCGGATGCGCGCGCAGCGCCGCTCCGACTTCGCCCAGCTCGACACGATAGCCGCGCACCTTCACCTGATCGTCGCCCCGTCCGAGGAACTCGATGGTGCCGTCGGAGAGACGGCGCACACGGTCGCCCGTGCGATACACGCGTTCGCCCGAGCGGACAGAGAACTTCTCGGCCGTCAGGTCGGGACGCTTCAGGTAGCCCTGCGCGACGCCGGCTCCGCCGATCAGCAATTCCCCCGGCACGCCCACAGGAAGCTCCCGTCCGCTCGCGTCGGCGACATACACCTTCGTGTTCGACAGCGGCCTGCCGAGCGGCACCGACTGCGCGCCCATCGCGAGCGCGGAGTCGAGCGACTTCGACGTCACTTCGAATGTCAGCACGCCGACGGTCGTCTCCGTCGGTCCGTAATGATTGAGCACGCGGCAGCGGTTGGCGCCGAGCACCGTGCGCGCGACGTCGGGACGCAGCATCTCGCCGCCGAAGACAATCCATCGTCCCGGCACCACAGCCGAGAGCTCGCCACCCTGTTTGCCCGCGACGAGCGCCATGAAGTGATTCGGCGTGATCTTGAGCACGTCGAGCGGACGCGCCGCGACATACTCCGCATAGCGCGCCGGCTCCGTCGTCACGTCCTTCGACAGCACGTGCAACGTGCCGCCCGCGAGGAGCGCTGGCAGGAGACTCGTATTGCCGAGATCCGCACCGAGCGTGGATGCGAGGCCGAAGTGCCAGCCGTCGAGCATCGCGAATCCGTCGCCCACCATCTCGGCCGGGACGTCGCCGAGCACTCGGCTCACCGCACGCGCGTAGTGCGCGGCGTTCGCGTGCGTCACCGCGACGCCCTTCGGAACGCCCGTCGATCCGCTCGTGAACAGCACGTACGCCGGAGACGACGGACGCGCCGCGACCGCTGGATTCTCAGCCGACTGCGCGTCGAGTGCCGCGGCATCGCGATCGAAGGCAACGACGATCACGTCGGAGGGCACGTCGCCGGCGTAGGCGGCCATCGTCAACAGCACCTTCGCGCCGCTCTCGCGCAACTGCTGCATACGGCGCGCAGCAGGCAGGTCCGGCGGCAGCGGCACGTAGCAGCCGCCCGCCTTGAGAATGCCGAGCAGACCGATCACGGCAGACGCCGAGCGATCGAGATTCAGGCCGACGGGATCACCGTCGCTGACACCGAGCGACGTCAGATGACGCGCAATCTTGTTCGCACCTGCATTGAGCTCCGAATACGAGAGCCCGACGTCGCCGGGCGCGACGACGGCCGCACGATCGGGAACGCGCGCCGCCTGGAGTTCGAACAGCTCCGTCACCGTTGTCGCTGCGCCCTCCGGGACGTTCGTCGCATTCCACGTCGACAGCTTCTCGCGTTCGGCCGGCGTGAGCAGCGACAGCTCCGACGTGCGCTGCGCCGGATTCGCCACCATCGCCTCGAGCACGCTGCGCATGTGGCCGAGGAATCGCTCGGCGTATCCGCTCGTGAAGAGATCGGTGCGATACCAGAGCGTGAGGTCCACGTCGTCGGCGCGCTCGGTGACGAGCAGTGTGAGATCGAACTTCGTTCCGGCAGCATCCAGCTCGACGGCTTCGATTTCCGCTTCGCCGAGACGAAGCTCTGCACCCATGGTGTCCTGCATCGTGAGCACGACACGGAACAGCGGCGCATGCGATTGCGCGCGGCCGCTCTGCAACTCGAGCATGATCGGCTCGAGTGGCGTGTCCTGATGCTCGAATGACGCGAGGACCGTTTCGGCCACCCGGCCAAGCAATTCGGTGACGGTCGGATCGCCCTCGAAGCGTACGCGCATCGGCAGCGCCTGCGAGAAGTAGCCGACCATCGCTTCCATCTCGCGATTCGTGCGGCCCGCGACAGCCGATCCGACGATGATGTCATCCTGCGACGTGTACTGCCGCAACACCGTCGCATACGCGGACAGCAGCGCCATGTACATCGTCGTCCCCGTGCGCTGCGCGAGATCGCGGAGGCCGAGGTAGAGCCTGCGCGGAATGGCGACGCTGCGACGCGCACCGGCAAAGCCCTGTGCGAGCGGCCGCGCATGTTCCGTCGGCAACTCGAGCACCGGAAGATCGGCGAGACGCTCGCGCCAGAAGCTGAGCCCCGACTCGAGCACGTCGCCCTGAAGCGTTTCGCGCTGCCACGCCGCATAGTCGCCAAAGTGGAGACCAACCGGCGGAAGATCCGGTCTCGTACCCGTCAGCTCCGCATCGTACAACTCACCAAGCTCGCGGAAGATCAAGCCGTACGACCATGCGTCGGAGACGATGTGGTGCGTCAGCAGCAGCAGGATGTGATCGTCGGCGGCAATGCGTGCAACCGCCGCGCGGAAGCCGGGCTCCGTCGTCAGATCGAATGGCGTATTCGCCACGTCGCGCAACGCGGCAAGCGCTGCGTCTTCGCGGTCGACGTACGGCAACGAGCTCACGTCATGCATCACCAGCGGAACCGACGACTCGCCCAGCACTACCTGCTCGGCCGCGTCACCGTTCGCACGAAAGACGGTGCGCAGCGCTTCGTTTCGCTCGACGACACGCGAAAGGGCGCGCTCCAGTGCTGCGACGTCGAGCGCACCGCGGACGCGCTTCGCCAGCGGCGTGTTGTACGCCGTGAGCCCAGGCGTCGCCCGATCGAGCAGCCAGAGCACTTCCTGCGCGAACGTGAGCGGCACTGGCGCCGATGGGTCGCGCGGCACAATCGCCGCCGCCGAGGGCGCGTCGAGCCCCTCGTCGGCCAGCAGCTGCTCGAGCAGCCGCTGTCGCTGCTTTTCGAGCTCGGATTCCGCGCGCGTGGTCTGGCTATCCATCCCGAAATCTGGCTCTCAAGTGATCGTGTCGCGAGCCGCGCCGGCATGGCGCAACTCGTCGAGTGACATGGCATGAACGCGCTGGACGACGCGCGCAATCTTCTCCAGTTCGCCCGGCCTCCGCTCGCGCTTCGTCAGCGCAGCGGCGAACGCCGCGACCGTCGGATTCGCGAACAACGCCCGCACCGGCATATCGAGCTGCAGCGTCGCACGCACCCGCGACACGATCTGGGTCGCGACAAGCGAGTACCCGCCCAGCGCAAAGAAATTCTCGGTGATGCCAACGCGTTCCGCCGTCAGGAGATCCCCCCAAATTCCGGCGACGACAGCCTCGGTCGCCGTGCGCGGGGCCACATACTCCACGTTCGTCTTCGACTCGTACGCCTGAACGGCCGCCTCCGGCAACGCCGACAACAGCTCGGCGATCGCCGCATCGGGCGCCGCAACCATCGCGAGCAGGACGCGCTTCAGCCCATCCGCCATCTCCTGCGCCGAACCGGCGTCGAAGTAGCGCTGGTCGAAGGTGACGCGCAGCGCGATCGACTCACCGCCCGCGATCATCACCGACAGCGGATAGGCCGTGTGCGTCGGTACGTGCACGAGCGCTGTCTCGACGCTGTCGCCAAGCCAGGCGCTCGTGAGAGCCTCGGCGTCGTCGTGCTGGAAGACGAGCAACGTGTCGAACAGCCTCGTACGCCACGGAACAGCGCTCCACTCCTGCACGCGCTCCAACGGCGCATGCGCGAACCGCTGCATCTCCGCCTGCGACTCACGCAACGCGCCGAGCCAGCTCGGCAGCCGCGACTCGCCGCTCACCCGAACGCGAAGCGGCAGGTTGTTGATCGTCAGTCCGACCAGTTGCTCGATTCCTTCGACGCCGCCATCGCGACCAGCCACCGTGACCCCGAACGACACGTCGTCATGGCCGGCGCGCTTCGCGAGCCAGAGCGCCCACGCCCCAGCGACCACCGTGTTCACCGCAACCTGCGTCGACCGCGCGAACGCCTGCACAGCCTGCGTTTCCGCAGCCGTCAACTCGCTCGCGACCTCCTCCACCTCGCTGGTATCGGCGTCGACATGCGCGGGCGTGAGCCGCGGCGGCGGGACGAACCCTGCAAAGTGTCGACTCCAGAACTGCTCGGCTTCGGCGAGCGGCTGCCCCTGCTGCCACGCGACGAAATCGGCGTACCGCGTCGCCGGCGGCAACGCAGGCGTCGCGCCATGGGCGAGTGCGGGATACGCCTGTGAAATCTCCAGCAACACCAGCGGCCACGACCAGCGATCGAGCAGCAGGTGATGGTTGCTCCACAGCATCTCGTACAGATCGTCGGCGAGACGCACGAGTGTGATCCGCATCAGCGGCGCGCGATCGAACGCGAAGCCCGTCGCACGATCCGCGGCGAGCAGCGCGGTCATCTTCTGCGCCTGGTCAGCCGAGGACAGGCCGCGCCAATCGTGCTCCGCCCACGGCAGTCGCACCTGGCGACGCACGACCTGCATCGCCTCGCCCGCCATCGCCACGAACCCCGTGCGGAAGATCGCGTGACGCGCCGTCACCAGATCCCACGCCGCATGCAGCGCCGCGACGTCCAGCGGCCCGCGCAATCGATAGCGCCACTGCTCGAAGCCGGGATCGCTCGCGGGGTCGGCGTAGCCGAGGAACAGCCGCTGCATCGGAACGAGCGGATAGATGTCCTCGATGTCCCGACGGCCGCCCGCGAGTTGGTCCACCGCTCGCTGATCCAACCGCGCGAGTGGAAAGTCGGACGGCGTGTATCCGCCAGCCGCTGGCGACGTGCAGTGCGCAATGACGCTGCGCAGCGCAGCGACATAACGGTCCGACAACGCATTGATCGTCGCTGGAGTGTGTGCGGCGGTGCTGTAGCTCCACCGCAGCTCGAGCCGGCCATCCACGACGAGCGCGTTCAGCTCCAGCAGGTGCCGACGCTGCGTCCACGGTCCATACCACGCACCCGTCGGCTCCGTCGCAAAACCGAACAGCGACGACCCGGCAAGCACCTGATCGAACTGGCCGAGGTAGTTGAACACGATGTCCGGCGTCGTCTGCGCGCGTAGCGTCTCCGCGCCATCGAGATAGCGCAGCACGCCATACCCGATGCCGCGGCGCGGCACGGCGCGCAGGAGTTCCTTCGTCTCCTTCAGTCGCGCACCCGCCTCGACGCGGTGGAGCGGCAGGCGCACGGGAAAGATCGTCGTGAACCAGCCCATCGTGCGCGAGAGGTCCGCACCGTGTACGATGTCTTCGCGCCCATGTCCTTCGACGTTGACGACGATCTCGCCGTCGCCCGCCCAGTCGCCGAGCGCTTCGGCGAGTGCGGCGAGCAATGCGTCGTTGATCTGCGTGTTGTAGGCGGCGGGGACATCCTGCAGCAGGGCACGCGTCTGTGCGGCGTCGATCGTGCCCACGACAATGCGTGTATTCGCGGCGACGTCGCTGCCAGTGATGACGACGTCGCGCGGCAACCGCGTCGACGCTGGTGATCCGGTCCGCTCCCAATACGCCAACTCGAGCGGAAGGGCATCATTTGTCGTCCCGACCGCAAAGAGGGAGCCGCTCTTCGTCAGCGCATCAATCTCGGATGCATAGCGCCCGAACGCCGTCGTCTTCCCCGGCAACGTCACCGGATGGCCGATATCGCGCTGCGAATACGCCGACTCCAGGTCCTCGAGCAGCAGACGCCACGACACGCCATCGATCGCCAGATGATGCACGGCAATGAGCATCCGGCCCGGCTGATCGGGCGCGAGCCGGAACAGCGCGATGCGAATGAGCGGACCACTCGTGATGTCCAGCGACCGCTGAACGCGCTCGCACACCTCGAGCATCAACTCCCCGTGCTTCGACGCAGGTTGCTGCCAGAGATACACCTCTTCGATTCGTGCGCGCTCCGCCTCGGCGACACAGTGCTGGCGCCACCCATCCGTCGTGCGCTCGTAGCGCAGGCGCAAGCTGTCGTGCTGCTGCGTCACCGCCGTCAGCGCCTCGGCCAACGTGTCGGCGTCGAGATCCGCGGGAATCGTGAAGAGGAAGGCCTGGTTCCAGTGACTCTCGTTCTCGCGCTGCCCTTCGAAGAACCAGTGCTGGATGGGCGTGAGCGGAACGGTACCGATCACTTCGCCCAGCGACTCCCGGACGGACGCAACCTGCGCGACACGAGCCAGCGCATTGATCGTCGGATGGCGAAGCACCTGCGTGAGCGTCAACCCCAGACCAGCCTGTCGCGCTTGCGAGACGATCTGCACGCTGAGCAGCGAATCGCCGCCGAGCTCGAACAGGTTGTCCTCCACACCCACCTGCTCCAATCGCAACACCCGCTGCCAGATCTCGGCTAGCGTCTGTTCGACGTCCGTGCCCGGCGCAACGAATGCGCGCGACAGCGTCGCGCGATCGAGCTCCGGCTCCGGCAGTGCACGACGATCGACCTTGCCGCTGCTGGTGAGCGGGAGCGCGGGCAGCCACATGAACGCCGCCGGCACCATGAACTCCGGCAGGGTGCGCATCAGGTGCTCGCGGAGTGTGCCGACCCTGGGTGCCGTGCCGTCCGCGACGACATAGGCGACGAGCCGATTCTCACCGGAGTCATCGACGCGTGCAACGACAGCCGCTTCGTGCACGCGCGGATGCGACGCCAGCGCCGCCTCGATCTCGCCGAGCTCGATGCGATACCCGCGGATCTTGACCTGGAAGTCGAGTCGGCCGAGGTATTCGACCGTGCCGTCCGGACGCCAGCGCGCCTTGTCGCCGGTGCGATACATCCGCGCGAGCTTGTCGCCCCGGGTGGAGCGAGCGGCCTGCTCTCCCGCCATCGTATCCGGCACGAACTTCTCCGCCGTCAGCTCCGGCCGATTGTAGTAGCCTAACCCGACCTGCGCCCCCGCGAGATACAGCTCGCCAGGCACGCCGATCGCACATGGTTCGCCACGCACGCCGAGCACATAGAGCTGCGTGTTCGCCACCGGGCGACCGATCGGCACGACGACAGGCGGCACGCTCGACGGCGGACACGCCCAGTAGCTGACGTCCACCGCGCACTCGGTGGGTCCGTAGAGGTTGTGCAGTCGCGCACCCGGCAGCGTTGCGTAGAACTCCGCCACGAGATCCGGTGCCAGCGCTTCCCCGCTCGCCATCACGTCGCGCAACGTCGTGCAGCGCCGCGCCGTTCCTTCCATGAGGAACGCGCGCAACATCGATGGCACGAAGTGACAGACGGTGACACCCCTCGACGTGATCACGTCGAAGAGGTATCTCCTGTCGCGATGCCCACCCGGGCGCGCCATCACCAGCATCGCACCGGCAAGGAGGGGCCAGAAGAACTCCCACACCGAGACGTCGAAGCTGTACGGTGTTTTCTGGAGCACCACATCGGACGCGCCAAGTGAATACTCGCCCTGCATCCAGAGCAGGCGATTGACGATGCCGCTGTGCGCGTTCATCGCGCCTTTCGGCCGACCCGTCGATCCCGACGTGAAGATCATGTACGCCGGATCGTCCGGCGCGGGGCCGTCAAGTGGCGCGACGCTCTCGCGCACCACCGCAACGTCGTCGAGCCACAGGATCTCCGCACCCTGCGGCGGCAACACCGCGGCGACGCTCCGCTGCGCGAGCACCACCTTCGCATCCGCGTCCTCGAGCATGAACGCCAGCCGCTCGGCGGGATAGTCGGGATCGAGTGGCACGTACGCGCCACCGGCCTTCACCACCGCCACCAGCGCGATCACCATCTCGACCGATCGCTCCGCACACACGCCTACGAGCACGCCGCGTCCAACCCCGCGCGAGCGCAGCGTATGTGCGAGCGCGTTCGCGCACGCGTCGAGCTGCGCGTACGTGAGCGTCCGTGCGTCGTCGGTCACGGCCGTCGCATCCGGCGTGCGCGCAACCTGCTCCGCCATCAGCGACACGAGCGTCGCATCGGCCGGATACGCGACCTTCGTCGCGTTCCACGAATGCACAACGAGCTCACGCTCACGCGCCGGCAGCATGGACAGCTCGCCGACCTGCGCATCGGGATTGGACGCCATGCTCTCGAGCACCGCCGCGAGATGATCGAGCAACCGCAGCGCCGTCCCGTCATCCACCAACGCGCGCTCGTTGTCGATCTGCAGCGTCATCTCCCTCCCGCCCCACACGAGCGCCGTCAACGGAAAGTTCGTCCCACCGAACAGCTCGAAGTCTCGCGTGGCCATCGCACGGCCAACTGACTTCAGCGTCGCATCCAGCGTCGCATTCTCGAACACGATCGACGTCTCGACCATCGGTGCGTTCGCGCTCGTGTCGCTCCAGCGCTGGATCAACCGCAGCGGCGTGTGCTCGACGTCGAACAGCGAACGCCACGTCTCGCGCAGCTCACCGAGCCACGCCACCAGCGGCAGGTCCGGCTTCACCGTCACGCGCACCGGCACCGTGTTGATCAGCATGCCGACGATGTCGTCCGCGCCATCGATCGTGCCCTTGCGACACGCGCGTGTCGCACCGAACACCACGTCGTCCTCCCCTGAATGCTTCGCGAGCAACAGTGCCCACGCCCCCTGCACGACGTTGTTCATCGTCAGGCCGTTCGCCCGCGCCAGCTTCTCCAACGCCGCCGTCGGCTCGGCGGCGAACATCCGCGTGTGCCAGCCGCGGCCTTGGCGTTCATCGCCGAAGCCGGCTGGCAATGGCGTCGCGCCAGGCAGCCCGCGCATGCGCTCGCGCCAGAACGGCTCCGCACCGGAGAAGTCCTTCGCGCCATACCATGCGACGAAATCACGGTACGGCCGCCGTGCCGGAAGCTCCGGCGCGGCGCCAGCACTCGCGTCGTACAGCGCGAACATCTCGCGCAACACGATCGGAAACGAGCGGCCGTCCATCAGGATGTGATGGAAGGTCCACACCATGATCCACTCCGTCTCCGCAAGACGAATCAGAGTCACGCGCTGCAGCGGAGGCACCGCGAGGTCGAAGCCGAGCGTGCGGTCTTCGGCCATGAACGCCGCGCGACGCTCGACGACAGTCGCCCCGCCGGCGTCCGTCCAATCCAGCTCGACGACAATCGGTGGTACGGAGTCGTACACATCCTGACGCGGCTCAGCCACACCGTCCCAGCAAAGTGCCGTGCGCAGCGCATCGTGGCGCTCCGTCACCGACTCCCACGCGGCGCGCAGTGCACGCACGTCGACGCGCTCGTGCAGCTCGCTCACCATCTGCACGATGTCCACCCCCGAGCGCGCAGCGCGGAGATGATTCACCAGCATCGCCGGCTGGAGCGCGGCGAGCGGATACGAGGCGACGCGCGACATGGGGCTCACTGCCGCGCGCGACGGTTGGGGATGCGACGTATCGTCGAGAGCAGCGAACGGAGGCCCGCCCCGCTCAGGAACTGCCGCGGCTCGGCGCGAAACGCGATGCCGAGTGCGCCGAGTGCGAGATTGGCGCGCCCGTCGGCCGCGAGGCCGACGGCTGCATCGCGCGCGGCGGCCGCACGCCAGCCGCGCTGCTTCACGAGATGCTCCTGCAGATGCACCATCAACGCATCATCGGTCTTCGGCGTCGGCGTCGTGAGCAGCTGCTCCCGCCGATCATAGATTCGCTGATAGCCGTCCATCATCACGGTCGGCCCAAACTCGCGGCGCGCCGCGTCGGACGTGCGCTCTGCATCGTGGGGCTCGGACATCCATCCCGCGATCATCTCGGCGGCATCGTCATCGGATGCGCCGGCGGGAAAGAGGTTGCCCGTCACCCCGTCGATGACTGCTTCATTCAGGCCCATCACGTCCGGCGCCACGACCCACGCACCGCACGCCGCCGCCTCGGGGGCGACGTTGCCGAAACCCTCCGTGCGCGACGTCATGAGCACCACACCCCCGGACGCCGCAACGGCGCGATAAAAGTCGGCAATCTCTGCATGCGACACCCGTCCCCACCGCTCCGTCTCGATCCGCTCGACTGGGCGTCCCTCGAAGTGCTCCCATCCCGCATTGTGCGGATCGGCGATCCATATGCGGGCGCCTTTCGCCGCAAGGCGGCGAGCGATGCGAGTGAACCTCGGAAAATCCTTGATCGAATCCGACGTACGTCCCACGAACGCCACGATCGGCGCTCCACCTCTTGCCGCAGTCCCCGGTGTGAATCGATCGACGTCGATCGCGTTGCGCACGACCTCGATCTCGACATCCGTGTACGGCTGATTCACCGTCGCCATCCCCTTCGAGATCGCCGAGTAGGCGAAGCAATTGGTTCGGTCCCAGATGTCGGCGAGCGCACCGCGTGCACTCACCAGGACCTTCGCGTCGCGCGACATCATCGCGACCACCTCCGCCATCGGATCCGACGCCGTCATCTGCACGACGTCGATGTCGGCGCGCTCGAGCCGCGCGGCGAGCTTCGGGAGGGGGCCGACAGTCGTCCGGCCCGTCTCCAGAAAGTCCTGGAGACGGTCGGATCCCTTGCTGAACCAGAACTCGCACTCGATCCCGCGCTTCTCCATCTCCCGCCCGAGAAGCAGCATGCTCGTCGACACTCCACCCCGGTCGCACAGATTCCGAAACAGGAGTACGCGCATGCGACTACCGGAAATGCGCCCCCGCCGTCAGACGGGTAGGTCGTCGGCGCTGATCATCTGGCCCATGGCCACCACGATGTGCCGAGGTCCCTCGTAGCTGTCGCGCGCGTGCGTCACGAGCATGTTGTCGAGCATGATCATGTCGCCCTTCTGCCACTTGAAGCGCACGGCAATCTTCTCGAACACCTCGCCGAGGTGCTGCATCGTCTCGTCGGGGATGGGCGAGCCATCGCCGTAGTAGACGTTGCGCGGCAGGTCCTGGTCGTCGAACAGCGCGCGCAGTCCCTCGCGGGTGTCCTCGTCCACACAGTAGATGTGGTGGATCTGCACCTGGTTGAAGAACATCTCTTCGTTCGTCTTCGGGTGCTTGACGATCCCCTTCGACCGATTGATGACGCGCAGGCCGCCGTCCGACTTCCACTCGAAGTCACTGCCGGCATCGCGGCACATCTGTTCGACCGTCGCCTTGTCCGTCGTGTGGAAGAAGGCTTCCCACGTCGGATCGACTCCCTTCGAGAAGTTGCGCACGTACATCAGGCCCTTCGAGCGCACTTGCGCGAGGACGGCGGGATCGATGTGCTTCAGCACTTCGCGCGTGTCGAACACCGGTGTGCAGCCGCCCGCCTTCGCGGGAATCACGCAATGGAAGCTGATCTTCCTCGGCCAGCTCGGGAGGTGTGAGCTCTCGTTGTGGTAGAGGATCATCTGGTCCGGCGGATACGGCGTCGATTCGTAGATCTTCTCGCCGGCAGCGTTCTTGGGCAGGTCACCGTAGTCACCGAACAGCTCACCGTAGATCGCCTTGGCCGCGCGCTCGAAATCGGCCGGCGACGGGAGTGTGAAGTTCCGGAACAGCACCCCGCCATGCACGAGCAACTGCGCTTCCACCCACTCCCGGTTCTTGAGGTTCCACTCGGCGAGGTCGATTCCGTCCTCGGTCGGCTCGAGCACGAGCGGCAGCGGAGACCCATCGATCGTGTAGGCGCGCACCCCGGCAGGCGTGTCGGAGATTACCGAGGCGGTACCTGTGTCGTCTGTCATCAGACTCATGGTTATATCCCTGGGGGGTTAGGAAGACGCGAGGAGCGACCACGCCAGAGTGGCCGCGCGCCATCGAGTCCTTGGAAATTCTTTATGGGCAGTCCACCAGACGAACGCCGATACTATTGACGTGACGCCTAGGTTATGACGCCTACGGGTCATCCCGTGTCACAGCATTCAACCGCAGCAACCGGGCGGTCTCTACTGCTCGCTCGCCCTCGATGATGATATACTATGTGGGCGTTGTGCGCAGCCTGTTTCCGGAGCCGTTCCGGAATCGACTCATGCCAGTTCGAGGCTCCCCTGACCGCTACATCAGCACCGTGACGAGTGTAGAACCGGAGCGCATGGCCCCTGGAGCAGCCGTCCGCGAACCGCT
>JBDSML010000087.1:0-14024 GCA_039915865.1 Gemmatimonadaceae bacterium | reverse complement strand
AGGACTCGTCCTCGTCTCGAAACCGCAGATATGACATAGCAGTAGGCCTGTGGCGAAGGGTCTGCCGCAAGGATAGCTTGCAGAGGAATTTTCCGCGAACGCGGTGCAAGAAGAAGGCCCGTCGTTTTACCTCAATCGCCCGGCCATTGCGCCTCTCGCGAGTTCTCCGACCCGACGACTCCAGGAACAAGGAAGACGCGATCCCCGTCCGTCGCATCCTGTTCTGGGCGACCGTATGGCTCGGCATCTTCATCGGGATCGTCTTCTATTTCAGGTACGCAGGGCTGCTCACGCCGCTGCTCGGCTGACGACTCACACTCCTCCGTAACACGATGATCGACCGCCCTGATTCCGCCGCGTCGACCGACGCCGACGTCACGCTCGTTCTGCCCGACGGCGCCACGCGCACCGTTCCGCGCGGCACGCTGCCGGCCGACGTCGTGCGCTCCATCGGCGAACGGCTGCTCATGGCCGCGGTCGCGGTGTCCGTGGATGGCGAGATCCAGGACCTCATGACGCCACTCCGCACGGGCGGCGCGTTCAAGGTCATCACCGACCGCGACCCCGACGCGCTCGGCGTGCTCCGGCATTCCGCTGCGCACGTGCTCGCCACGGCGGTGCGACGCCTGCGCCCCGACGCGAAGATCGGCTTCGGCCCGGCCATCGATGACGGCTTCTACTACGACTTCGAGGTCAAGCAGCCGTTCACGCCCGACGACCTCTCCGCCTTCGAGGTGGAGATGAAGAAGGTCGTCGCCGAGAAGTATCCGTTCGTGCGCGCCGAAGTGGACATGCCCGAAGCTCGCGTGCGCTTCGCCGACGATCCGCTCAAGCTCGAGCGGCTCGACGACTTCACCGATCCCGCCGAGATCATCTCGACGTACACGGATGGGCCGTTCATCGACCTGTGTCGCGGACCGCACGTGCCCGACACCGGGCGGCTCAAGCACTTCAAGCTGCTGAGCGCCGCCGGCGCCTATTGGCGTGGCGATGAAAAGCGTCAGATGCTCCAGCGCATCTACGGCACGGCCTTCTTCAAGAAAGACGAGCTCGACGCGTACCTCTTCCAGCTCGAGGAGGCGAAGAAGCGCGACCACCGGCGGCTCGGCAAGGAGCTCGACCTCTTCATGCTGCATCCGTTCTCCCCCGGCGCGACGTTCTGGACGGAGCGGGGCACGACGCTGTACAACCTGCTCGTCGAGTTCGTGCGCGAACGACAGAAGCGCGACTTCGCCGAGATCAAGACGCCGCTGCTGTACAACAAGGCGCTGTGGGAGCAGTCGGGACATTGGGGCAAGTACAAGGAGAACATGTTCCTCGTGCTCGACAACGAGACGCAGGAGCACGACATGTCCCTCAAGCCGATGAATTGCCCGTCGCACTACTTGATGTATCTGTCGAAGAAGCACTCGTACCGCGAGCTGCCGAAGCGCTTCGTCACGTTCGACGTGCTGCATCGCAACGAGCTCACGGGCGCGCTGAGCGGCCTGACGCGCGTGCGGCAGTTCGCGCAGGACGACTGTCATGTGTTCCTGCGCGAGGACCAGATCGAGCAGGAGGTGAAGTTCCTCATGGACTTCATCCTCGGCTACTACGAGGCATTCGGCCTGACGGCGACGCTGAAGTTCGCGACGCGCCCGGAGCAGCGGATCGGCGAGGATGCCATGTGGGACCGGGCCGAGGGCGCGCTGCAGGCCGCACTCGAGGCGACGGGGCGTGAGTACGCATTGAAGGAAGGCGATGGCGCGTTCTACGGGCCCAAGATCGATTTCGACGTCACGGATTCGATCGGGCGCGCGTGGCAACTCGGCACCATCCAGCTCGACTACTCCAATCCGGAGCGGTTCGACCTCACGTACACAGGCGAGGACAACACCGCGCATCGTCCGGTGGTGATCCATCGCGCCGTGAGTGGATCGTTCGAGCGGTTCATTGCGATCCTCATCGAGCACTTTGCCGGTGCGTTCCCCACGTGGCTGTCGCCGGAGCAGGTGCGCGTGTTGCCGATCACCGACGAACAGGCGCCCGTTGCCGCGGCAATCGTCGAGCGGATGATGCAGGCGGGGATTCGTGCGCATCTCGACTCGCGCAACGAGACGCTCAAGTATCGAGTGGCCGAGGGTGCGCGGATGAAGGTGCCGTACATGTGCGTGATCGGGCGTCGGGAGGCCGAGGCGGATCAGGTGGCCGTGAATACGCGCGGTGCGGGGGAGGGGCAGAAGCCGGCTCCTGTTCTCGTGGACGAGTTCATATCGCGCGTGGTGGCAGAATCGAAGTCGAGGGGCCTCACGTTGGGAGCGGGGGCTTAACGGGTCAACGTGCTAACGGCCCTAACTACGGAACGCTGAAAAAGCCGCAGGCTGCGCAGGCGCAGAACGACGCTGCACCTGCGAACTGCTGGTTAGCCTGTTTCCAACCCCACGACGACCGCTCTTTGGCAGTTACAGCGTGCTTCAGCGTTAGCGCAGCCTGCGTGCTTCTGCGTTGCGTAGTAAGGCAGTTCCGCGGTTCGTGTGAACGCCAAAGCCGACGACGAAACGCAGAAAAAGCCGCAGGCTGGCGCGGGCGCAGAACGACGCTGCAACTGCGAACTACGGGTCAGCATGTGTCTGCCCACAACGACTCTCTTTGGCAGTTACAGCGTGCTTCAGCGTTAGCGCAGCCTGCGTGCTTCTGCGTTGCGTAGTAAGGCAGTTCCGCGGTGCATGTGAATGCCAAAGCCAGACGACGGAACGCAGAAAAAGCCGCAGGCTGCGCGGGCGCAGAACGCCGCTGCAACTTCCGCCCACCCTACCTATCGTAGCCACGGCGCCACGCGCGTTGTTCTGGTGTTGCGATCAGGCGCTTGATGCGGAGCTTGGGACAAAAGTCCAGCACCAGCCCAAGACGCAATTTCGAAGCGCACAGATAATTGAGCAGCTGTGTTGGAGCCTGGGGATCAGGAACCCTGTCCGTCTTCACCTCGACGATGATACGATCCTCGACCAAGATGTCGGCCTTGAAGATGCCGACGTCCTCATCTCGATGATCCAGCTCGAATCGCACCTCGCGATCGACCTTCGCGCCACGATAGCGCATCTCCACGGCCATGGCTCGCTTGTACACGGACTCGAGAAAGCCATACCCGAATACTCGGTGCACTTCATACGCCGAGGCGATGATGAGACCGGTGAGTTGCTGATCCGGGTAGTCGGCTTCCGAACGGAGGCGCATCCGACAAACTTCCACGCTTCTAGAAAGAGAGCGTCATCGTTCTTTGTCGCGGCAAATCGTTTCGACGCCATGAGGGCCGACAGTCCGTCTCCAGACCCATTCGAACATGCCACCCAAATTCGACGCACCCGTCCGCGCGCGCGCGGCAACGGGCCTGCTCATTGCCATCCTCGCAAATGCGCTCGTGACCTCGGTCGGTCACGCGCAGGACGCACGCGTTTGCGCCGTGCGACTCGAATCGCCGACTCCCGATTCGGTACGGTCGACGTTCGCGGCCACGGTCCAGAGCTTCAACCCTCGGCGTCCCGTGCCCACGATATGGGCGGGAATGCTGGGCGAGGGCGTGCACCAAAGACTCACGTTGCCGCCGGGCCTCATCTTTCCCGTGTTCGAGCCCGACTCCATCGCGCCCGCGGCGTCGCCCGCCGTAAAAACGCTGATGGCGGTGCCGAGTATGTATGTCGTGTTCGGCGTCACTGTCGAAGCTGGAAAGTTCACCCGCATTCGCCGGATTGCGGGAGCGTCATCAGATGCGTTCGACCTCGCGGTGACTCGTGCGCTCGTGGTGCTGGATTCGTCGTCGGAGCTTCCACCACTGCCTCAGGAGCTCGGCCCCGACCCGCTCGAGATCAGTCTCGCCATCTCGCGAATGCCACAGCGCCAAGTCCATCCCGTCATGAGCAATCCCGATGTGCCGGTGATGCCGCTCTTCATCGTGCGATCTCCCGCGCGTGCGGTGGACAAGCCCATCACACGTGGCGCGGATTTCTCGCGCTTCGTTCCTCAGCCGCCCACGAAGCGTGAGGATGAGGCGGTCATGGTGCGGATCGTCGTAACGCCCGACGGGTTCGTCGATCCAGGCTCGATGCAGGTGCTCGCGTTTTCGTCGACCGGGTACATCAAGAGCGTGTTCGACATGATTCCGAACTGGCAGTTCAAGCCACTCGTCCTGGCCGGTTGCGCCGTCCCGGCGATCGAGGAGTTGACGTTCCCGGCTGCCCCGGGCGCATCGAGTCGTCGGTAGCGCCTATGGCAGCAGCGCAGCTACTTCGTCGAACGACAGCTCGCGCCACTGACCGGCCTCGAGACTTCCGAGCTCGAGGCCACCAATCGACCGTCGGTGCAATGTCACCACGTGATTGCCGACCGCAGCGAACATGCGTCGCACCTGGTGGTATCGACCTTCGTACAGCGTGACGCGAGCCCGCCGGGACGCGAGGACATCGAGTGTGGCGGCGCGCAACGGTGTTGTCTCGCCATTCAGCAGCAAGGTCCCGCTCGCGAAGAGCGCGTCTTCATCGCCTCTCAAGTCGCTCGCCAACTCTGCATCGTACACCTTTGGCAGATGTGCCCTTGGCGACGCGAGGCGGTGATTGATCTTCCCGTCGTCGGTGAGGAGGAGCAAGCCAGAGGTGTCGCGATCGAGCCGCCCGATGGGAGCCATGATCGGCGATCGCGCGAGAAAGCGCGGAGGCAGCAGCTCGTAGATCAGGCGGCTCGTGTCCTTTGCCGAGCAAACGAAGCCGGTGGGCTTGTGCAGCATGAGAACTGCGCCCGCCGGCGGGTCGCCGGGCTTTCCGTTGATCAGAAGGTCATCGTGATCGAAGGTCTCTCCGTCGCGAACGATGCTTCCGTCGCGCCGTGTGACGAAGCCGTTCTTCACCATTTCAGTGACGGCGCGGCGGGTGCCGTAGCCGAGGTTGGCCAGGTGCTTCACGAGCTTCATGGAGCCTTCACCGCGGTGAGCACCTTGAAGCGGCGCCCGTCGTGTACGGTGGTGATGTTCTTGAAGAGATACTTGATGGCGCCTTCGTAGGGCAGCGTCCTGTTGGCGACGAGATTCAGCCGCCCGCCAGGCGCCAGCACTGCGTATGCGTCGGCGATGAACTGAATGGGGACGCTCAGGTCGGTCGCCTTGCCGACGTGAAATGGCGGATTCGTGACGACCAGGTCGAACTGCTCTTCGAGCACGGCAGACGCGACGTCGCTTCCGATCGCGCGGGCGCTGCCCAACCCTGCGGCAGCGGCGGAGCGCGCGGCCGAGCGAACTGCTTCGGAATCCACGTCGACCATCGTCACCGGAGCGTCGGCAATGCAACCAGCAACGACGCCCAGCACGCCGTACCCGCATCCCAGGTCGAGCACGCGGTCGCCTGCCTGGACGTCCATGTGCTCGACGAGGACGGCGGTGGCTTCGTCCAGATGGTCCCACGAGAACACGCCGGGCCGCGAGAAGAAGGCGTGCGTGTTTCCCCGCAGGTCGAACGACTGCTCGAGGAAGGCATCGGCGTCGAGATATGGACTGGACGGAATGTCGTCGCCGGCGGGCTGGTCGGCACGTTTCGTCGCGCTGACGACGCGATGGCCACTTTCGGTCGCGATCGTCGCCGCGTTGCCGAAGATCTGTTCCAGCGTTCGAGCCGCGGACTTGATCCCTTCGTTGGTCGCGCCAGCGAGGTAGACGCGTCCGCCCGCCTCGAGCAGGCCGAAGGCATCGTGGAGCAGCTGCAGCAGCGCAGGTTTCTCCTGCGGAATTCGGATTGCGACGACGTTGGCCGCGAGGTCGGGAAGCGCGGCGGCTCCGTGTCCCACATACACCTCCGCTCCATCGACGCCGTTCGCGCTCAACGTTCGCGACGATGCTTCGACCGCCAACACGTTGCGGTCGGTGAGCGCGACGCGTCTGGCCACGGCCGAGAGCGCGATGGCGCTTCCAAGAAGTCCGTTGCGGCAGTTCATGTTGACGAAGACGTCCCCCGCGTCGACGCGCACATGCTGCGCGAGAAGGAGCGAGGACGGATCGATCGAGCCGTGCGCGAATACCCCAGGCTTCGATGCCAGTACGATCGACTGGCCCCTGACAGTGACAATTGTCTGCTGCCAGAGGCGGTACTCGTCGTTCACATAGGCGTGCTTGGTTCCTGACATTCTCATGTGGAGCGTGCGCGGCCGACTTCGACATCAATTCCTTCGAAGATAGCCGCGGTCAGGGAGGCCGGCCTGCGACGTCATCGTCTGAAGTTGTGCGCATGTCTCCGTTGTCGGCACTCCGCGTCTCCGATAGCTTTCTCGTCTCCCCCGCAGCGCTTCGCGCGGTGGCCTGACTCGAGCGATCTCAACCATGCCGGATACATCGCGCGTCCCCGTCATCGTCGCCGCTGCGCGGACGCCGATCGGGAAGTTCCTTGGCGGTCTCTCCACGCTCTCTGCGCCGGAGCTCGGCGCCATCGCCATCAGGGCGGCGGTTGAACGCGCGGGCGTCTCCCTCGACGACATCAACGAAGTCATCATGGGGAACGTGGTGCAGGGCGGCGTCGGCCAGGCACCGGCGCGCCAGGCGATGCTCAAGGCCGGCATTCCGTCGTCCGTCAGCGCGATGACGATCAACAAGGTGTGCGGCTCCGGCCTCAAGGCCGTGATGCTCGCCGCGCAGTCGATCAAGGCGGGCGACGCGCAGGTCATCGTCGCGGGCGGACAGGAGTCGATGTCGAACGCGCCGCACTACGTCTACGGCATGCGCAACGGCATCAAGCTCGGCGACCAGACGATGGTGGACGGCGTGATCAAGGACGGGCTCTGGTGCGCCTCGTGCGACGTCCACATGGGTGGTCACGCCGAGTATACCGCGAAGAAGGCGGGTGTCTCGCGGCAGCAGCAGGATGCGTTCGCCGTGTCCTCGCATCGCAAGGCGGTGGACGCGCAGAACGCCGGCAAGTTCAAGGACGAAATCGCGCCCGTCACGATCAAGGGCAAGAAGGGCGATACGGTCGTCAGCGCCGATGAGGGTCCGCGCGCCGACACCACGGCTGATACCCTTGCGAAGCTGCGCCCGGCGTTCGAGAAGGGCGACGATGCGTCCGTGACAGCCGGCAACGCGAGCTCGCTCAACGACGGCGGCGCGGCGGTCGTAGTCACGTCGCAGGCCTACGCGGAAGCACACGGCCTGCCGATCCTCGCGTGGATCGACTCGTACGCGACGGGCGCCGTCGATCCGAAGGACCTGTTCTTCGCCCCGATCACGGCGGTGAACAACCTGATGAAGAAAGAGGGTACGACGATCAACGACTACGATCTGATCGAGGCGAACGAGGCGTTCGCGTCGCAGGCCCTTGCCGACGGCGCAGGGCTCAACTGGGATTGGAATCGCGTCAACGTGAACGGCGGCGCGATCGCGCTCGGGCATCCGATCGGTGCCAGCGGTGCGCGCGTGCTCACGACGCTACTTTATGCGCTGAAGGACAGGAATCTCGACAGCGGTCTCGCGACGCTTTGCCTCGGTGGCGGCGACGCCGTAGCACTCTCTGTTTCCCGGAGCCGGTAGATGACGACGATTGCGATTGCCGCTCGTACGCCGCGCACGCGTGCGCTGGGTATCATCCTCGCCGCTGGCGCGCTCGCGCTCGCGTCGCAGTTCGCGCTGCCCATTCCGGGGACGCCGGTTCCCATCACGCTGCAGCCATTGGTCGTCGTGCTGGCCGGCCTGCTCCTCGGCCCCGTCGACGCCGCGGCGGCGATGGTCGTGTACATCGTTGCCGGTCTCGCGGGACTTCCGGTCTTCACGCCCATCGGCGCACCGGGCCTCGCTCGGCTGCTCGGACCGACGGGCGGCTACATCCTCGCCTATCCTGTTGCGGCCGCCGTTGCTGGTCGCTTCGGTGCGGGCAGGACGAGCTATGCAACGCGATCCGTCGCGGCGATGGCGGGCATTCTCGTGCTCTATCTCGGTGGGTTCGCGCAGATGGCGGTGCTTACGGGCTCTATTGGCGGCGCTGCATTGATGGCTGTTGCGCCGTTCGTTGCTGCGGACGCCGTGAAGGCGCTCGTGGCCGGCGCACTCTCGGGTAGGCGCCGCGGCATCTGACCGACGACGCCGCCACCGAAGGATCGCGCAACTTCCTCGCGACGATCGGGCGGGTACTCGCATTCGCACTTCTGGTCTACACCTGCAGCGTGGCGGCGTCCTCGTTCGTCGAGCCGCCACTGCGGTGGCTCGCCCTCAGGGTGGGCTATCCATTGCAGCTGAGTGGCTTCTCGACGCTCGTCGGAGTGTTCGTCGCGACGTGGCTGATGCTGCGATCGATCGATCGGCGCAGCTGGGCCGACATCGACCTGTCGAAGCGAGCGGCGAGTGGGCGCACGCTCTTCACGGGATGGTTGGTTGGTGCACTCGCGATCGGCGTTCCATGCGCGGTACTCGCGGCGACAGGCCTGCTGCAATTTGTCAGCTCGCCGGGCAATGTCTCGTGGCTGGCGGCGGCACTGCGCACGACGCTCGTCCTGGTGCCGGCGTCGCTCGGCGAGGAGATGATGCTGCGGGGATACCTGCTCACCATCGTGCGCGAGACGGTGGGGACACGCGCTGCGGTGATTGGCACGAGCGTGATCTTCGGGCTGTTGCATCTGGCAAACCCGGGCTCCACGACGACGTCACTGATCGTCGTCATGCTGGCCGGCGTCTTCCTGGCGACCGTGCGGCTCGCGCTGAAGAGTCTTTGGGCCGCGTGGATGGCGCATCTGGCCTGGAACTTCATGATGGCCGTCGTGTTGCACGCCAGCGTGAGTGGCCTCGACTTCCAATCGCCGGGCTACAAGGCGGTGGCCGTCGGCCCGAGCTGGCTCAGTGGCGGTGAGTGGGGACCCGAGGGCGGGCTCGTCGCCGCACTCGGCTTGATTGGCGGATTGACGTACTTCTACTACACGCGGCATCGCCGCGAGGAGTCTTAGCATGGCAGAACTCATTGCCGTGATCGGTGCGGGACAGATGGGCAATGGCATCGCACACGTCTTCGCCCACGCGGGCTTCGAGGTCACGCTGATCGACGTCGCCGAGTCGGCATTGGTGAAGGGCCGCGCGACGATTGCGAAGAACCTGGACCGCCAGATCAAGAAGACGCTGCTCGAGGAGAAGGACAAGGAGGAGATTCTCGGCAGGCTCACGACGTCGACGTCGATGGAGTCGATCAAGGGGGCGAATCTCGTCGTCGAAGCGGCGACGGAGAATCGCGATCTGAAGTTCCGCATCTTCGCCGACATGGATCGACTCGCGGACGACGGGGCGATCCTCGCCACGAACACGAGCTCGATCTCGATCACGGAGATCGCAGCGCGGACGAAGCGGCCGGAATCGGTGATCGGGATGCACTTCATGAATCCCGTGCCAGTGATGTTGCTCGTCGAGATCATCCGTGGCCTGGCGACGTCGGATGCAACGGCGGAACGTGTGGTGACGTGGTGCCAACTGCTCGACAAGACGCCGGTCGAGGTGAACGACTTTCCGGGGTTCGTGGCGAACCGGATCCTGATGCCGATGATCAACGAGGCGGTGTTCTGCGTCATGGAGGGCGTCGGCACACCGCAGGCGATCGATACGGTGATGAAGCTCGGCATGAATCATCCGATGGGACCATTGGCGCTCGCGGACCTCATCGGGCTCGACACGTGTCTGGCCATTCTCGAGGTGTTGCACGACGGGCTGGGCGATGCGAAGTACCGGCCCTGCCCGCTGCTGCGGAAGTATGTGGCGGCTGGCTGGCTGGGCCGGAAATCGGGTCGGGGCTTCTATACTTATTAGTCCATTGATGTCGTCCCGAGCGAAGTCGAGGGACCTGCTCTTTGCTCTGTGGAAATGCGGAACGACAGTTTTACCGCAAAGGACGCAGAGGAGCAGAGGACCGCAAAGGAAACCAGAACTGCTATTGCTTTTGCTTTTCCGTCGTCCTCTGCGTTCCTCTGCTCCTCTGCGACCTCTGCGGTGAGTCCGCAGTGTTCTTACTCCTGAGATCTTGCTTACTCCACTGACCGAAGTGCAGCAGGAAATCCAGAAGCTCGCCCGCGACTTTGCCGCGGGGGAGATCGCGCCGCACGCCGCGCAGTGGGATCGCGACGCGTGCTTCCCCGTCGCCGTCGCGCACCGGATGGGCGAGCTCGGATTCCTTGGCATGCTCATTCCGGAGCAGTACGACGGTCTCGGGCTCGATACGACGTCGTACCTCCTCGCGCTCGAGGCCATCGCGAACGCGGATGCGTCGACTGCCGTGCTGATGAGCGTCCACAACTCGCTGCCGACGCAGATGCTGCTGAACTTCGGCAGCGAGGCGCAGAAGGAGCGCTACCTCAAGCCGATGGCGCGCGGCGAGTTGATCGGCGCCTTCGCGCTGAGCGAACCCGAGGCGGGCTCCGACGCGTCGTCGCTCCGCTGCCAGGCAGTCCGCGACGGAGACGACTGGCTGCTCTCCGGCACGAAGAGCTGGGTGACGTCGGGCAGCTTTGCCGACGTCATCATGGTCATGGCGCGCACGGATTCGCCCGACGCGCGCCGCGGCTCGAAGGGGATCTCGGCGTTCATCGTCACGCCCGATCTCGCCGGCTTTCACGTCGGCAAGAAGGAAGACAAGATGGGCCTGCGCGCGTCACCGACGGTGATGCTCAACTTCGACGGCCTGCGCGTGCCGGGCGCGAACCTGCTGGGGGCCGAAGGACAGGGATTCATTTATGCGATGAAGTCGCTCGACAACGGACGCCTCGGCATCGCCGCGCAGGCGCTGGGGATCGCGCAGGCGGCGCTCGATGCGTCGCTCGACTACGCGGCGGAGCGAAAGCAGTTCGGTCAGGCGATCAAGGAGTTCCAGGCCATTCAGTTCAAGCTGGCGGACATGGGCACTCGCATCGCGTCGGCGCGGGCGCTGCTGCATGCGACTGCCGCAGCGAAGGATCGCGGCGAGTCGACGACGATGCACGGCTCGATGTGCAAGCTGCTCGCGAGCGAGACCGCGATGTACGTCACCACCGAGGCGGTGCAGATCTTCGGTGGATATGGGTACGTGAAGGACTATCCGGTCGAGAAGTTGTTTCGAGACGCAAAGATCACCGAGATCTACGAAGGCACGTCCGAAGTTCAACGCATTGTCATCGCGCGAGAGCTGTACGCACAGCGCAACTCGTGATTCGACACGAGCACGTAACTCACTGACACCGAACCAATGAACCTCTTCGATACGATCGCCGGGATGGGCCATGAGCAGCTGGTCATCTGCAACGATTCATCTGCCGGCTACCGCGGCATCATCGCCATTCACAGCACCACCCTCGGTCCCGCCCTCGGCGGCACGCGCTTCTGGCAGTACGCCAGCGACGAGGAGGCCATCGTCGATGCGCTGCGGCTCGCGCGCGGCATGACGTACAAGAATGCGGTAGCCGGCCTCAATCTCGGCGGCGGCAAGTCCGTCATCATCGGCAACAACAAGACGAACGACCGCGAGATGATCTTCCGCGCGCACGGCCGGTTCGTCGAGTCGCTCGGCGGCCGCTACATCACCGCGGAAGACGTTGGTACGAGCACGGCCGACATGGACTTCGTCCACATGGAGACGAAGAACGTCTCCGGCCTCGCCGGCCGCTCGGGCGATCCGTCGCCCGTCACGGCGCACGGTGTGTTCCGCGCAATCCAGGCGTCGGCGAAGGAACGTTGGGGCTCCGACGACCTGAGCACGAAGACCATCAGCGTCCAGGGCGCGGGACACGTCGGCTACTATCTGATGAAGGAACTGCACGAAGCGGGCGCGAAGCTCATCGTCACGGACATCGACGCCGAGCGTGTGAAGCAGGTCGTGTCGGAGTTCGGCGCGCGCTCCGTTGCACCCGACGAGATCTACGGCGTGCAGGCGGACATCTTCGCGCCATGCGCACTCGGTGGCATCATCAACGACAAGACCATCCCGCAGCTCAAGGTGGAGATCGTCGCTGGCGCGGCGAACAACGTGCTGCTCGAGGAGCGTCATGGTGTCGCACTCGAAGAGAAGGGGATTCTCTACGCACCCGATTATGTCGCCAATGCCGGCGGCGTGATCAACGTGTATTCCGAGCTCGCCGGTTGGAGCTCGGCGCGGTCCTTCCGCAAGGCGGACGAGATCTACGACACGATCCTCAAGGTGTTCGCGATCGCGAAGAAGGACACGGTTCCGACGTACGTCGCCGCGGATCGTCTTGCCGAGCAGCGCATCCAGGCGGTGGCTGGCATGGTGCGCACGTGGCCGGCGTGGCCCAACAAGTAGGATGTCGAAAGACACCATCCTCATCGCGTCCGATCACGCGGGCTTCGAGCTGAAGGAAAAGCTCGAGGCTGAGCTGAAGACGCTCGGCTACGACGTCGAAGACCTGGGGCCGAGCACCGATGCGTCGATCGACTACGCGGACTACGCGCATCCGCTCGCGGAACGCGTGTCGAACGGCGAGAATGACCGGGGCATTTTGCTGTGCGGGACGGGACTCGGCATGTCGTACGCCGCGAACCGTCATCCGCACGTGCGCGCGGCGGTGGCGTGGACGCCCGAGATCGCGGCGCTCGCACGTGAGCACAACGACGCGAACGTCCTCGTGCTGCCGGCGCGGTTCGTCGGCGAGCAGGACGGGCGCGACATATTGAAGGCCTGGCTCGACACGCCGTTCGCCGGCGGACGCCACGCGCGTCGCGTGGCGAAGATCGAGATCGATGAGCATCCCACCACGGAGAATTCCTGATGTCGTCCTGGACCGATTGGAACCGATGCCCCCCCGGTGAAGCGCTCCGACAGGCCGACGCCGAGATTGCGGAGCTGATCGGCGAGGAGATCACGCGACAGAACGACGGCCTCGAGCTCATCGCGAGCGAGAACTTCGTGTCGCCCGCCGTGATGGAGGCGATGGGCTCTCCCCTCACGAACAAGTACGCCGAGGGCCTGCCCGGAAAGCGCTACTACGGCGGTTGTGAGGTGGTGGACAAGATCGAGCAGCTCGCGATCGATCGCGCGAAGCAGCTGTTCGGCGCGGATCACGCGAACGTGCAGCCACACTCTGGCGCCCAGGCCAACGCGGCGGTCTTCCTCGCCTTCCTCAAGCCCGGCGACACGTTCCTCGGCATGGACCTCGCGCAGGGCGGGCACCTCACGCACGGCTCGCCGGTGAACTTCTCCGGGTTGCTGTACAAGGCGGTCAGCTACGGGCTCGACGACCGCGGCTACATCGACTACGACGCGATGCGCAAGCAGGCGCGCGAGCACAAGCCGAAGATGATCATCGCCGGCTACAGCGCGTATCCGCGCGTCGTGGACTTCGCCGCATTCGCCGACGTCGCGAAGGAGATCGGCGCAATCTTCATGGTGGACATGGCGCACTTTGCCGGCCTGTCGGCCACGGGCGTGTATCCGAGCCCCGTGCCACATGCCGACGTCGTCACCACGACGACGCACAAGACGCTGCGCGGTCCGCGCGGCGGCATGATCCTCTGCAAGGCCGAGCACACAGCGGCGGTGAACAAGGCGGTGTTCCCCGGCACGCAGGGTGGTCCGCTCGAGCATGTGATTGCCGCGAAGGCAGTGGCGTTCAAGGAGGCGCTCGAGCCGGCGTTCACCGTGTACTGCGCGCAGATCATCGCGAATGCGCGCGCGCTCGCCGCGGCGCTCGTGGCGAAGGACTACCAGCTCGTCTCCGGCGGCACGGACAATCACCTCATGCTCGTCGACCTGCGGAACAAGGGGCTCACCGGCAAGGTAGCAGAGAAGGCGCTGGATCTCGCCGGCATCACGGTCAACAAGAACACGGTGCCCAAGGAGACGCAGTCGCCGTTCGTGACGAGCGGCATCCGCATCGGCACGCCGGCGGTGACGACGCGTGGCATGCACGAGGGCGAGATGGCGCAGATCGCAGCACTGATCGACCGCGTGCTCATGGCGGCTGACGACGTGGCAGTTGCGGCGCAGGTGAAGGCGGAAGTCAAGGCACTCGCATCGGCATTCCCGCTCTACCCCGCACCCGCGCACGCATCGCGTTAGGACGTC
>JBDSML010000078.1:0-13214 GCA_039915865.1 Gemmatimonadaceae bacterium | reverse complement strand
TCGGCGGCGACGGCGGCGTCGGCATCACGTACGACAAGGGCAAGCGATGGATGTGGCTGTCGCACCTCCCGGTGGGACAGTTCTACCACGTCGGCTACGACATGCAGGAGCCGTACAACGTCTGCGGCGGTCTCCAGGACAACAACTCGTGGTGCGGGCCGAGCGCCACGCGGTCGCTGCACGGCATCGGGAACGACAGCTGGATGTCGGTGGTGTCGGGCGACGGCTTCGTCAGCCTCATCGACCCCACCAACCATCGCATCGTGTTCTCGGAATCGCAGGAAGGCTTCATGGCGCGCATCGACAAGGTGACCAACGAATCGAAGAGCATTCGCCCCGAGGCGCCGTCCACCGAGAAGCCGTACCGGTTCAACTGGGACACGCCGATGATGCTGTCCCACACTGATCCGGCGACCATCTATGCCGGTGCGAATCGGCTCTTCAAGTCAACCGATCGCGGCCAGACATGGACGGCGATCAGCGGCGACCTCACCATGGCCATCGACCGCGACACCGTCGATCTCATGGGCATGAAGGGCAAGGACATCAAGATCGCGAAGAACGACGGTGTCGAGCAGTATGGCGCGCTGTTCAGCATTGCCGAGTCGTGGAAGCGGCCGGGTTTGATCTGGACGGGGTCGGATGACGGGCAGGTACACGTCACCCGCGACGGCGGCGCCACATGGGCGAACGTGACGCCAAGGATTCCCGGAGCGCCGAAGCTCGCGTACGTCTCCAAGGTCGAGCCATCGCGCGCGGACGAGGGGACGGTGTACGTGTCGTTCGACGGACATCGCAACGGCGATTACGGTACGTATCTCTACGCCAGCAGCGATTACGGGGCCACCTTCCGCTCCATCACCGCGAACCTGCCGAAGGGCGAAGTCGTGCGGACGGTCACCGAGGACCAGAGGAATCCCGACGTCCTCTACGTCGGCACCGAGACAGGGCTGTGGGTGAGCGTCGATCGCGGCAAGGCGTGGACGCGCGTGCACGCCAACCTGCCGACCGTGCCCGTTTACGAGATCACGCAGCATAGCCGGGACAACGCGATGATCCTCGCGACGCACGGGCGCTCGATCTGGATATTGGACGACATGACGCCGTTCCAGAGTTGGACGCAAGCGCAGTCGCGCGACGCGTGGGTCTATGGCAGCAGACCGGCGACGCTGCGCCTGCCCATCTCGGATCAGGAGCGCGGCTTCCAGGGCGACATGCTTTTCCTCGGCGAAAATCCGCCGATGGCCGCGACCATCGCGTACGTGACGAAGACGAAGCCGGACAGCGTCCGGATCGAGATCAAGGACGCAGCAGGGGCGGTGGTGCGGCAGGTGAAGGGCGACACGGCGAAGGCGACGCGTCCCGCGATGGGCCTCAACCTCGCTCGGTGGGACCTCCGCATCGAGCCGCTGCCGGAGCCGAAGAGTGGCGCGCCGTCGACCGACAACCCATTCGGCGGCGGCGGTGGACGCGAGGGGCCATACGTCCTTCCGGCCACCTACGCCGCGACGGTGTTCGTGAACGGCAAGTCGATCGGCGCGACGGACGTCGTGGTGCGGTCCGATCCCGAATCACAGGTGGCGGCCGCAGACCGAAAGGCGAACTTCGAGCTGTCGAAGGAGTTGCAGGGCATCAACGGCCGGCTGGCGGACGCCGTCACGGCGGTGAAGCAGGTCAACACGCAACTCGTGCTGATCAAGAAGGAACTGGGCGATTCGACGAAGATTTTGCCTGCGTACCGCGCGTCGCTCGATACGCTCGCAAAGATGATCGCTCCGCTCAAGCGGAAGTTCTTCGTGCGCGACGAGGGTGAGGAGGTCGAGTTCAGCAGCGAGATGTTTCGTGAGGTGCTGACGTTCAAGGTGAGCGGCCTTGCCGGCGACCTCGGTGGCTTCCTCGCCGGCCCGACGGCGCAGAACCTCCGGACGATGGAAGAACTGCGGAAGGAGATACCGGGCACAGTCACGGAAACGAACGCACTGGTGACGAAGTTCTCGGCGTTCGTGAAGCAGCTCTCGGATGCGGGGGTCTATCCGGTGATGCCGAAGGTGGTGAAGTAGCGTCGTGGACAGGCGTACCCATCAGGGGGCCCGCTGTGCCGGTGGATGAGGCCCACGCACTCCAAGACCCGCGACGTTCGCCGCGCCCGCGCGGTGATTTAGGACGCCACGCGCGCGCAGACCTTGTATGAAGAATCGAGGATGCCACGACCGCGGGCGAGTCGGTTATGATTTCATGACTTTGCAGCAACCGGTTGGAGGTCAGGTGAATCAGCATCATTTGCGAGTGTGAAACCTTCTGTTGGTGGCGCTGCATACTGCGTGGCGGGTTTGTCACGAAAAGGCCTCTGGCTCGCCCATGAGATCAATGCGGCCTCCAACGGGTCAACGCGCGCTTGCTGCGCCCGATACCAGTGACGCGTGGCGTCAGCGGCGCGGCCGCCGTAGCGGCGATGTACGCGCGCCGCTCCCAATGACGGACCTCAGTCGTAGTCGACAATCTGTACGTCATGCGCGTCGCCGTCCCTCCAGGTGAAACAGACGCGCGCAAGCGGGAAGCTGTAGGCGTGCCACTGGTTTGCGATATGTCTATACTTGTTTAAACAAGGATACGGACGGTCACATGGCGGAAGCATTTCTCGATCTCAAGCAGTGGGGCAACAATCTCGGCGTGCGCCTGCCGGCCGCTGTGGCGAAGGCGGCCAACCTCCGTGTTGACCAGCGAGTGCGCGTATCCGTGGAGGGACATCAGGTCGTCATCACGCCGGTCATGGATGCACCCATGTCACTCGAGCAGCGACTCGCGCTTTTCGATCCCCTTCGCCACGGTGGTGAGACCATGGCAGCACCTCTGGTCGGTGCCGAGCGATGGTAGCACGGCGCAAGGCTGTCTCACGAGTCAAATGGACGCCAGAGCGCCAGGACATCATCTGGATTGATTGTAGCACGCAGGTGGACCGCGAGATGCGCGATGTTCATCCTTTTCTCGTACTGTCGCCGAGACAATTCAACGACAGAACGTCGCTGGTGATCGGCCTGCCGATGACGACGGCCGCATACAATGCCGACAACCCCTTTGCGGTGGCCATCGGGCCCGCCGCAGGGCGGAAGACGGGAACGAGTTACGTCCTCTGTCATCAGCCGAAATCGTTCGACTGGCGCCTGCGGCGCGCGAAGCCGCATCCGCGGAAGCGAGCGCCCGATGCGATGTTCGCGCTCGCATGCGCATGTCTCAATCAGATCGTGCAATTGGCCTAGGCCGAACGCTGTATACCGAGCGAAGTCCCGTCGGGCGGTCAGCCCCGAAGTGGCACTGCGCTTGAGCAGGTTGCCTGGGAGCTTCGATGGTCACGCTGAGCGCGACAAGCGCCTGAGCGCCGAGCCCTTGTGCATCGCGATATGATCGGTGGTGTCACTCTTGATTTCGTACTGCGGTTCTTCCTCGCTCGCGTGAACCGTGTAGCCCTTGAACGTGATCTCCGACGTGATGACCTTGCGAATCGTACCGCGGACGCGACCCGCTTCCGAGTTCCAGCTGACGTGATCGCCGACGTGAAAGCGGTGCTTCGGCATCTTCAGAATCCCCCTCGATTGTCAATGAGGACGGCAATCGCCGCACGTACATGAATATCGCTCGATGCATCGTTGATGCCCCGTTCGCGGCGAGGCAGCAGTGAGGTCGTCCAGGACTGTTCACGCTCGGTAGCGTGGCCGCGCGAGTTGCTGGAAACGGCGCCGAGACGTAGCGTCCCATTCTCACGCCCCTTTGTCGACGTGGGTTCACCCCGCTCATCTGGCATCAGTCACTCGACCGACCAGATCCGGATCAACGGCGCCGCGCTAACCTCATGATCGCGTTTGATGCCGCGCACGCGGCCGTACACTATCCCGCCGACCGCCGCTGCCGCATCTGGATTCGACCATCTGTTCTCATGGGCGTGGGCGCCGTCATCCTGGCACTCATTGCATCGGCGTGGATTCAGGTGGCCCTCTTCGGCCTGCCGGTCATTCCACCAGTCCCATTGAGTGCTGCCAGTGCCAATGCGGCATCCCATGGGTTTCCGCTCTGGGTACGATATTGCCATTTCTTCAATTTCCTGTTCGTCACCCTGCTCATCAGGAGCGGGCTTTCCATCCTGGTGGATCATCCGCGCCTGTATTTCAACGACGGCTGCACGCCGGGAAGCGAATGGATCCGGTTCACTCCGTTGACGGTGCCCCGCGACCGCCTCTGGACTGCCAAGGACGACGCCCGCTACATCTCCCCGCTCGTCGGCACTCCGGGGTATCGACACAGTATTGGCGTCGCGCGATCGTGGCACTTCGTGACCGTGCACGGCTTCATCATCACGGGGATGATCTATGCCGTCATGCTCTTTGCCAGCGATCGGTGGCGACGACTGGTGCCAACGTCGACGGTCGTGTTCACACAGGCATGGAGCACCTGGGTCCATTACGCGACGCTGAATCTTCCGGCCGAGCCGAACGGATTCTTCGGGTACAACGCGCTTCAGCAGGTTGCCTACTTCTCGGTGTTCTTCGTCTTTGGACTGGTGGCGATTCTAACGGGCATCGCCATGTCGCCAGCCGTAGTGAATCGATTTCGCTGGAACGCGCGAATCTTTGGTGGCAGACAGGCGGCGCGCTCCATCCATTTCCTGACCATGCTCGGCTTTGCCGGGTTCATCGTTGTTCACGTGACGTTGATCGCGATGACAGGCCTGCTGCGGAACATGAATCACATCGTGATGGGAACCGACGACCAAGGTCAACTCGGCGCGATTCTGGGCGCGGTCGGCATCACGGTGGTCGTGCTGACCTGGGTGGCGGCGCACTACGTCTCGTGGCACCATCCGCGGGCACTACAGCGGGCGCAGAAGTTCGTGACGTATCCGATGCAGGTGCTCACTCTAAACCGACTCGACCCACGCGAGCATTACACGACGCGCGATATCTCGCCGCACTTCTGGCCGAACGGCAAGATGCCAACGCGAGACGACTGGGGTCGGTTGGCCGAGGACGGTTTTCGCGAGTACAGGCTGCGGGTCGGTGGGCTGGTGGAAAATCCGGTCGACCTCTCCCTTGAAGACATCGAGCGGCTCGGCGCCGCCGAGCACATCGCGCTCCATCATTGCATCCAGGGCTGGAGCGGCATTGCCCAGTGGCGCGGGGTTCCGCTGAAGAAGCTCGTCGACCTGGTGCGTCCCAGCCCCAACGCCAGGGTTGTTGCCTTCTTTTCGTATGGGGAGGCGCTGTACGGCGGCGCCTACTATGACACGCAGCGCCTGGAAGACGTGCTGAAACCGGAATGCATTCTCGCCTCCCACATGAATGGGGAGCGCCTGTCGCTGGTCTATGGGGCGCCGCTCCGGCTGCGTGTGGAGAATCAGCTCGGATACAAGATGGTCAAGTGGATCGAGCGGATTGAATTCATCGAGTCAGAAAAGGAGCTCGGCAAGGGTGAGGGCGGCTCGAACGAGGACGATGAATACTTTGACCTGCTTCCGAATATTTGAGGTGCAGGACACCAAGCGCTCCTCGATGACGAAGGCCATCCGCTTCGCGGCGCGAGGCCGCGCGCTGCTCGCTGTCGCGGGCCTGAGCGCAGCCTGCCGACCCGCGCCTCTCTCCGTCACCGCAGCCGCAGCGGACACCGGCACCTATCGTCGACAGGACCTCGCCGTCGCAAACGTCGGCGCGCCGGCCTACCGCATCCCCGCGCTGGCCGTGACAACCGCAGGCACGCTCGTCGCCGCCTACGACGCCCGTCCCGCGATGGCCGACCTGCCCAGCCACATCGGTGTCGTCATTCGGCGCAGCACCGACAACGGTCTTACGTGGCTGCCCCAGCACGTCGTCCGCGAGGAGCCACCGCCGAAAGGCTACGGCGACCCGAGTTTCATCGTCGACCGAAAGACGGGGCGCATCTTCCTGTTCCTCGCCGCGTCGCAGAACCGGGGGTTCGTCAACTCCGCAACGGGCAACGATGAGGGCGACTCGAACATCCTGCAAGCGGACTACAGCTACTCCGACGATGACGGCCTCACCTGGCAGCACCGACGGATCACCGCGCAGATCAAGGATCCCGCGTGGGGCGGTCTCTTCGCCACATCGGGTGCCGGCATTCAGATCGTGCACGGGTCGTACGCGGGTCGGCTCGTTCAGCAGTACGTCGTGCGCTACCAAGGGGGCAACTGGGCCGCCAGCGCCTACAGCGACGACCACGGGCAGACGTGGCACATGGGCCACCTCGTCGGTCCGGGGCTCGACGAGAACAAGAGTGTCGAGCTGTCAAACGGCACGCTCATGCTGAACAGCCGCGCCACGCCGTATCGCAAGGTGGCCTACTCCAGCGACGGCGGCATGAACTGGACGGGGCTGCACGACGACACCCAACTCCCCGACCCGAACGACAACGGTTCGATCATCCGCTTCGACAGCGACGCGCCGCCCACTAGTGCGCGGGCGCGGTGGCTGCTGTTCAGCAACAACGAAAGCACCAGCGGCCGCCAGCGCCTCGTGATCAAGATGTCGTGCGACGACGGCAAGACCTGGCCGATCCGAAAGATCATCGAGCCCGGTTTCGCGGCCTACTCCACGCTCGCTCGGATCTCCGACGGCACCTTCGGCGTGCTGTGGGAGAGCGACGAGTACAACCGAATCACGTTTTCAACATTCGACGAGCGCTGGCTCGGAAGCAACTGCTCCTAATGAAGCGAATCGTTATTCACGTAGCAGCACCCGGTATACTTGGCCACCGGCGACCGAAAACTTTATCCCGAGTGGAGTTCATGAAGCGACGTGGCATGATTTCGACCACCCTGATTTTCCTGTGGACGACGGCAGTGGCATTTTCACAAGCAAGCATGGCGAGCGCCCAGCCACCAAACTGTTCGCCGCTCACGCAATCGCACGCCGACGCCAGCGCGGGGACTCCGAACATCGGGCATGATGGCACGCCACTCCCTGGCACCCTCGCGCCGGACATCTCGCATGGGTTCACCGGCATTCCGCGCTCGGCGCAACCCAGCCTCACGGCTTCGCAGCGGCGCATATGGGAGTGCACCTATCGATTCGCGGAAGCCAATGCCGACATGGCGTACACGCTGTTTGTCCCCACCAGCTACGACGCCAGGACACCAATGCCGCTGATTGTTGATCTTCATGGCCTGAACATCGCACCGCTGCAACAGATCCTGTTCGACGGAACCACCGACTTTGCGGAGCGGTACGGATTCATCGTGCTCGCGCCCACAGGCTTCAACCTGTCGGCGGGATGGGGTGGCCGAACCGGCACGCCAGTGGAAAGTGCCCAGGTAAAACCCGGGGGCGACCAGCGTTATTCCACGAGCGAACTCTCCGAGCTCGACGGCATGACGGCGCTCAAGTTGATTCGCGACAAGTACAACGTTGACAGCGATCGCATATTTCTGATGGGACACTCGCTCGGCGGAGCGGGGACGTATTATCTGGGCGGAAAATACAATGACATCTGGGCGGGCCTTGCACCGCTATCCGGGGCGGGAGGCATCGCCGATGCCACGGCGGCCGAGCGTTACAAGGGAATTCCCATGCTGATCATGCATGGCGACAAGGATTCGATCGTGCCAGTCGGCACATCACGGCGGGCGGTCCTCGCGCTGGAATCCGTCGGCGCGCCCCATGTCTATCTCGAATTCCCCGGGATGGACCACGAATTCTGGATCCGTCGCGGCGCCGATCACATGGAGAAAGTCTTCCTCTTTTTCAGCATGCTTTCGAAACGCACCAACGTCGGATTCATTACGCCTGAGATGGCACCGCCGCCGGCGCGCCGGGCGCCTGTAGCGCCGCGGCCAGCCACTTCGTCGTCCACTCCAACGCGGTGCTGCTACCGACATTCGACGAACGGGATTACATCATCACCCAGCTGACAGACTCCACGCTCGCCCGGCTTCCCGACGGTAGCTTCGGCATGCTCTGGGAGAGCGACGAGTAGAGGCGAATCACGTTTCCAACGTTCGACGAGCGCTGGCTCGGGGGCAGCTGATCCTGATGAAGCGAATCCTTATCCACGTGCTGGCGCTTCACGTGCTGGCGCTCTCCACCTCCCCCGCTGGCCTAGCCCACGCGCAGGGCACGGCCGAGCCCGCGTTGATCCCGCTGCCGCAGCACGTCGAGCGTGAGGCCGGGGAATTCCTCTTCACGAGCGCTACGCGGCTGCTGGTAGGTGACAAGTCACTGCGACCAGTCGCCAGAGTGATCGCCTCCCAACTACGCGACGCCGTCGGCTTCGCCCCCGCCGTAAGCAGCGGTCCTCAGGCCCGAGGCAGGCCGCTCATTCGCCTGGAGCTCGATCGAGCGCTCGGTCGCGAGGCCTATCACCTCACCGTGAATGCGGCCGGAGTGCGCATAGTCGGCGGTGATTCGGCGGGCGTGTTCTACGGCGCACAGACAATGTTGCAACTGCTCCCTGTGCGCGCGACGCCCAAGGCCCGCGTGACGCTGCCGGCTCTGCGCGTGGAAGACGCGCCGCGCTTTGGCTGGCGGGGCATGCACCTCGACGTCTCGCGACACTTCTTCACCGTGCCGGAAGTGGAGCGCTTCATCGATCACATCGCGCTGTACAAGTTCAACCGCCTGCACCTGCACCTCACCGACGACGAGGGTTGGCGGCTGGAGATCAAGCGCTATCCGAAGCTGACGGAAGAAGGCGCGTGGCGTACGCCGAGTCGGCACGACGCCGACGTGCTCCAGCGCGGCGTGAGGAACCCCGACTTCCAGCGGCTCCCCGAGGAGCGCTACCGCGGTACCGGCACGGAACGCCGTTACGGCGGCTTTTACACCCAGGCCGACATGCGCGCACTCATCGCGTACGCGACCGCTCGGCAAATTACCATCGTGCCAGAGATCGACATGCCCGGCCACGTGATGGCCGCCATCACCAGCTACCCGGAGCTCAGTTGCACCGGACAGGCGGCGTGGGGTGCGACGTTCTCCGTACCGCTCTGTCCGGGTAAGGCGGAGGTTTACACGTTCGTCGAAAACGTGCTTGACGAAGTGGCGGCACTCTTTCCCGGTCAGTACATCCACATCGGCGGCGACGAGGTCGAGAAGACGACGTGGAAGGAAGATCCCGGCAGTCAGGCGCTCATGCAGCGTGAGGGGCTGAAGGACGTCCAGGAGCTTCAGGGCTATTTCATTGGCCGAGTGGAGGCGATGCTTCGCGCGCGTGGGAAGAAGCTCATCGGCTGGGATGAAATCGTGGACGGCGGGGTGAGTCCGACCGCCACCATCATGTACTGGCGGGGGTGGGTCCCAAGCGCCCCGGCCATCGCCGCGCGCCGCGGCAACGACGTCATCATGTCGCCGACGAGTTGCTGCTACTTCGACGCCGAGGAGAGCGACGAGTCGCTGCGCTCCGTCTTCGAGTTCCATCCTGTACCGGACGGTCTTACAACGGAGCAGGCCGCGCACATCCTGGGCGTGCAGGCCAACCTCTGGAGCGAGTACATCCCCACGACTGCGCAGCTGGAGTACCAGGCCTTCCCGCGCATGCTGGCGCTGGCGGATGTGGCGTGGACCGGCGCGGCGCGGCCCGACTGGCCGGGTTTTCAGCGCCGAGTGGCGGCGCACTACCCGCGGCTGAACGCGCTCGGCGTGCACTATCGTGTGCCGCCGATCTCCGGGTTGTATGCGCGCAACGTCTTCACGCACGACACCACGATCGTGCTCACGCCGCCGGTGTCGGGCGTTGCGCTGTACTACACAACCGACGGCTCACTGCCTACACGCGCGTCCACGCCACACACGGTGCCAGTGCAGGTGCGCGGCGACGTGGATCTACGCGTGCGTCCGTTTTACCCGACCGGGCTCGGCGGACCGGCGCAGACGATCCGACTGGAGCGGCAGTCGCTCCGGCCGGCCGACCGCGTGACCGGGCTGCTGCCAGGGCTCCGCGCGGAGTACTACCCAATCGGTGTGAACACGGTGCAGAAGTTGACCGGCACGCCTGCGAGCGTGGCCGTGGCTCCGGACTTCGTGGTCCCGGCCGGACCGCGTGCGTCGACGTTCGGGATGATCTTCAGCGGTTACCTGCGCATTCCTGAGGATGGCGTCTACACCTTCACCGTCGCCTCCGACGACGGCAGCGCACTCTACCTCGGCGAGCGATTGGTCGTCGACAACGACGGGCCACACAGCCGACGTGGAGTTTCGGGTCAGGTGGCGCTGAGCGCGGGGCTTCACCCGGTGCGGCTGCTGTTCTTCGAGGGCGGTGGTGGCTATTCCCTACAGGTGGAGTGGGAAGGCCCTTCCTTGCTGCGAACGGTACTCCCGGCAGGCGCACTCTTTCACGAACCGGGACTCTGAGGCGCCGCGACCACACGATTCAGTGCGCTGCAACGGTCGGCACTCCTCGACACACCGGATTGACCTCGATCGTCCCCCGCGACCGCGCGTCCCGCGGCCCCAGCTCCATCGCATCGGTACACTCGGCGCGCAGGGCCGGGTTGCCGCGGAAGACGTTGCGCGTGTCCTGTTGGAAGGAACTCTGGACCGTGAAGAACCTGCCCGAGCGCAAGAACGCGCAGCGTGTGCTTCGGCGCGCTCGCGATGCACGTCTGGATCGGTGACCCACTGCTCATGCCTCAACAGGCATCTTGACGGGACAGTCGCGTCATCGATACTACGATATGGCCGCACCACGCATCGACTTCCATCGCCTGACGCCCGACCAGCGCATCGCACTCGCCGAGCAGCGGTGGGAAAGTCGTGATCCAGCCGTCATGTTTTTGTCGGCAGCTCATGCGGAACCGCTTCGAACCTGGTGCGCGACCGCGTTGATGCTCGACGCCGGCCGGAAGGCCTAGCGTCCGTGGGAGACCTGCTCACTGACCTTCGCGAGATCTTCGCCACTGAGTACCGCGTCGACCGCGAGCTGACCGCCGGCGGGATGAGTCGGGTCTTCCTGGCGACCGACCATGCCCTCGGTCGCCAGGTGGTGATCAAGATCCTGCCGCCCGAGCTCACGAGCGACATGAGCATTGCGCGCTTCAAGCGCGAGAGCGGGCTCACGGCGCACCTGCAGCACCCACACATCCTGCCTGTGATCGCGGCGGGCGAGCGCGAGGGGCTGCTCTACTACATCATGCCCTTCATCAGCGGGGAGTCGCTGCGCGCGCGACTCCAGCATGAGGGGCAGCTCCCCGTGCTGGACGCCACGCGTCTCGTCCGCGAGGTCGCGGATGCGCTCGCGTACGCGCACGGGCAGGGCGTGATCCACCGCGACATCAAGCCGGAAAACATCCTGCTGCAGGGCAGCCACGCGGTGCTGGCCGACTTCGGCATCGCCGCCGCGCTCGACAGTTCGCCGGGACAGACGGCCGGCGAACGGCTGACGGGGACGGGCATGTCGCTGGGGACCATCGGCTACATGGCGCCCGAGCAGGCCGTCGGCGAGAAGGGGGTGGACGCGCGGGCAGACATCTATGCCCTCGGCGTCGTGCTGTTCGAGGCCTTGGCGGGTCGGCCTCCGTTCGAGGGGGCGAACGTGCAGGAGATCTTCGCCGCGCACCTCACGGAGCGTCCTCCTCCGCTCGACGACCTGCGACCAGATACGCCGCCGGGCGTCGTCACGGCGGTCGCGCGCGCCCTCGAGAAGTCGCCGGCCGATCGCTTCCAGACCGCCGCCGAGCTGCGCGACGCGCTTGAGGTGGCGGTGCAGACGTCCAGCTTCACGGCGAGCTTCACGAGCGCCTTCTCGGTGTCGCGCGTGAAGCGCATGGGCCGCCGTCTGCGCGCCAACGCGGGACGTATCGCGATCGCAGCATTGCTGCTCGCCGCCACCGGCGTCGGCGTCGCGAAGCTCGTCGTCCGCGCGCGCGGTACCGTCGTCGAGGCGCCGGTATCCCTCGTCGTGGCGCCATTCGATGCGCTCACCACCGGAGGCGACCTGCCCATCTGGCGCGAGGGGATGGTCGACGTACTCGCGCACAATCTTGACGGTGCCGGTCCGCTGCGCGCCGTCTCGCCCACCCTCGCCATCCGCCGTGCCCCGCCGCGCGCGCTTCGCGACTCGATGCCGGCGTTCGCGAAGCGTACAGAGGCGCGCTACGTGGTCTACGGCAACCTGGTCGGCAGTGGCCAGGACGAGGTGCGCTCTGATGCCCACCTGTTCGACGCGGTGCGGGACACCACTTACGATTATGTCGTCACGGCCGCGAGCGTCGAACGGCTCGCGGACTCGCTGACCCTGCACCTCCTCGCGGATCTCGGGCGCGTCCACCGGCTCGGCGCCACGCGAGCGGAGCCGCTCAGCGCCCGCTCGATCCCTGCGCTGCGTGCGTACCTGCAGGGCGAGCGCTTCTATCGTCGCACCTCGTGGGACTCCGCCGGCGCCGCCTATGTGCGCGCCGTGGGGCTCGACTCCACCTTCGCGCCCGCGCTCCGACGGCTGTCGCTGGTGCGGGAGTGGCAGAACGACGGAGAGGATTCGCTCACGAAGCGGAACTCGCTCCGCGCAGGACGGCTGAACCATGCGCTGGCGCCGCGCGAGAGCCTGCTTGTCGTGGCCGACTCGATCCGCGTGTCAATCGATCCGGTTTCCCCGCCCTTCAATCTCGTGCGAAGGCTTTTCGCGACGGTGGATGAGGCGGCGCGCCGATACCCCAATGACCCTGAGGTCTGGCTCGCGGTGGGCGAGGCCCGATTCCACTATGGCTACGGCTCCCTCTTCGGCGTCACCGAGTCGAGCGTGCTCGACGCCTTCGACCGCTCCATCGCGCTCGACTCCGCGTTCGCTCCCGCCTACATCCATCCGGTGGAGCTCGCGCTGAACCAGCGCGGGCCCGCGGCCGCGCTGGAATATGCCCGCGCCTATCTCGCTCTCAACACCACCGACAAGGCGGCGGACGCGATCCGCCTCGCGGCGCGGCTCCTCGATCCGCGGGAATCGGCCCGCGCCGAGACGCGCACGCTGCTCGACACGATCAGCAGCACCGTGATCCGGAACGCATGGTATCCGCTCCGGCGGTGGCCCGATAGCGCGGAGACGGCGCTGCGGCTGCTCCGCGTGTTGCAGCGCCGTCCGCGCACGTCGCCGGCATTTGTCGAGGATTCCACGCTCGCCGCGTACAACGTGCCGCTCGAGCTCGCGTATCGCGGTCGCCTGCACGAGGCCTACCTGGCCCTCGGCACCCGCCCGGCGATTCTCTATTCCGAGCTCACCCTGCTCGG
>JBDSML010000028.1:0-16377 GCA_039915865.1 Gemmatimonadaceae bacterium | reverse complement strand
ACGCGCACATGACGAGGAAGTGGAGCGACCGGCCGATCTGTCGGTTCCCTGGAAGGAACGGATACCACTTGAAGCGGTTCGTCAGCGCGGGTGACATCGACGGACCGGTCAGGATCGCACAGGGCGCGAGAACAAACACGACGGCGAAGTACGCCAACTGCTGCAGTGCGTTGTATTGATAGAAGCCGTCTGGCTCCGGCGGAAAATGGAGCGTGGCGTAGTGGACGAACACCGCCCAGGCATCGGGCACGATTTGCCATGACGTCGGCACCAGTCGTTGCCATTGGCCGGTTCCGAACAGCAGCCCGACGAAGACGACACCGTTCCCCACCCAGAACAGCACGGTGAGGAAATGCCAGTGGCGAGCCATGCCGACCGTGTGTCGATGTCCAGGCAGGCCGACCCAGGGACTGAGGTATCGCGAGTCGTCCTTCGCAGTCCACAAGCGGTCCGTCGGCACCGTGACCGGCGTGAGCCGAAGCCATTCGGTGCCGGGAGTGCAGTGGACGTTTCCGTAGAGACGCGGATGATCCATGAGAATCTGCAGGCCGCTGCGGATGAGCAGCGTCAGGAACAGGAAGTTGACGTAGTGGGTGATGCGGAGCCACGCGGGGAAGCCGGACGGCTCCGCCATCCCTGCGTGCGTCAGCGCGGGCAGGGATGGCAATCCAGCGATACCCCATTGCAGGTACGCCGCGGCGATCAACAGCAGCAACGGCGAGACGAGCAGAAGAGCGACCGTGCGGCTTATCCTGTTGGTCCACGAATCGCCGACGGTCTTCCCTGACGGTGTCATCCCGGCGTGGCCGCCCGCGAGTTCATGTAGCGTCGCATCAGTGTAGCCGTCGAGCTGTCGTGGCCGTCCGCGGGCGGGCCGTCGCTCGTCAACTCTCCACCGATTCGCTGCGCCAGGGCTTTGCCAAGCTCCACACCCCATTGATCGAACGAATCGATGCCCCAGATGACTCCCTGGGTGAAGACGCTGTGCTCGTAGAGCGCAACGAGTGATCCCAGCGTATGCGGCGTGAGCTGGTCGACGAGAATCGTCGTCGTCGGCCGATTGCCGTCGAACACGCGATGCGGTACGAGCCAACTCGGCGTTCCCTCGGCTTGCACCTCAGCCGCCGTCTTGCCGAAGGCGAGCGCTTCCGCCTGCGCGAAGACGTTCGCCATGAGGAGATCGTGATGCCCTGCGCGCGCGTTGAGCGACCGCGAGAATGCGATGAAATCGCAGGGGACGAGCCTGGTCCCCTGATGAATCAGCTGATAGAACGAATGCTGCCCGTTGGTGCCCGGTTCGCCCCACACGATCGGGCTGGTGTCGTAATTCACGCGCACACCGTCGAGGGTGACGTGCTTTCCGTTGCTCTCCATCGTCAACTGCTGCAGGTACGCGGGAAACCGCTTCAGATACTGGTCGTATGGCAGTACCGCGAGGGTGTGGGCATCCAGGAAGTTGGTGTTCCAGATCGCGAGCAGCGCCATGATCACCGGCAGGTTCCGCTCGAGCGGCGTCGCACGAAAGTGCTCGTCCATGACGTGAAAGCCGTTGAGCATCTCGCGAAAGTGCGCCGGCCCGATGGCCAACATCGTCGACAGTCCAATCGCGGAATCCATTGAATAGCGGCCGCCGACCCAATCCCAGAATTCGAACATGTTCGCGGTATCGATACCAAATTTCGCCACGCCTGCAGCGTTGGTCGATACAGCGACGAAATGCCGGCGCACTGCCTCCTCCGCGCCTAACGCATCCACGCACCATGCGCGCGCCAGGTGCGCGTTGGCCAATGTCTCGAGCGTCGTGAATGTCTTCGAACAGACGATGAACAGCGTCTCGTGCGGATCGAGATCGCGAGTGGCTTCCACGAAGTCCGTCGCATCGACGTTGGAGACGAAACGAAAATTCATCTCCCGGTTGCTGTAGTGGCGGAGCGCCTCATAGGCCATCACTGGTCCGAGGTCGGATCCGCCAATGCCGATGTTCACGACATTCCGGATGGCTCGGCCCGAGTGACCTTTCCAGCCGCCGCCGCGGACGGCATCGGCGAAGGCGGCCATCCGGTCGAGCACCGCGTGTACCGAGGGCACCACGTCGGCGCCGTCAACGACGATTCGTTCGCCGGACGGCGCGCGCAGCGCGACGTGAAGGACGGCGCGCCGCTCCGTCACATTGATCTTCTCGCCGGTGAACATCGCCTCGATCCGGTTGGCGAGTCCGCGGTCTCGCGCCAGGCGCAGGAGCAGAAGCAGCGTCTCGTCCGTAACCCGCTGCTTCGAATAGTCGAGATAGAGGCCGACCCCTTCTGCCGTCAAGCGAGTGCCTCGCTGCGGATCGCCGGCGAAGAGCTGACGCAGATGCACGTCCCCAACCGTGCGGTGGTGTTCCTCGAGCGCGTTCCACGCCGCGCACGCCGTCAACGGCTCACGGGATGGGATTTGATTCTCGGTCATGAGGCAGGTTGGTGGCGGTATCGCGCTGCGTACGGTGCGTTCATCGAGACTCCTGTTGCAGACGCTCGGCCATTTCGCCGATGCCTCTATTCGTGAGTGCGGTCGAGCACGGGATTGTGCCACCCTCCGTGACCGGCGATGAGGGCGTCGGCCTGTGGCGGCCCCCAACTGCCGCGCTTGTACTGGATCGCGACCGCATGTGTGTCGAGAACCTTGTCGACGACGGTCCACGCAGCCTCGACCGCATCTTCTCGCGTGAACAGTGCGCCGTCTCCGGCCATGGCGTCACCCAGCAACCGCTGATACGGCGACTCGGCGCCAATCGTCGGCTCGACCAGATACAGCTCCTTCTGGTCGCCGACGAATTCCTCCCCGAATCGCTTTACCCGGACACCCAAGCCGACTGCGGCGTTCGGCGAGAGCCGGAAACGAAGATAGTTCGCCATGCCGGTCCGTGGCTTTGAATCTCCAAACAAGGTCGACGGAGGTGGCTTGAGCTCGACGATCACCTCGGCGGCGGTCTCCGGCAGGCACTTGCCAGACCGCAAGTACCATGGCACGCCCTCCCATCGCCACGACTCGATGAAGAGTCGCATCGCGCAGTACGTCTCGACATCCGAATTTCTCGCCACATGCGGGACCTTGCGATAGCCCGCGTATTGGCCGCGCACGAGGTCGCGAGACGTGAGCTGCCTCATCGCTTCGAAGACCTTGGCCTTCTCCGTATGAACGGCACCATAGTTCCGGGCGACGGGTGGTTCCATGGCCAGGAGGGCAACGATCTGAAACAGGTGGTTCTGGACCACGTCGCGCAAGCAACCGGCGGTCTCGTAGAACGCTCCGCGATCGCGCACGCCGAACCGTTCGGCAAGGGTGATCTGCACGCTCGCGACGAAGTTTCGATTCCAGATCGGCTCGAGAAAGGAGTTGGCGAATCGGAAGTAGAGAATGTTCATGATCTCTTCCTTCCCCAGAAAGTGATCGATCCGGAAGATTGCGTCCTCCGGAAATGCGGCGTGCGCGACGGCATTGAGTTTACGCGCCGACGCCAGATCACGACCAAATGGCTTCTCGACGATGACGCGCCCCTGATCCGCCAGACCCGCGGCCCGGAGCCCTTCGATCACAGTGGCGAAGAGTGCCGGAGGAATAGCGAGGTAGTGCGCCGGACGCTGTGCCTTGCCGAGTGCCTGGCTGAGCGCCGAGAAGGTGGTCGCGTCCTGGTAGTCCCCGGACACGTACTGGAGTAGCGCCAGCAGTCGCTTCAGCGTGCGACGATCCACCGCGATGCCGGAGGCTTCGATGCTGTCAGTCGCGCGGTGGCGCAGGGCGGCGACAGTGATTGGAGGAAAGGCTACACCGATGACCGGAACGGCAAGCGCGCCGCTCTCTACCATCGCGTACAGTGCAGGGAATATCATCTTGTACGCCAGGTCGCCCGTGACGCCAAACACGACGAGTGCATCGGACTGCGCTGGACGGTCATTCGTTTTGCTCATCTCGATTTCCGCCTCTGGGCAGCACGACTCATGACTCTTTCGCTCCGGGCCCACGCTCTGGGGCTCCAAGCACCGCACGCACGCGATGGACCTGCTTGTCGTCGACTAGCGGAACGCCGCTGCGATCGCTGCTCGGCACGCCGTCCAGTTCGAGCCATGTAACGCCGCGACACACTCCGTCCGGGTTCTCGACCGTGAGTTCATACCGCGCCGCGCCGAACCGAAGCGCCAGCGTGAACCCAGGCCATGCCGTCGGGATGCACGGATCGATCAGCAGCCGGCGTTCGCGCAATCGCACACCGAGCAGCCACTCGACGCCGGCACGATACATCCATCCCGCGGAGCCGGTGTACCAACTCCATCCGCCGCGACCGACGTGGGGTGGCTCGGAATAGACGTCGCCCACCGACACATACGGTTCGACGCGGTAACGCGCTACGGCGTCGGGCGTGGACGACCGTTCGATGGGGTTCAACATCGAAAGGATCTCGGCGGCCCGGTCGCCATCATGGAGCTCGGCGAAGGCGATCGCTGTCCAGACCGATGCGTGCGTATACTGTCCGCCGTTTTCGCGCACGCCGGGCACATATCCCTTGATGTAGCCGGGTTCGAGCGCGGTGTGATCGAAGGGTGGAGTGAACAGGAGCGCCAGACTGTCCTTCCGGCGAATGAGGTGCCGATCGACGGCATCCATTGCGTGGCGCGCGCGAACCGGATCGGCCGCGCCGGAGATGAGGCCCCACGACTGCGCGATCGCGGCGATGGTGCAGGCATCGCCGCCAGCAACGCCCAGCGGCGTGCCGTCGTCGAAGTAGGCGCGACTGTACCAGTGGCCGTCCCACGCCTCGCGCTCCGCGGCCTGCCTGATTGCGTCGGCGTGGTGTGTCCAGGCCGACGCACGGGTCGCGTCCCCTCGCGCCTCGGCCACGCGAGACCATGACACGAGGTTCGTGTACAGAAACCACGCGAGCCAGACACTCTCTCCCTTGCCGTCGACACCGACGCGATTCATGCCGTCGTTCCAATCCCCCGTTCGCATCAACGGAAGGCCATGCGTGCCCACGGCGAGGCTTCGGTCGAGCGCCCGCGCACAGTGCTCGAAGAGCGTCCCGTCTTGCGTCGAAGCGTCCGGCACGAAGTACGACTCATTCTGTCCGGGCTTCAGCACGGGTCCCGCGAGGAATGGCACGGCTTCGTCGAGGATCGCCAGGTCACCCGTCACGTCGAGATAGTGTGTCGCGACGTACGGTAACCAGAGCATGTCATCGGCGATGCGCGTTCGCACGCCCGCTCCCGCTGGCTCGTGCCACCAGTGTTGCACGTCGCCCTCGACGAACTGTCGCGACGCCGCCTTCACGATTTGCGCGCGCGTCAGGTCGGGCCGCGATACGGCGAGCGCCATGACGTCCTGTAGCTGGTCGCGAAATCCGTATGCCCCGCTCGCCTGGTAGAGCGCCGTTCGCGCCCAGACTCGGCAGGCGAGCGTCTGGTACAGCAGCCATTGATTCAGCATGAGGTCGAGCGCAGGATCGGGCGTGCTCACCTCAACGCACCCTAACACCTGCGCCCAGCCGTCCGTGACGATTGCGAGGTGCGCGTCGAGATCCGCGGAGCGGTAGCGTGCGATCAGCGCGCGCGCGGCCTCGCGCGTTTCCGCCTGTCCCAGGAGGTGTACGATCGTCACCTGGCCGCCGGCCGGAATCTCCACCACGGTCTGAAGCGCGCAACACGGATCGAGCGAGGCTCCAGTGCGTCTCGACAATGGTTGGTTATTCACCAGCGCCGCCGGACGATCGGTGGCGCCATTCCGGCCGATGAACTCGGCCCTGTCTCCCGTCCAGCTTTGCTGCAGACCGCCGAGGTCGGCGAAGGCGATGCGGTTGCCGAAGTCGCGGTTCCAGAAATTGCGCGCGAACATCGCACCGGTTGCGGCGTCGATTTCGGTGGTCACGTACGGCGCGGACCCACCACGCGCCACGCCAAGCACCCATTCGAGATACGCCGTGACCGACAGCCGCCGGCTTCGCGAGGAATGATTCGTCAGGACAAGACGCGAGATCTTGATCGGCGCGTCGGCCGGCACGAATTGCAGCAGGTCGATCGCCACGCCGTGCGACGCGCGCTCGTAGCGCGTATAGCCGTGTCCATGTCGTACCACGTACTCGCCGGTGTGCTCGCGGATGGGAAGCGCGGTCGGCGTCCAGAGCTCTTGCGACTCCTCGTCCCGGATATAGAACATGTCGCTTGGCGGATCGCTCACCGGGTCGTTGGACCAATTGGTGAGCAGGTTCTCCTGGCTGTTGACGGACCACGTGCAGCCGGCCCCAGACTCGGACACGAGGCAGCCAAAGTCCGGATTGGCGATCACGTTGATCCAGGGCGCCGGCGTCCATTCGCCTGGGCGCAAGATGGTCACGTACTCGCGGCCACCGTGGTCGAAGCCACCGAAGCCATTGAAGAATTCGAGTTGAGATGTCGGCGCTGCGGTTCCAACCGCCGGCGTGGTCGTATCGCGCACCCCGGGTGGACACGGTGGTGCGATCGGGGCGGGGGCGACCGCGGCCGCGATTTGCTCGGCAAGTGTGCCACGCCGACCCGAGAGCTTCACGCGAGCGACACTCTCCAGGACGTCGCGCTGCGCCATCGTCAACGTGTCGGCACGGAATGCGAACGTCTTCCCCTGTGCCTTCGACTCTTCGGGATGCGGATCCGGTTCGACGGACTCGATCGATTCCTCCACCAACGACTGCAGGTTCGCTCCGTCGCCGCCCGTGGCATCGTTGACGAGCACGAGATCAACCGCCAGGCACTTCGATCGCCAGTACGCCTGAGCACGGAGCACGGCGCGCACCAGGTCGACGTGTGGCGCGTCGTCGAGTGCCACCAACACGATGGGCAGGTCACCGGAGATTCCGTTCGCCCAGAGTGCGTCGACTCCGGCTGTTTGCCGACCGACGACGTCGCCACTGCGCAGTGCCTTGTCGGGATAGAGGATGTGCCCGGCAAGCGTCTCGAACAGTGATAGCTCTCCGGCCTCGAAGCGATCATCATGCGAGTGGAGTAGTGAGTGCTTCCGCGCGACGACCTGCGACTCGAACGCCGATGCAACGCGATACTTGTCGGCAACGGCGAGAACGGCGTCGCGCGACGACGCCACGATCGTCGAAAACGTCATGCGCACCGTGTCGCCGGGCGCAATCCGCATCCGGCGTCGCAGACTCACGATCGGGTCGAGAACGGCGCCGACGGTATTGGCGAGTGTGGAACCGACACTCGCCGCCCGCGGATCGTGCACGCTCCGACCGCGACCCACGAATTGGTCCCGCCTTGTCTCGTACTCGAGCGCACCGACCACATCACCGTCCACCGCCATGACGTGCGCGAGCCAAATCTCGTGCTCCTCTGGTGCGCGGCGCCGTCGCGTTGCCAGTAGCGTGTGGCGCATGGCAACCCATTCCGTCTCGATGAACAGGTTGGAGAACGCCGGATGCGCGGCGTCACTCGCGGCCGTCGCGAGCACGATCTCCGCGTACGACGTGACATCGATGTGTCGCGTCGTCACGTCATGATTTGTGAGCGAGACACGACGCAGCTCGGCCTGGTCGTCGGACGAGACGATCACCTCGAGTCGTGTCTCGATCGCACCGTCGCGCCGGACGAACTCCGCACGATCGTCGGCGAATGACACCTCGTAGCGCTCCGGTTCGACACCGCTCGGCTGGAACGCGGCCGACCAACCGAGGCCGTTCTCGGCGTCACGAACAAAGATGTACGATCCGGTGTCGTCGCAGGTCGTATCGTCGCGCCAGCGCGTGACCGCGATGTCCTGCCAGCGACTGTAGCCCGATCCTGCCGCGGTGATCATCACGGCGTAGCTCCCATTCGACAACAGCTGAGTGGCCGGTGTCGCACCGTGCGGAGTCGAGAATCGACGGATGTGCGACAACTCCGGCACGTGGCTCGTGGGTTTCACGATGTCACCTGCGAGTCACCATGCGGACCAGGCGGAGAGAGCCAGCCGCCGTTGAAGTCCGCGGCACGGAGGCCAGCAACGACACGCGGATGTCCGCGCAGCAGGCGCCAGATCAGCCCTGAGCGATAATTCTCGATCATCACGACGATGGGTCCCTGGTTCAGGCCGCAATGATACGGCGACACCCATCCGCGCGCCGACCCGGCGGGGTCCGGATACGTCGGATTGTACGCCGTCCTGAATCCGTACGGATGGTCGCCGCCGAGGTGGAGCCGCCACATGTGCGCCATCGTCGGCAGCACGATGTCCGGTGCGAAGGGAAGGGACGCGATGACCCCCCACGGCGCCAGCGTTCCGTCATCCGGGCCATCGGGAACGCCGCGCGCGAGGTAGCCGAAGAACTCGCGCGCGACACCTCCAACGTCACACGTCACGTTACCCGGCCCGTTGCTCGCCGTGACTCCCCAATCCGCTTCGCCGTACTGCGCGAATCCGTGGGGATTGCGCATCGCATATTGCTGCTGCACGACGGTCGCACGCCGGCTGTTCTCGAAGTAGTCGCTGCGGCGCTCGCGCATGTACGCGTCCTGAATGCCGCGGAAGTCGATCCACACGTGACTGAGCTGATGGATGAAGAGCGGTCCGGCGTACAGGAACGAGGTGTCGTAGACGGTCCGCCACTCATAGGTCGCCATCCACGCGCGGTAGCTCGCCGGAGGAATGGGGTGTGTGTCCGAGCCAAGGGCGAGCACGTACAGCACGAGCGCTTCATCATAGCCTTCCCACCGGTATGGCAGAAAGCCGAGCTCGGGCTTCCAGCCGTGCGTCAACGTCAGACCGCCATCGAGCGCCCACTGCCAATCGACGCGGGCATAGAGCTGTTCGCTGAGCTCGCCGATTTCACGTTCGACGTCACTGCCTCCGTCGAAGTACGCCGCGGCAGTGAGCATTCCGGCGATGAGCAGCGACGAATCGACGGTCGACAACTCGCACGCCCACGCCCGCGTCCCGCTGTGCATGTCGAGAAAATGATAGTAGAACCCGTGATACCCTGTAGCGTCAGCCTCCGGCCCCTGCTTGCTCCGCCAGAAGAATCGCAGGGTGGTGAGGGTGCGCGCCGCAGCGAGTTGCCGTGCGATGTATCCACGCTCCACGGCCGCGGGGTAGCTCGTGAGCGCGAGTCCCACCGCTGCGATGCTGGATGGTGCGCCCACCGTCGTGGTGTCGATCACCAATCCGTTGACGGGGTTCGTTTCGTGGATGAAGTACGTGAATGCTCGTCGCTGGGTGTCGTCCAGCAAGCGCGATTCCGAGTCAGCGGGACGGAGGGTCTCGTTCACAGGTCTGGTCCGCGTTGCGCGCGCATCTCAGCCATCGCCGATCGGACGGTGATCATTCCGACGCCTGCTTCTCAGCGTGGCCGCCGAACTCGGAGCGCATGGCGGACAGAAGAATGCCTCCAGGCGCGTTGAGCACCAGTTCAGGGCCCCATCCGGCCGAGCGTCGGCCTCGCTACGTGGTCGAGCACGTGGCGTGTTGGAAGATGTGCACCCACTCCCGGTAGCGTCGGGCGATCTCCGTTATCGCCTCCTCGCGCGTGATGCTTTTCTCCTTCCAATCGAGCACCGCGTCCCAGAACGTGGTGCGTCCCACGGCGAAGCCGATGAACCCGGGAACGCTCGCCGCCGTCTTGAGCCACCGCTCCACCTGCACCGAGTCCGCACCGCGCCCCAGGACGATACATCCGACCCGATCCCGCCCGTCCCGGCGAGCTGCGCTCACCACGCTTTCGCAGTCTTCATGGTCGCTGAGGCCCTCGATCTTCCACACGTCGGGCTCGACGCCCGCGTCCTGCAGCTCCACTATCGCAGACACCATGTGCCGCGGACGTCGCAGGCGATCGTAGGCACTCGTGTCTCCATGCAACTCATCGAGCTCCGCCTGCTCACCCGGCACGAGCAACTCGAACATGAACTTCCGCTCCGTGCGGCGGAGATAGTCCGAGAGTCGGCCGAGGCGAGCAGCCTGACGCCGGTTCATGGATCGATCGCCCTCGGGATTGTAGCGAACGAGCACCTTGGAGAACGTTGGATCGACTGCCTCGATATGCCGGGCGAACTCCTCCCCGTACTCGAAGTCGAATTCTTTCTGTCCGCTCTTCTCAACGGGGCACGCGGTCATGAATCCCTCGCGTGCCGCCTCTCGCAGGATGGAAGCACCGAACTGTTCGTCCACCAGGATGGCTCCATGCTCCCTTGGTGCTCCGCGCTCGATCGCGGCGCAGAAGCCGTCGTAGACGACCTGCTTGGCGTCGGCGATCTCGGCTGTCTGCGCGGCGTTCAAGGCGCCGGTCCATCCGAATAGCTTCGACTGAAAGGACTCCCGTTGGTCGAACGGCAGCATGTACAGGGGCTGATCGAAACCGGGCGTCATGGCTTATCCGCTCGCTGATGCCGAAACGCGCGTCCGAGCGTCTCCGTCGAGTCGCTCCCTGACGTCTGCTCGCTACGCTGGTTGTCCCCAGCACCAAGGGTCTGGCGGAGTAATTGGCGTTTGTCCGCGATGACAGCGAGCAGCTTCTCGAGCGACTTCGTGAATTTCCCGATCCCTTCCTCTTCGAGCGTTCGGTTCACGTCGGCGAAATCGATTCCGCCTGACGCCAACGCGCGCATTGTCCGCTGGGCGTCGGCCACGTCGCCGGGCAGTGTCTGTTCGATGACGCCGTGATCCTGGAACAGCCGGAGCGTCTCAGGAGGAACTGTCGTAATCGTACCTGCGCCGATCAGGGACTCGACGTACAGCACGTCGGAGTAGGCGGCGTTTTTCGTTCCTGTGCTCGCCCATAGCGGACGCTGGACTTTCGCGCCCTGTGCCTCGAGAGCCTTCCAGCGGGGGCCGCGCGTGATATCCACGAAAGACGCGTACACCAGTCGGGCATTCGCGACTGCCACTCGACCGCTCAAGGCTGCCAGCGCATCGCCTTTCGCCGCGATCCGTTTGTCCACTTCGGTATCGACTCGACTCACGAAGAGCGAAGCCGCCGACGCGACGCGATCGATGGGCTGTCCCATCGCGACGCGCGCCTCGAGCGCGCGCAGATATGCGTCGGCGACGGCATCATAGTGTTCGAGCGAAAAAAGGAGCGTGATGTTGATATTGATTCCGTCCCGAAGGCACCGTTCGATCGCGGGCCACCCCTCGCGAGTTCCGGGAATCTTGATCATCACGTTCGGGCGATCGACCCCTCGCCACAGTCGCCGCGCCTCGGCGATCGAGCCTTCCGTGTCCCGCGCCAATTCGGGCGAGACTTCGATCGAGACGAAGCCATCGGCGCCGTCTGCCTCGTCATACACATCCCGGAAGACGTCCGCCGCTTCCTGCACATCCGTGATGGCCAGTGCCTCGAACATCTCCCGATCCGTCGCACACGAGTCCGTCAGCTTCATCAGCGCATCGTCGTAATCGGCGCTTCCGGCGATCGCTTGCTCGAAGATAGTCTGATTGGAGGTCATGCCGCGCAGGCCGTCGGCGACCATCCCGGCGAGCTCGCCGGAGCGGGTCATCCCGCGACGCAGGTAGTCCAGCCAAACGCTCTGGCCCAATCGCAGGAGGCGGCGCATCGGCTTCCCCGCCTGTGGACCTGTCTTCCCCGCTCCCCCTTCCCGCACAATCGTTTTCGTCCTCACGACTCCTCCTGCTTGTGGGCGACGCTCAGTGCCACACTGAGGAGCCTACCGATCGGACGACATCTTGTCGCTGGTACGGTCGTCGCATGAGATGGTACAGGAGCGTCATTGTCGCGCCGGACGCGCGTGCACGTGACCGGTTCGGTACGCTTATGGCATCGAGAATCGCCCATGCGCCTGTTGACCCTGGAAACAATTCTCGTCGCGACCGATCTCACGGAGACATCGGATGCCGCGATCGAAACGGCCGTGCGGCTGGCCGACGCGGCTGGAGCAAGCCTGCACGTCACTCACGTCGCGTCGCCTGAGGACGACCTGGCGACGGAGACCGGCCGTCGGGCCGACTACGAGCACACGATCGGAGAGGCGCTCGAGCGCGCGGGCGGCACGACGCAACCGACGATCCATCTCATTTCGGGAGAGCCACGTCGGGCCATTTCGCTACTCGCCGACACGCTGAAGGCGGATGTCGTCGTGCTTGGGCGGCGCGGCGGAGAGGCGACGCCGGCTTCGGATCGTCCGGTCGGCAGCACCGCCTACGCATGCATCACACATACGCTCGTTCCTGTCCTCGTCGTCACCCGGCCGCTTTCAATACCGATACAGAAGGCGCTTGTGGCCATCGACAAGTCGGAAGCCGCACGAGGCTCGTTGCTCGTGGCGCTCTCATGGTCTTCCGCGCTCCGAAAGCGAGCTCCGACGGGCGCCAGTGCAGCCCTGACCGCCTTCCACGTCGAGACTGGCGCAGCTCCCGCAGGTGCTTCGGCGCGCATGCAGCGATCCGTTGCCCACGACGTGGATATCCTCCAGCGGAATGCCGCTGTCTGGGCTGGCGTCACCGTAGAGGGACTCACGGTTACGAATCCAGACCCGATTGCGGCGATTTTACGACAGGCAATCGACTCGGACGCTGAGCTCGTGATCCTCGGGACGCGGGCATCCCGCGAGCACGGCGACTCGATTTGGGGTTCACTGTCGGCCGCCGTCACGGCTCAGTTGTCGATACCCGTCCTGCTCGTCCCGCCCGCGGTCTGGCGAGACCACGCGCGCGACCTCGACTACCTCTGACGTCGGCGCGCGATCGCGAGAGAGGCGTACAACATCTCGATGTTGAACGGCAGCATCGTTTTCAGCGGACGTGGTCGCCATTCTTGAAGTGTGTTTTCTCCATTGTCTACTCCACTTGCGCGTGGGTGAAATGTCCGTGAAGCAAGGATCGCAAGCTCGGGGCCGGCCGATTCGACATTGATGCCGGTGCACGAGATCCCGGTCGTTGTGCCATATCGCCTGGATCTCACCGTGAGCGTGCTCCGGCGGCTCTCCACAAATGTCGTCGATCTACTCACGCCAGATGGGCACTATGTGCGTGCTCTCGCCGGTTCTCCCAAACCAGTGATTGTGCGCGCAATGCAGCTACCCCACGATGACTTGCTCCGCATCACCATCGAGGGTGCCTCTGGCACGGAGTCCGAGGTGCTAACGCTCGTGCGGTGCATGCTCGGCACCGACCGCGATGTCTCTGCCTTCAATCGATCGGCGGCGCAGCTCCCCTGGCTCGCGCCCCTGATTGCGCGCATGGACGGTGTAAAGCCGCCTCGCTATCCCACGCTTTGGGAGGCATGCGCCAATGCGGTCGTCTTCCAGCAAGTGAGCCTTCGTGCGGCGAGCGCGATCATGCACCGCCTGGTTGTTGCGCTGGGGCGATCGGTGGAAATCGACGGCGTGCCGGTGCCGTTGTACGCATTTCCTGACGTCGAAAGCGTTCAGGGTGCACCGGACATTCTCTTGCGGGCACTCGGGCTCAGCGCCAACAAGATCGCAACGTTACGACGGGTCGCCGAAGCGCTCGCATCCCATACGCTCGACGCCACAATGCTGGAGGAGTGCACGAGTGCGGATGCGGCGGCAATGCTCCGTCAAATCAAGGGGATCGGCCCGTGGACGGCCGCCGTCATTCTGCTGCGCGGCCTGGGGCGAATGGATGTGTTCCCGGCCAATGACACCAGCGTCGCGAGCAACATCGCGCTCGTTGCGGGATCGACGCCGTTCGACGCGCAGCGCGTGCTCGATGCCCTCGGCCCGCAACGCGGGATGCTGTACTTCTATCTGCTGCTCGCGCGCCTGGAAGCCCGCGATGAAATCGGTCGCCCGTCGTTCACGATCGCAGATGACGATGACGAGCAAGCTTCCGACACCGCATCTCCCTGAGATCGAGGGGGACCGCACTGCAGACTCGTGGTGACGTACGGACAAACGCGCCGCTGGTACGCGCGTTGTGGTGCACGGTACAGGAGCTTCATTGTCGCGCTGCTGACGTTGGCGTATCCATGCTCGTGTAGCATTTCGCGCGCGATCAGCCACCGGTGCCAGCCACCGGCCCTCTGGAGATCCTGATCATGAGACGCCTCGCACTTTCTGCGGTACTCGGTGCCGCACTGCTGTTCACCGCTTCAGAAGTCGCTTCGGCGCAGAACACCGCCCCGCCGGGCGGCGCTTACCAGAAGGTCAGCGCGTTGGTTGCGCTACCAGACTATCTCCCGGGACTCGGCACCCTGTACGTCGATCCCGCAGCGCTCCCCGCGGGACCGTATCTCGCGTACGATCACCGTGGCGCTCTCGTCAGCTCGATCTGCATGATCCCGCTCAAGGACATGAATGCCAAGAAGGCATTCACGGACCTGAAAGCGGCTCACGCGAACGTTGATCACGTCGACATCGTCTACAATGCGGGGCACCCCGGCGTCGCGGAGCCACACTACCAGGTGATCGTCGGGTACGTCTCGCCTGCTCGCGCGGTTCAGCTGAGCAAGGCTGCTGCGCGCGCAGCCTTCCCCAGCGTACTGAGCATTGTCGCCCAACGGCGCGTGCGCGTGGCCGGACGACACGCGTGAGCAGCAAATGCGAATGGAGTTGATCTTGCCGTTGTTACGAAGGATCGCGCCGTCACACGTTTCCGCACGCGAGTGCTGATGAAAACGCCATAGCCGATGTTGCTCATCGAGGGGAGGTCAGGAGGAATGAGGGTCATCCGGAGTCACCCGTCCGCGATCGTTGCGCGCATGGCGATGGATCAGAGGGGCCATCGCTGGCGAATCGCCGAGATGGACGCGCCGCACGCGAACGACACGTCGCTGTCGCGCTGTCTGGTCTTGAGCACCGACGATCGTTGTCTCCGCCTGCGGTCGTTTCCAGCTGAGTGGCAAACCGCGACCGTCGAGACGTTGCTCGCCCTCACTGACGCCGAGGCGTGCGGAGTGTCCCGGGACGAGGCGGTGAGTGCACTGCCATATGCAACTGTCGTATTCCAGCTCGGAGACCATCCGTCGAGAGAGCAGTCGCACGCGAAACTCGGGCACGCGCTGAGCACCAGCGAGCCGACGCTGCACCGCTGACGTCGCGGAAAGAGCGCTGAACTACCCCGGCTTATCGCGAGCGACCGGCTAAACTGCCGAAGGGCGCCGCCCCGCTGCTCGCGGCTTGAGGTCGATCTCCTTCAGTTGTCGCAGTTCGAGACGCAGCGCGCGCAGCTGCTCCTCGCGATCGCGCACATCGGCGTCCAGCCGCGCCGTACTGCGCTTCACGGCATCGCTCTGCGCCTGCACCGAATCAAGCTCCGCGCGCAACCGCACCTGCTGCGCCGTCAGTGCAGCAATGCGTGCCTCGAGCTCTCGCACACGTGCGGTGCCAGTGCGCGCGCGCACCGCCTCGCCGAGCAGCGCGAGACGATCTTGCGCGTCGGATACATGCTGCGAATTGGGAAAGTTGGTCAGCAACCGCTGAAACAGCGCCCGCGCCCGCTCGGGATCGTACGTCGGCCTCGAAGGAGAGCCGAAGAGCAACGCGGCCGAGTAGAGCGCCCGTTCGTCGTTGACGAGCGTCGAGTCGGCGGCGAAGAGCTGCGCCGCATCGGCCCAGCGATGCTCGTCGAGCAGCTGATCGAATGCGCGCGATGAGGCACACGCCCACATCGACACGATCGCGCCTGCTATCGCGATGACGCGCATGGACGTGTGCATCACGCGACCGATCCGCTCCCCGCGGGCGCGACTGCCGCGCCACGCGAGTCCGCTGCAGCGACGGCGCCTGGCAGCAGCACGCAGAACAGGCTTCCGCGCGGCTCGTTGTCCGCGACCCAGATCGCACCGCCATGTGCCGTGACGATCTCGTGGCAGATCGCGAGTCCCAGTCCGACACCGCCCCTGCCGCGCGCGGCACGGCCCGCCTCGGCCTGATAGAATCGTGTGAACACGCGCTCCTTCTCCTCGTCCGGAATGCCGGGTCCCTCGTCCGCGACGACGAGCAGCAATGCGCTCCCGCGGAGACCGGCTCGCCGCACCACGGCCGCGTGAGCCGGAGGGACGCTCGCTCCCCCCGATGGCCATTCGGAGACGCGAACGCTCACCACACCACCCAATGGCGAGAACTTGATCGCGTTCTCCAGCAGGTTGTCGACGAGTTGCGCGATCGCAATGTCGTCGCCACGCAGCAGCAGACGATGCTCCGGTTCCGTGAACCTGACCTGGAACGCGCGCTCCGTGCGTGCGGCGTCCGCGCGGTCGATGCTCCGCTTCACGAGCTGCGACACGTCGAGCATCTGGAAGTCCGGCTGCAGGCCGGCCTCGATGCGCGAGAGATCCAGGAGCTTGGTGAGCATTGCGGACAGACGGCGTCCGCTGTCGAGGTTGAGCTCGAGCAATTGTCGCTGCTTTGCCGAGAGCGGGCCGGCGAGTCCGTCGAGCAGCACGCCGATCGTCTCCTGCATGCTCGA
>JBDSML010000013.1:0-23763 GCA_039915865.1 Gemmatimonadaceae bacterium | reverse complement strand
CGTCGGACCGTACCCGCACGAGGTGTGCGGTCCACCGGTCTGCGCCACCGTCCTCAAGCCGATCCTGAACATCCCCATCACGTCCGCGTCGACGTTCGTGCTGCTGATGTCGTCGCTCGCCATGGTGTTGGCGCTCGCCGCGGTGGAGATGAAGGACCAGCCGGCGCCCTCGGCCTTCGGCGAGAAGCTGCTCCGCTCCTCCAAGCTCTGGCTGTGGATGACGGCCATCCTCGGCGTGACGTTCCTCGGCTTCCAGGCGTTCGAGTTCACGTCGTTCGTGCACGAAGGACTCACGATCAGGACCAACCTGTTCGGCTCGTCGTTCTTCACGCTCACCGGATTCCACGGCGCGCACGTCACCGCCGGTGTGCTCTGGCTACTCACCCTGCTCGCAATCGACTACCGTCGCGGACTGGGTCCCAAGGACGCCCTCAACGTCGATCTCGCCGCGCTGTACTGGCACTTCGTCGACGTCGTGTGGATCGTGATCTTCACGCTCGTCTACCTGATCAAGTAAGGCGACGACAATGGCACATGATTCTTCCGATTCGCCCGTAGTCTCCCACGCCGATCACACGTCGATGGGCATCGAGAAGGAGCACCCGACCTGGTCCACCTACTGGAAGGTCGCGGTCATCCTCACGCTCATCACCGTCGCCGAAGTCTGGATCTACTACATCCCCAGCTTCGTCGCGTCGCGACTGTTCGTTCCCTCGCTGCTCATCATGTCGGCCGTGAAGTTCGTCACGGTCGTGCTCTTCTACATGCACCTCCGCTACGACCACAAGCTGTTCCGGGTGCTCTTCACCGGACCGCTCATCATCGCCATGACGACCCTCATCGGTCTGTTGTTCCTCTTCGGGAAACTCTCGTTGACGGGCGGGGCGCTGAACTGATGCACCTGCCCGTCGCGCTGTTGCTGCATCCGGCAGCGCGCATCGCCTTCTCCGAATTCACCGTGCACTCCAGCACGGTGATCGGGTTGGCGGGACTGGGAGCGTTGTACCACTGGCGCTCCAGTCGGTCGCCAACCGAAACGCCAACCGTGGGTCAGCGCGCCTGCTTCTACGGCGCGCTCGTGCTGATCTTCTTTTCACTCAACGGCTGGCTGCACGACCTCAGCGACTACTATCTCTTCAGCGCGCACATGGTGCAGCACCTGCTGCTCACCCTCGTCGCGCCGCCGCTCCTCATCATGGGCACGCCGGGCTGGATGCTCCGCCCCGCGCTACAGTGGCGAGTCATCGGCCCGCTCGCCCGCTGGGTCACCACCGCGCCGCGCTGCTTCCTCATCTTCAACGTCGTCCTCGCCGTGTGGCACTTGCCGCCGGTGTACGGCCTCGCGATGGCGAACCACAACGTGCACATCGTGCAGCACCTGTGCTTCATGATCGCCGCGACGCTGATGTGGTGGCCCATCCTCAGCCCGCTGCCCGAGCTGCCCCGGCTCTCGTATCCACTGCAGATGCTCTACCTGTTCCTCATGAGCATCCCGATGTCGATCATCGCCATCTGCATCGGCTACGCGGATCACATCCTCTATCCCGCGTATTCCAGCGCGCCGAGGATCTGGGGAATCACACCGCTGCAGGATCAGCTGCTCGGTGCGCTGATCATGTGGATCCCGGGCGGGCTGTTCTTCTTCGTCATCATCTCGGTGGTGTTCTTCCGCTGGCAGCAGCGTGCGGGAGACGAGGATTCTCAAGCGGGCGCGCAGGTGGATTGGCAGCCGGTTGCATAGATCGGTACGACCGATGCGCTTGCGGCGTGCCAATTAGGCGCGACTCAAATGGGGCGCCACAGCATGAGCGGCGGAACTGATGGCTCGAGTCAAGGAATCTTCAATTCGAGCCGAGCGTTCGCTCTCCGCATCCGAAGCGATGCAAATTCCTGCGTTGCGCGCCTATTCCTTCCCCGCCAGCGCATAGTCCAACTGGCTCTTGAGCTCGGGATGCGTCCGCCACATGTACGTCCCCATCACGATCGCCGCGATCAGGTTTCCGGTGGCCACCTGAGCCCAGCCGAGCGCGCCAAGGAACGGTGACTCCGAGAGTGCCGAGCTCAGTGCGTAAAACCCGATCTCGAACGCGACGAACAACATCATCGCGCCGGCCAGCACCGTGGGGGACGTCCGCGCCCAGTGCACGATCACCGACACGAGCAGACCGGCGCCGATGAATGCTGCGAAGTGGAAGATCGTATACACGACGACGAACACCATCGTGCCTTCGCTGCCGGGCGGTCCGAACAGTCGCAGCACGCCCCGTCCCAATGCTTCCGGCGTGGCGAACGCATGCGCATAGATCAAGTCGACGCCGAGAAACCAGACCGCAACCGCGGTCGCGCCGAGTATTCCAGCGACGATCCCTTCGCGCACGATACTGTGCCGCATTTCGAACCTCCCTGTTGGCGTGGTGTCTGACATTCGTGCTATCTGACACGCGCGACACATCGTCACGCGAATACACCCAGGACGCTCGCGGAAGGGCGAATTTCTCGCAGCCGCCCCTCAATCTGTAAATGGGTAGTCGCCGAGGTAAGTGCGCCGTCGGGCGGTGTGGCTCGACAAACGCATCACTCTGCGTTCTAGTTAAGTGATCCATGACGTTGGATTTTCGTTCCGTGCCGCGCGCGCGGGCTGACGTTTCTTGCCGAGGTCGCCAGTATGACCGCTACCCTCCCCTCCATACCGCGGACGCACGACCTGCCTCCGGGCCGCGTCACCGCGGCGACCAGAGGAAGTGCCGTTCGCGAACGGCTCCTCTCCCTCGATGTCTTTCGAGGGATCACGGTGGCCGGAATGCTGCTCGTCAACAATCCCGGCAGCTGGGCGAGCATCTACCCACCCCTCGAGCATGCCGAGTGGAACGGGTGGACGCCGACCGACCTGATCTTCCCGTTCTTCCTCTTCATTGCCGGCATCACGACACACCTGTCCCTCTCGGCGCGACGCGCCCGGGGCGATGACGAACGCCAGATCAGGAACCAGATCATCCGCCGCGGGGCGCTGATCTTTCTCTTCGGGTTCCTCGTGAACGGCTTTCCGTACTTCACGTGGACGGACATCGCCGGCGTCGCCGATCCGAGCTTCCTCCACCGCATCACCGACCGGCTGCTCCACTGGCGCGTGATGGGCGTGCTGCAGCGCATCGGTGTCGCGTACATGATCGCCGGGTTGCTCACGCTGCGCACGACGCTTCGCCAGCAGGTCACGATCGTCGCGAGCCTGTTGATCGCCTACTGGGTCGTCATGACCGCGCTCCCCGTGCCGGGCGAAGGAACGATCGGCGCGCTGATGCTGAACTTCCCCGAGCGCACGATGGCCGCGTGGGTCGACCGGATTGTGCTCGACTGGTCGCGTTGGGGACTCGGGAATCATCTCTGGGCGTCGAGCCGGACGTGGGATCCGGAGGGAGTGCTCTCCACGCTTCCCGCCATCGCCACGTGTGTGCTCGGCAACTTTGCCGGCCAGTGGATCGCCCAGCGGCGCCCCCTCAGCGAACGGCTCGCCGGGCTCTTCTCGGGCGGCGCGATCGCGATGATGGTCGGGCTGATGTGGCACTGGGTATTCCCGATCAACAAGAGCCTCTGGACGAGCTCCTATGTGCTCTTCACGGGCGGCATGGCGTGCGTGGCGCTCGCGACAGTGATGTGGATCGTCGATTTCCAGAAGGTGCGGGGATGGACGAAGTTCTTCGTCGTGTACGGGCTCAACCCGATGGTCGCCTTCGTGGGATCAGGAGTGATGGCGCGCTGCATCTACTCGATCTTCAAGGTGACGAAGGACGGACGGCCGATCGCCCTCCAGGCGTGGATCTACGAGACCTTCTACGCGTCATGGCTGCCGTCGATCAACGCGTCACTGGCGTTCGCGGTGACGTTCGTGCTGTTCTGGTACGCGATCCTCTACTACCTGTACAAGCGGAACATCGTCTTCAAGGTCTAGACAGTTCAGCACTTTTGATCGCCTCCGGTACCAAGGGCAATTTGCGGTGTACGGACGCTGTGCCTTGAACTGGAACGCGAGTTGCCCCCTTCACGACCGATGACTTCGTCTTCACTCATGCCACGCGCGCTTCGCGCCGCGGCCACTGCTGCTATTGCCCTCGCCCTGCTCACGACCGGCGCTGCCGACGCGCCTGCCGACGCGCAGGCGCCAAAGCGCGCCACGACCAAGCGTGCCTCAGCCAAGCGGCCGGTTGCCCGGAAGGCGACAAGCCGTCCCGCCGCTCCGCCGAATACGTCGTGGACCTCGCCCCATGGAAAGGCGGCGCTCGAGTCGGACATCAACGACATGCTGAGCCGCCGGGTGAAGGGCGGAAAGTTCGGCGTGATGATCGTTTCCCTCTCGCGCGGCGACACGCTGTTCGCCCAGAACGCCGGCGAGATGATGCAGCCTGCGTCGACGATGAAGCTGTTCTCCACGGCCGTCGCGCTCGACCGTTTCGGCCCCGAGCACAAGTTCTCCACCGACGTGCTGCGCGATGGCACCGTCGGGCCCGACGGCACCGTGACGGGCAACCTCTACCTCCGCGCCGACGGCGATCCCGCCATGTCCGCGCGCTTCTTCAAGGACGCCAATCTCCCCATGTCGACGCTGGCGCGCTCCGTTGCCGCGTCCGGTGTGAAGAAGGTGACCGGCGACCTCATTTACGACGCCACCGCCTTCGACGATCGAAAGATTCCCGAGGGATGGAAGACGACGTACCTCGGCTCCGCCTACGCCGCGCGCGTCTCTGCGCTGTCGCTCAACGAGAATCTCGTGTGGGTCGTCGTGAGCCCGGCGGGCAAGGTCGCGCAGGTCACGCTCGACCCGGTGACGACGACGATTCCGCTGCGCAGCAAGGTGCGCATCGTCGGTGGGGCGGGCGGACGCATCTCGGCGCGTCGCGCCAACGACGGCGGCATCGACGTCAGCGGAACGATCGGTTCGCTCAGCGGACCGCGCCGCTATTCGCTCGTCGTCGACGATCCGGCGCACTTCACCGCCGGCGCCCTGGCGGCTGGTCTCCAGAACGCCGGCGTCATCGTCAGCGGATCGGTGCGTGCCGGCCGCACGCCGACCACCGCGACAAGGGTCGCGAGCTTCGCATCGCCACCGCTGTCGCAGATCGTCTCGGAGATGAATCGCGAGAGCATCAACATCGTCGCCGAGTTGTTGTATCGCGACGCGGGTCGCGCGGCGGCGGCTGACGGCCAGAGCTCCGCCGAAGTCGCCCAGGCGAACCTCCGCGACTTCCTCGGCAAGAAGGTCGGCGCGGATCCGCAGTCAGTCCGGATCTTCGATGGTTCAGGGCTCTCGACGCTCGACTACCTGACGCCGCGCACGATGATCCACCTGCTCAGCTACGCGCACCGCGGGCCGTGGTCGTCAGCGTTCCACGGCTCGCTGCCGGTCGCTGGTGAGTCGGAACTGCTGCGTCGGCGCATGCGCGGTACGCCCGCCGAGGGAAACCTGCACGCCAAGACGGGGACGACGGACGTGGTCGTTGCGCTGGGTGGTTACGTGACCGCCAAGGATGGAGAGATCGTCGCCTTCTCGTTCATCTACAACGGCAAGGACCGCTGGAACGCGAAGGCGACGATGGACGCAATGGGCGCGACGCTGGCGAATTTCGTTCGGGAATAAGAGCAGGTCCCCGATGTCGTCCCGAGCGTTGGCGAGGGACCTGCTCTTCCCTACTGCGACTCGCGCACGTCGATCCCACGCGCACGCAGCTCGGCGATGTACTCCACGGCCGGCATGCACTCGTCCGGCGTCCAGACGCCGGGCGGCCGGACCTGGCCGCGCGCCTGCATCTGCCCCGTGATCGACAGCGAGTAGCCCGTCGTCCGCATCATCGCGCTGATGCCGTGCTTCTCGTCATACAGGTCGATCAGGTCGAACTGCCGCTTCGCCGGCGCGTCACCCTTCGTGCCCGTCACCGTGACGCGCAGCGCGAGCAGGTCCTTGCCCGATGGCTTCGTCAGCTTCGGACCCACGACGCTCACGAACACATCGCGCGGCACGACCTTCACGCCCTTCACGTCCACCGGCTCCAGATCGAGCAGGCCGAGTGCGCGGATGCTCTCCATCATCTCGGCGTGTCCCGGATAGCGGAGCGTCTTGTACTCCATCGTCGGGATCTTGCCCTCGTAGCGGAACGCCATCGTCGACAGGCCACCCGCTGTGTGGAACGCCTCGAGCGAACCGGCCGGCGCGTCGAACTCGACGATCTCGCGCTCCGACAGCGCCGTCACGTGCTCGCGCTTGCCGTCGCGCACGACCCACGACAGCGTCGTGTAGTAGTCGAGCACACCCTCGAGCGAATAGACGATCTGATAGTTGAGCGGCGGCTCGGGAGCCTGCGGCAGGCCGCCGACGTAGATGCGCACCGAATCGACCGCGTCGAGCTGGCTGATGCCGTGTTGCGCGAGAATGTTCACCATGCCCGGCGCGACACCGCAGTCGGGCACGATCGTGATTCCCTTCGCCGCTGCACGATCCGCCAGCTCCTTCTGCTGGAACACGATCTCGGTGTTTCCACCCAAGTCGCAGAAGTGCACGCCGGCCTCGACCGCACATTCGGCCAGCGCCAGATTGAAGTAGTACGGAATGGCACTCATGACGGCGTCGCTCTCACGCATCACGGCCAGGACGGCCTCGCGATCGCGGACGTCGAGCGTCGTGGGCAATAGCCGCGGACCGGAATACGGCTTGAGGAAGGAGGGCAGGTGCTCGAAGTGGAGGTCGGCGAGCCGGACCTGTGTCACTTCGGGATTCTGCAGGAGATCATAGGCGCACGCGGAGCCTTGCAGCCCCGCGCCAAGAACGAGCATTCGCATCAGTGGGTCTCTCCGTGGGCGATCAGAGTACAGCCTGCAAATCTACCCCGCGCGCAGCCTGCAGGCCATTGGACCTCTTTCTCGCACGATCTTCGCAGCAGGGGCCTGCATGACACCTGCGAATCGCACCACGACGACCGCCGACTGGCGCGCGCACCTCATCGACGACGAGGCGGGCATCAGCCAACTGCTCGAGCGCACGCGGCGCATTGCGGTCCTCGGCATCAAGACCGCCGACGCCGGGATGGAGCCGGCGCACTACGTACCTGCCTATGCGCAGAAGGCGGGCTACGACATCGTCCCGGTTCCCGTCTACTATCCGGACGCCGTCGAGATATTGGGGCAGCCGGTGTTCCGCGCCGTCGCCGACATCACCGAGCCGGTCGACATGGTCAACGTCTTTCGCCGCGGACCGAAGATCGACGCGCACGTCGAGGACATCCTCGCCGCGAAGCCCGCCTCCGTGTGGTTTCAGCTCGGCATTCGCAACGACGGCGCGGCAGAAACGTTCGCGCGCGCGGGCATCGACGTCGTGCAGGACAGGTGTCTGCTCGTCGAGCTGAAGGCGATCGGGCGGTAGGCACTACCGCACCACCAGCAGACCATGCGGAAGGTCGAGCTGCCACCAGCTGGGCGACAGCTCCCGCAACGCCTCCACGAGCGGCAACACACGGCGGTCCCCGACGAGCACGAGTACCTCGCGCTGGCTGCGCAGCACCTGGAACCGTCGCCCCGTCGTCGACAGCGCCGAGCGTGAGTTCGCGTGCAGCGTGAGCCGGTTGGTGCTCGTGTTGAGTGACGGAACCAGCGCCTCGAAGATCTCGAGCCCGATCGGACTGCCCCGTTCCGCGAGGCTGTCGAGCCCGATGCCGCGATCGACGACGTCGTGCCACACCATCTCCCCCGCGTCGATGGGCTCCTTGCTCACGCGCCCATCCGCGCTGGTGCGCGGAAGCGGAATCCGGAACAACACATTCCCTTCCGATGGGACGCGGACGCTGAGCGTCGAATCGGTTTTCAGGTCGCCCGCGGCGGCGCGCCAATCGAGGATTGCACGCAGTGGCCGGAGCAGCTCACGCGCTGTCGGACCATCGAGCCCGAATTGCCGCGCTTCCTCGATGAGCACCATACCCGGGCGCACTGCACCCTTCATCGCGATGAACTTGCCGAGCGCGGCGCGCGCGACCGGATCGCGCGAGGCACGTTCTGACTGCGCATAGAACATCGCCTCGGCTTCGGCCCACCGGCCTTCCTCGAGCAGCGCGTCGGCGTGCGTGAGTGGAAGGGGCGAGCGCTCCTGCGCGAACGTCGCCGACGACGTGCCGACGAGAGCGGCGAGTGCGATCGCCGCGCGGCCCCAAACTCGCAGTCTCACAGTCGGATGATTCGCGCGAGCAGCCGATCGTCCGGATCGAACGCGAGCGATCGTGGCTTGCTCGCGTATCGACCCGGCAGCGGGAACGTGCCGCGCTGGTCAGCGGGAACGCCGATCGTCACGCGCGTCGTCGCGCCAGCGGCATCCGTCACGGCGATCGTGAGCGGTATCTCGTACGCGGCAATCTTGCTGCGATCGCAGACAATGGATGCGGCCATCGCGACACACCGCTCGTCCTGCTGCATCACGCGCACCGACACCGTGCCCGTCGACGCATCGTACGCCCACCCGATTGCCGGCTCAGCAACACCGGGACGCCGCAGCCACTGGTCGAAGAACGGCTTCAGCGAAAGGCCCGACGACTGCTCGAGCTCGAGCCGCAGGTCGTCGCTGAGCGCGTTGCCGTTGCGGTACTTCGCATAGTAGGAACGGATACCACCGAAGAATGCACTGTCTCCCATCTGTTGATGCAGCATGTAGAGAATGTAGCCGCCTTTCTGGTAGCTATTCGTGTTCAGCAGCGCGAGGTAATCGGTCTGAGCCGTGTCGATCACCGGTCGCTCCGCAACGACCTTGTCGCCGAGAATCTGCTTCTTGATCGCGGCCATCTCGGCACGATAGGCCGCGTCGCCACGGCTCGACAGCGTCCACAGCGCGGCGAAGTACGTCGCGAAGCCTTCCGACAACCACAGATGTCCCCACTCGCGTTCGGTGACCGCGTCACCGAACCACTGGTGCGCCGTCTCATGTGCGATGAGTCCGTCGCTCATCTTCTGCGTGTCGAACAACTTGCCGTCGTAGAAGATCGCGCTCGCGTTCTCCATGCCGCCAAAACGTGTCGACGACTGCACGTGCGCGAGCTTCTCGTAAGGGAACGGACCGACGAGCTTCTCGAACAGCGAGACAATCGGTCCGGCCGTCGTGAACACGCCTGGCAGCCACGCCTTGTTTTCGGGCATGACCCACACCGACTGCTGCGCACACGTACCTTCGTCCGTGCGATGACAGACGGTTTCGGTCAGCGGAAAACTCTCGAGTGGCCCGACGCCGATCACCATCAGATACGTCGCGATCGGCCGGGCCTCACGCCAGACCGATTCGAGCTGTCGGGACTTGCCGTCGGCGATCACATGGGTGAGCACCTCGAGTCCGTTCGCGACCACTCTCCGACCGAGCGGCGTCCGCACATGCCAGGTGACCGTCGCCTTGTCGCTCGGATGGTCGACCGTCGGCAGCCACTGCCGGGCGCGATTCGGCCAGTTGTCGCCGAACCAGGTCCAGCGTCCCTTGGCATCCTTGCGAGCGATGAGCCCATCGCTCACCACACCTTCGTAACGGATGCGAACGTTGGGGTTGTCACGGGCACCGGTGAGCGGGATAGTGATCCTGTTGCCCGAATGCGTTGCAGCGACGGTGCGGTCATCGACTTCGACGCTCTGCACCTTGAGCGCATCGACGAGATCGAGCGTGAGCACATCGACGTTGCGCGACCGCCGCAGCGACACGACGACGTCGCCACGAATGAACGCGCCGGTGTCGGGCACCGCGATGGCGATCTCGTAGTGCACGACGTCGATGCCGGGTTGGTACGCCTGTGTCTGTGCGTCCGCACTCGCCGCCGCGAGAAGGACGGCGAATCCCAATAGCCGAGCGTTCAATGCGTCACCCTGTAGATCGCGCCTGATGCGTCGTCCGAGACGAGCACGCTGCCATCTGCGGCAACGACGACATCGACTGGACGGCCCCACCGATTCCCGTTCGACTGCTGCCACCCCGTGATGAAATCCTCCACGCTCGCCGGCTTCCCGTTCGCGACGCGCACGCGCACGACCTTCGCGCCGGTCGGCGTATCACGATTCCACGAGCCATGGAACGCGACGAGGAGATCGCCGCGATAGTCGTCGGGGAACGTCGTCGCCTTCGACAGGAAGCTCATGCCGAGTGGCGCCGAGTGTGCCTGCAATGCAAGCGCTGGAGCGACCGTGCTTGCGCAGCGCGCCGCATCATTGTATTCGGGGTTCGGCACCTTGTTCCCATAGCAGTAGGGCCAGCCGAAGTCCGCGCCATCGGTGACGATGTTGATCTCTTCCGGCGGCAGGTTCTCGTGGTCGGGAGCAAGGTTGTCGCGCTCGTTCTGCGATGCCCAGAGTGCGCCCGTCTGCGGATTCACCGCGAGCCCCACGGCGTTTCTCAGGCCCGTCGCATACACGCGCTTGCCCGACCCGTCTTCGTTGAACGTCAACACCGCCGCGCGCTCTGGAGTCTGCTCGACGCACAGGTTGCACGACGATCCGATGGCGACGTACATCGCGCTGTCGGCGCCGAAGACGATCGTCCGCGTCCAGTGTCCGCCGCCACTCGGGAATTGATTCACATACACCGGCGCGCCGGTCGCCACACCGTTGGCGCCGAGCGTGAGTCGCACCACGCCGTCCGTGTTGGCGACGTAGAGGAAGCCCTTGTGAAAGGCGAGGCCGTGCGGCTGCGCCAGTCCACTCACCACTTCGACGACGCCATCCGCCTTGCCGTCGTGATTCGCGTCGGCGAGACGCACGATGCGTCCGCGGCCTGGTTGGCTCGCGTACACTACGCCTTCCGGGCTTACGGCCAGGAACCGTACGTCGGACAAGCCTTCGGCGAAGTACGAGACCTTGAATCCCGGCGGGACGCGCAGGCGTCCGTCGAGTGCGGCCGTCGTGTTGCTCGTGTCGGGCGGGCTGGTGGATGCGTCGCGCGCGCTGCTCGAGCACCCCAACAGCGAAAGTGCGATGCCACCAGCGCGGAGAAGGAAATGCATGCGACCTCCTAGCGTCCGAACAGTCTCCCGAGCATGCTGCCACTGTCACCCGGCTTGGTGCCAGTACCGGTCGCGGCCACCAGGGCATTCGCGAACTCCGGCGCGGTCGTATAGCGATCGTCCGGATTTCGCTGCATCGCCTTGGCGAGCACCTTCTCCACGCCCTCCGGCAGGTCGAGGTCGGGACGCGCCTGCCTGAGTGGCACCGGCTCGTTGCGGAGACGCGCGATCATCATCTCCTGCTGCGTGCGCCCCGTGAACGGCAGCTTGCCGGTGAGCATCTCGTACGTCATCAGCGCGAGCGAATACACGTCGGTGCGCGGATCGAGCGGCTTGCCACGCAGCTGCTCGGGACTCATGAACTCCGGCGTGCCGAGAATTATTCCGGTCGCGGTGAGCTTCTGCAGCTCGGCGTCGGCGCGACGCTCCTTCGCCAACCCGAAGTCCATGACGACGGCGCGTTCGCTGCCGTCCTCCGACTTGCAGATCATGATGTTCTCGGGCTTGAGATCGCGGTGCACGATCTTGAGCTCGTGCGCGATGTGCAGCCCCGCGCTGATCTCGGTCACGTACCGGAGCGCCTCGGCGAGCGGCAGCGTGCCCTTGCGGTTGTTGCGATCGGACAGGATCTCGCCTTCCACGAACGGCATCACCACATACACGAGGCCGTCCTGCGTCTCGCCCATGCGGATGATGTGGCAGACGTTCGGATGCGCGAGCCGCATGCCGAGGCTCGCTTCGCGCTTGAGGCGCTGCATGGCATTCTGGTCGTTCGACAGCGCCTGCGACAGCACCTTGATCGCGTAGCGATCCTTCGTCGCGGTGTCGTTCGCGAGGTAGACGAACGACATCCCGCCCTCGCCCACCTTGCGCACGATCTTGTAGCGACCGTCGAGCACCTGGTCGACGAGATTCATCGGCGACACTGGAGGTGCCTGCTCGGCGCGGCCCGCAGCCGTGCTCCGCGCCGGTGTGGGACTGCCCACACCGCTCGTGCTGGGCGCCTTGGAGCCCGGCAGCGGTATCAGCTTCGAGCCGTCCTTCGTACAGAAACGTGCTTCGTCGGCGTACTGCGTGCCGCAGGCGGGACAACGATTCATGTCTGCGTTTCGGAGAGAAGTGGTACGAGCCCGTCCCACTCGATATTGCCGCCGCTCAGGACGGCAACCGTCTTGCCTGTCGGCGTCACGATGCCTTCAATCAACGCCGCGAGCGTGATTGCGCCACTCGGCTCCGCGACGACCTTCATGCGATCCAGCAGCACGCGCATGGCATTGCGCAATGCGCCGTCGTCCACCTGCACGACGTCGTCGAGGTATGCCTCGTGGTGAGCAAAGGTGATTCCACCCACCTCCACCGCAAGCAATCCGTCGGCCAGTCCGTGCGTCGAGGCAATTCGGACTGGTTTGCCGGCCGCCCGCGCCTTCGACAGCTTGGGCGCGTTGGATGGCTCCACGCCGATGACCCGGGCGTTCGGAACGCGCAGCTTGATCGCCGTGGCGACGCCAGCGCTCAGCCCGCCGCCGCCGACCGGCACCAGCACCGTGCCGACGTCCGACAGGTCGTCCGCGATCTCGAGACCCGACGTGCCCTGTCCCGCGATGATCCACGGATGATCGTACGGCGGGACCATCGTGAACCCTTCGGCGTTCATGAGTTCGACGGCTCGCTCGTACCGGTCCTGCGTCGTGGTGCCCGCAAGCTCGACGCGTGCGCCGAGCCGCTCGGCGCCGCCACTCTTTGCCGCGGTGACGGTGGTCGGCATGACGACAACCGCCTTGCAGCCGAAGATCCTGGCGGCCAGCGCGACTGCCTGCGCGTGATTGCCTGACGACGGCGCGATCACGCCGCGCGCGCGCTCCTCGGGCGTGAGCTGCGCGAGGAAGTTGTAGGCGCCCCGAAACTTGAAGGCTCCGCCGCGCTGCAACATCTCCGGCTTGATCCACACCGGCGTGCCGATCTGTTCGGAGACTGCGTCACAGGGAAGAAGAGGCGTACGGACGGCGACCGGCGCGATGCGCGCGGCGGCCGCCGTGAGGTCGGCAAGAGTGACGAGTTCAGTCAACGTTCGTGCTCCGTTCAGGCAAAGATCCGATTGCGTCCACCGGTCTTCGCCTTGTAGAGCGACCGGTCCGACTCCTGTAGCAGCATCTCGGGTGAGATGGGATCGGTACCGCGCGCCAGCGCGACGCCGACCGAGATGGTGATGCGAATGGGATTGGCCGGCGCGCCGAACTCGAAGTCGTCCACCTTGCGGCGGAGTCGCTCGGCGAACGTGAGCGCGCCCTGCCATCCCGTGTCGGGCAGCACGATGACGAACTCGTCGCCACCGGGCCGTGCGACGGCGTCCGTGTCTCGTGCGGTGGCCTTCATGATGCCGGCCAGCTCCTGCAGGACGATGTCACCGAACGGATGACCGTGGGTGTCGTTGACGTCCTTGAAGTGATCCATGTCGATCGCGAGCACGGCGACGGTCGAGCTGCGCCGCTTGGCCTGTCGCCACTCGGCCCGCAGCCGGCTCTCGAGGGCGCGGCGATTGAGGCAACCCGTCAGTGGATCGGTGCCGATCTGCTCGGCGAGGCGCGACCGCATCGCCTCGAAGCTGCGCGCGAGCAGCGTGAGGTCGTCGGGCCGCTTGTCGATGCCGAGCGCGAAGGACGGCGTGAGGTCGCCCTCTTCGACGAGCTTGCAGAAGAGACGCAGCCGATTCATGCGCGCGCGGAAATTTCCGTAGGCCGTGATGAGCACGCCGCTCACGAGGCCGAACACGCCGAGGCTGAAGAGAAGGTGTGGCAGCGACTGGTCCGCCACGATGCCCGATGACGGTACGATGCGCGTCGCCAGCAGGTAGGCGAGGGCGGCGAGCAATGCGGCGTAACTGCCGAGCAATCGCCCGAAGTAGAAGACGGCGAGCTGCACGACGAGAATGGCGCCCATGAGGATGCGGCCCATCTCGGCCGGCGTTCCGCTGAGCCAGATCAACATCGACAGCGCAACGATGTCGGCGGTGACGAGCAGTGTGGGCAGCCGGTGTTCGTCGACGACTTCGGCGCGGCGAATCAATTCGGCGGAGAGGCCGACGCAGAGGACGTACGCGAGCGCAGTGAGAGCGATGGGGAGGAGCATCGCTTCGCGCGGGCGTGTGCCGAAGACGAGCGCCAGTGCGACGACGGCGGCCAGCGCCGTGTAGCGCACCCACCGCTGCCAGAGGAGGGCGTCGCGAACGAGGAGTTCGCGGTCGTGTCGCAGGGCCTCCACGAGCTCGGGCGTCGACGTCGGGAGCTCCAACGTCGTTCCGATCAGCGTGGTGGTCAGAAGCGATTCGTCCTGCTCGGCAGTCCAGCTCACATGCTCGATACGGTGGGTGTCTTGAGGAGGTCGCTAAGGTAGCTCCGCGGCGAGGGCACGGAAAGCATGAGCATGAGCGTGAAGCTTCCAGCTTTGAGCAACCAGAGCTCGGGCTTCAGCTCGAGCCAGAGCGCGAGCCCAGACTGGCTGATCGCTGGAGGCTCATGCTCACGCACACGCTCCCGGTGTAGGCTCACCTTCGAGCTCGAGCTGTTCCCTTGCGATTGCTGCTTGATCCTTCGCTCCTCTGGAAAAAAGCAGGTCCCTCGACCGTCGAGGGACCTGCTCTTCTGGCGTTGCCTGCGGGGCCTATTCTTCGGTGGTGTCCGCCTCGCCGCCGTTGTCCGGCTCGCCATCGGATTCGCCGTCCTCGCCCTCTTCCTCCGGCACCACGCGAGCGACCGCCATCACGAGGTCCTTCTCGTCGAGGTTCACGAGCTTCACGCCCTGCGTGTTTCGGCCGGCGACGCGAATGCCCTTCACCGGCATGCGGATGAGGATGCCCTGCTTGGTCATGAGCATCAGCTCGTCTTCCGGCAGGACTTCCATGATCGAGACTGCGTCGCCCGTCTTTTCGGTGCGGTGGATCGTGATGATCCCCTTGCCGCCGCGCTTCTGCACGCGGTAGTCGTCGATGGGCGAGCACTTGCCGATGCCCTTCTCGGCGACGACGAGCAGCGTGGCCTCACGCTTGATCACGACCATGCCGATGACCACATCACGCGCGCCGAGCTCGATGCCCTTCACGCCGGTGGTGTCACGGCCCATCTCGCGCACATCCTGCTCGTGGAAGCGAATCGACAGGCCGTGCCGCGTCGCGAGCACGATGTCGTTCGTGCCGCTCGTGATCTGCACGTCCATCAGCTCGTCGCCTTCCTCGATCTTGATGGCCTTGATGCCATTCGAGCGAGGATTCGAGTAGGCCGAGAGCGCCGTCTTCTTCACCGTGCCCTTCTTGGTGGAGAAGAGGAGGAACTGGTCGTCGCGGAACTCGCGCACCGGCACGATGGACTGGACCTTCGTGTCCGGCGTGACGTTGATGAGGTTGACGACCGGCTTGCCCTTGGCTGCGCGGCCCGCCTGCGGGATTTCGTGGACGCGGAGCCAGAAGCAGCGTCCGTCGTCGATGAAGACGAGCAGGTATTCGTGCGTGCTGGCGATGAACAGGTGCTCGATGAAGTCCTCGTCCTTCACCGTCTGGCCACTGAGTCCGCGGCCGCCGCGGCGCTGCTTCTTGTACGTCGAGACCGAGGTGCGCTTGATGTAGCCGGAATGCGAGATGGTGACGACCATCTCCTCGTCGGCGATCAGGTCCTCGATGGTGAACTCGCCTTCGTCGCTCGTGATCTCGCTGCGGCGCTCGTCGCCGTACTTGGCGGCGATGGCCAGCAGCTCGGTCTTGAGCAGCGTCATGCGACGCTCCTTGGAACCGAGCAGGCCACGCATGTCGGCGATGAACGCCTGCACTTCCTTCAGTTCTTCCTCGAGCTTCTCGATCTCCAGGCCGGTGAGCTTGGCGAGACGCATGTTGAGGATGGCTTCCGTCTGCCGGTCACTGAGCTTGAATCGTGTTTGCAGCTGCTCGTTGGCCTGGGGCGTGTCGGCCGCGCCGCGGATGATCTTGATCACCTCGTCGATGTTGTCGACGGCGATCTTGAGTCCTTCGAGGATGTGCTCGCGGTCGAGCGCCTTGTCGAGCTCGAACTGCGCGCGCCGCACGATGACTTCATGGCGGTGCGTGATGTAGTGCTGGAGCACTTCCTTGAGCGGCATGATCTTCGGCACGAGCCGGCGCGTCGTCGGGTCAGGCACGAGCGCGAGCATGATGACGCCGAAGGTGGTCTGGAGCTGCGTGTGCTTGTAGAGCTGGTTGAGGACGACGCGCGGAATGGCGTCGCGCTTCAACTCGATGACCATGCGAAGGCCGTCGCGATCGCTCTCGTTGCGCAGGTCGCTGATGCCCTCGAGCTTCTTGTCGCGCACCAGGTCTGCGATGTTCTCGAGCAGACGCGCGCTGTTGACCTGATACGGAATTTCAGTGACGACGATCTGCGACTTGTTCGAGCTCTCCTTCTCCTCGATCACAGCGCGCGCGCGCATCACGATGCGGCCGCGGCCCGTTTCCTGGTAATCCTTGATGCCCTCGCGGCCATAGATGTAGCCGCCCGTGGGAAAATCCGGACCCTTGATGAACTTCCGGATCTCGGAGTGCTCCATGTCCGGGTGGTCGATCAAGTGGATGACGCAGGCGATCGTCTCGCGGATGTTGTGTGGCGGAATGTTCGTCGCCATGCCGACCGCGATACCCGACGACCCATTGATGACGAGGTTCGGCATGCCAGCCGGCATGACGCTCGGCTCCTCGAGCCGGTCGTCGAAGTTCGGGACGTAGTCGACCGTGTTCTTGTCGATGTCCGAGAGCAGCTCCATCGCGATGGGCGAGAGCTTGGCCTCGGTGTAACGGTACGCGGCCGCGGGATCGCCTTCGACCGAACCGAAGTTTCCCTGTCCGTCCACGAGCGGATAGCGCAGCGAGAAGTCCTGCACCATGCGGACGAGCGCGTCGTACACGCTCTGGTCGCCGTGCGGATGGTACTTGCCCAGCACGTCACCGACGACGGTCGCGCACTTCTTGAACGGGCGCCCCGGTACGAGACCCAACTCGTTCATCGCGTACAACACTCGGCGATGCACCGGCTTGAGCCCGTCGCGCACATCCGGCAGCGCGCGCGAAACGATGACACTCATCGAATAGTTGATGAACGACTCGCGAATCTCGTCGTCGATCAGCCGCGGAAGAATGCGTTCCCTGTTGTTCGGTGCAGTCATCTAGAACGGCTCGTGGAGGCGCGTTTTTAAGGCAGAAAGTACAGACTGTGCAAGGTAGCGGCTGGGCGCGCTGAATGCAAGGATCGGGACGTCCGCTAACATGTTGTTCTACAACGACATACGGAGCGTATACCTCCTGTGCGTTTTTGGCCTTTCTTCGGGTCCAGTTTGTGGCGTGAATGGAATGCTCGCACATTGCCGATGCATCGCGGCGCGCGGCGTGGGGAATCGGTGGGAATGAGGCAGAACCCGCTCTCCCGCGCCGTCGCCGTCACGATGATCGCCGGTCTCGTCGCGTGTGTATCGGTTCCAGCGCGCACCAGTCTCTCGTCGCTCGATGGTCCGCGATGGATGCTTACGCAAATCGGCGGCGTCACCGCCGTGGGGACCACCTCGCAGCTGCCCGCATACGTCCGTTTCGTTCCGGACGACGGCCCACGTCACGCGCCGGTTTGCGATCTCGGGAGACACGCTGCGGCTGCTCGACGACGGGTCGACCGTAAAGGCGCTGCTCGTCGCGGAGAAACCACCGCGCCGTAGACCGCCTTCACCCAGCCCGTCACTCTCCAGGTCTCCGGCTCCGCGACCGAGGCGAGTTGAGTTGGCGGCACGTCAGAGCACGGATAGAACTCCTCACCCTCGTGTAACAGCGCCCGCGCCACGCCACCGCCCCGCGTGTTGATCCAGCTCCACGTCAGCATCGAGTACTTCACACCGCGCGACCGATCGGCCGGCGTCCCGAGATCCTCCGACGGATCGCCGTAGATCGCGTACGCGATCGCGCTCGTCTGCCGCGAGCTCAGGTACTTCATGTCGCCGGGAATGGACTGCACCGAGATCGGGGACGGCTCTGCCGAGCGCGCCGAACACGCCTTGCCGTTGCCATCCTTCTACCCCTGACCCGTCCACGGTCGGGTGGGGGCGGCCACCCAGTGCCCGGGCACCCTGCGCACGGTGTCGGCCTTGACGTACATCACGCCCACCGTGTCGACGTCCGACGCCAGCATATGTCCGAAATGCACCGCACTCGCCGGATCGTCGCCGAGGAATCCCCAGCCGCCGCGGTGAAAGAGCATCGTCCGTCCGGCGGCGAGACCGACAAGCTCGCGCGTCGAGGCGCGCCATCCCTCGCGCCGGGCACTGAGTGCCGGCGTTGCCCTCCCTCGGCACCAGGTTCTCATTCCGACGACGACCCGTCCACGTAGCGGAGCGCTGCCGCCGGCGCAGTGCTGGGTGAGCGTGGTCTGCGACGTGACGCAGCCTGACGCGAGAGCGACGAGCGCGACACACGCCGAGCGTGCGCGAGAGCGGCGCATCGACATCGCGGCTGGGGAAGGAGTCCTACTCGCGCCCTTCGGATTCAGTCGGCGCGGACTCGGGATACTCGGTCTCCATCTCGCGATCCTCGCGCTCCTCGAGCTCCCGTTCTCGACGCAACCCCTCATCCCGCTCGGCGCGGTAGGACTCGTACCACTCACGCGTGATCTCACCGGCCAGCTCGCGGTTACCGAGCCCGAACGAGAGGGCCATGGCCAGCGCAATGGCGCCGAAGAGAATAGCGAACGCCGTGGTGACGATGTCCGTCGCGATGCCCAGCTCCTGCAGCGCCATGAAGATCGCCAGCAGGATGACACCACCACGGCCGACGCGCGCAAGCGCTCGCCCCCCATGGAGCGCGCCCGCCGACGCCGAGATCAGCCCGCCGACGAACCCGCCGAGCACGATGCCGACGAGGATGATCACGATGGCCGCGATCACGCTCGGGATGTAGCTCACCAGCTCCGAGAACACGTTCGCCAGCGAATCGAGGCCGAGCGCGTTCGCGGCCACGAGGATGACGGCGAACATCACGAGCCAGAAGACGAGATTCGCGAGCACGCGAATCGGGTTCAGGTGCGACCCCGAGCGCTCCACGGCCTGCATCACGCCGCCGCGCTCCAGCAGGCGGTTCAGCCGGATACGGCGAAGAAAGCGCTCGACGAGCTTCTCGAGCACCTTGGCCAGCAGATAGCCGGCAAAGAGAATGACGAGCGCACCCAGCAGCGCCGGCACGACGTCACGAAAGACCTGGGCAAAACTGTCCTGCAGCCGCTCGCCGAAATTCAAGGGTTGCCTATGTGACAGGTGATACGGATCACTGATAGAGAAAAGCTAGTTGTGACTTCCAACTACGCTAGTTCCTCGTTCCCCGCCTGAGATCGAAGATCAGGCTCCGACGGCAGGTCGGGCAGATCAGCCATTCGCGGCGGCGGGCATAGCCGAGTCCGAATGAACCGCCACCGATGGAGCGTCTCGTCATCTGCGTTCCGTCGCGGGGACAGACGGCCGGCTCACCGGCGGCAAGGAGAGCCAGCAACGCCTTTTGCTCCCCGGGCTCGAACTGCGCGTGCGCCTCTGCCATGCGTCAGCAGCCGCGAAAGCTTGGGTGGCGCTTGTCGAGAAATGCCCCGACGCCCTCGACGCGGTCGGCACTCGCGAAGCACCGCTCGAACAGCGCGAGCTCTCGCTGGCGACCCTCCTCGAAGGGAAGATCGAGCGCGGCGCGCGTTGCTTCCTTGGCCGCGAGCACAGCCAGCGGCGCTCTCGACGCGATGTGCGTCGCCAGGGCGATCGCCCGGCCACGCAGGGCGGCGGCGGGAACGACCTCGTTCACGAGACCGATGCGCTGCGCTTCGACGGCGTCGATGACGTCGCCGGTGAGGACGAGCCGCATCGCATGCGCGAGCCCGACGATGCGCGGCAGCATCTGCGTACCTCCGCCGCCAGGGATGAGGCCGATGCTCACCTCGGGCTGGCCAAAGCGCGCGTGCGCTCCGGCGACGCGCAGGTCGCACGACAGTGCGATCTCGAGCCCACCGCCGAGACAGATGCCGTTGATCGCGGCGATCACGGGCTTCCGCACGCGACGCACCGCACCGAACACGCTGCCGTTCTCCATGATCCGTCGCTGCTCTTCGAGCGTCCGCTGCTGCAGCTCATTGATGTCGCCCCCAGCGGCGAACGAGCGCTCGCCTGCTCCAGTGAGCACGATGGCTCGCACCTCTTCCTCCTCATCGGCCCACTCGAGCGCGCACGTGAGATCGGTGCGCATCGATGCGGTGAGCGCGTTCTGTCGCTCGACGTTGTCGATCGTGAGCACGGTGACGGGCCCCACGCGCTCGGTGGTGATACGTGCGCTCATTGCGGCAGCACGGCTGTTGCTTCGATCTCCACTCTTGCTCGCTCCTCGATGAGGGCTGTGACGACGACGACCGACATGGGCGGAAAGTGCCGGCCCATCAGCTCGCGATAGGCGAGTCCAATCTCGCGCTGCGCCACTCGATAGGCATCGCGATCGGTGATGAACCAGGTGAGGCGCACGAGATGTTGCGGCTCGGCGCCGGCCTCGGAGAGGAGGATCGCGACGTTTTCGAGTGCCTGGCGCACCTGCGCCACGAAGTCGTCGGTCTCGAATGCCGCGGTGGCGGGATTCCACCCGATCTGTCCCGCGAGCGCCACGACGCGTCCCGATGCGACGACGCCATTCGAGTAGCCGCGCGGTACCGGCCATCCTCGTGGCGACAACACTTTCGCGGAGCCTTCGTGCTCGGTCATCCCGGAACCTCTCGCAGGCGGAAGCGCTGCAGCTTGCCGGTGGTGGTGCGCGGCAGCGCAGCAACGATCTCGATGGCGCGTGGATATTTGTAGGGCGCGATGCGCGCCTTCACGAAGTCCTGCATCTCCTTGACGAGCGATGCGTCGCGCGCGGCGTTCGGCTTGAGGACGATGAACGCCTTGACCACCTGGCCGCGCTCCTCGTCCGGGACGCCGACGACCGCACATTCGAGCACGGCCGGATGCTCGAGCAGCACATTCTCGACTTCGGGTCCGGCGATGTTGTAGCCCGAGGAGATGATGATGTCGTCGGTGCGCGCCTGGTACCAGAAATAGCCGTCGGCGTCGCGCACGTAGGAGTCGCCGGTGAGGTTCCAGCCGTGCTGCACGTACTCGCGCTGTCGGTCCTCGTTGTCCAGGTAGCGACAACCTGTCGGTCCGCGCACGGCGAGTCGCCCCACCGTTCCGTCGGGAAGCGGAGCACCGTCGTCGCCGACGATGCGCGCCTCGTAGCCCGGCACGACCTTGCCGGTGGCGCCTGGCCGGATGCTGCTGTCCGATGCACTGATGAAGATGTGGAGCATCTCGGTGGAGCCGATGCCATCGATGATCGAGATGCCCGTCGCCTCCTTCCACGCGTCGAACACGCTCAGCGGAAGCGTCTCACCCGCCGAGACGCACTTCACGAGGCTCGATACGTCGTGCTCGGCGAGCATGCCGCACATGGCGCGATACGCCGTGGGTGCCGTGAAGACGATCGTCGGACGGAACTCTTCGATTGCCCTGATGAGATGCGGCGGGGTGGCCTGCTCGAGCAACAGCGCACATGCGCCGAAGCGGAGCGGAAAGAGCAGTAGTCCGCCGAGCGCATACGTGAAGGCGAGTGGCGGGGAACCACAGAAGACGTCGTTCGCCGTCGGCCGCAGCACGTAGCGCGGAAAGCAGTCGGTGATCGCGAGGATGTCGCGATGCGAGTGCATCGTGCCCTTCCCCTGCCCCGTGGTACCCGACGTGAACGCGATGATCGCGATGTCCTCGGCCGCGGTGTCGCAGGCGGTGAACGACGCGGCCTTGTCGCGCATTCGTCTGGTGAGGTCGGTCGGGTCATCGCCACCGAAGCGGAGCACCGGTGTCGTGATGGCGCCTTCGCAGTCCTCGGCGACACGCGCGTCGGTGAGCGCAAGCGAGATCTCCGCCTTTTGCGCGATGGACTGCAGCTCGCGCTCGCGCAGCAGCGCCATCGTGCAGACCACCACTCCGCCCGCCTTGAGTACGCCGAACCAGCAGGCGGCGAGCATCGGCGTGTTCGCGCCGCGCAGCAGCACGCGGTTGCCGGGCACCAGCCCCAGGTCGTCGACGAGCACGTTCGCGATGCGGTTGGCTTGGTCCATCAGTTCGCGATAGGTCCACTCTCCGCCGGGAAAGCGAATGGCGGGACGCTCCGCGTTGCCGGCGTTGACCATCAGGTCGAGCAGCTCGACCGCGCAGTTGAGTCGCGCCGGATACGCCAACTCGGGAATGGCGTCCCACATCCGCACCGGTTGCTGCTCCGGCGGCGGGAGATGATCGACGCAGAAGGTGTCGACGTGGCCGGTGGGCTCGGGACGACAGTGGGTCGTCATTGCACCCTCGAGTATTCGGAGAGCACCTGCGCGGCGATGACCAGCTGCTGCACCTCCGTGGTGCCTTCGTAGATGCGGAGTGCGCGGATCTCGCGATACAACCGCTCGACGGGATGGCCGGCCACCACACCGCGTCCGCCGAGGAGTTGCACGGCGTCGTCGATGACGGTCTGTGCGGCCTCGGTGGCGTACATCTTCGCCATCGCCGCCTCGCGCGTGATGCGCTCGGCGCCACGGTCGCGCGTCCACGCCGCGCGGTACACGAGCAGCGCGCTGGCGTCGATCGCCGTCGCCATGCTCGCGAGCTTGTCCTGGGTGAGCTGGAAGTCCTGGAGCAGCTGTCCGAACATTCGGCGCGTGGTCACGTGCGCCAACGTCTCGTCGAGCGCGCGACGCGCCATGCCGAGCGCCGCAGCGCCCACCGTGGTCCGAAAGACGTCGAGCGTGCCGAGCGCCACGCGCAATCCCTTGCCCACCTCGCCGACGAGACGATCCGCCGGAACCCAGCAGCCGGCGAAGCGCAGCGTCGCCAGTGGATGCGGAGCAATCGTCGCGATGCGCCGCGCGACGGAGAAGCCCTCGTCGCCCGGCTCCACCACGAGGGCGACGAATTCGCGCTCGGAGTCCGCGAGTCGGCAGAAGACGACATGAAAGTCCGCGATCCCGCCGTTGGAGATCCACGTTTTCTCGCCGTCGATCATCCAGCTGTCACCATCTCGTCGGGCGGTCGTGCGCATCGCAGCGACGTCCGAGCCCGCGTGCTCCTCGGAGATCGCGAAGGCGGCAATCGCCTCACCTCGGGCAACTCGCGGGAGATAGCGCGCCCTCAGCGCGGGCGTCCCGAACAACGAGATCGGTCCGGCACCGAGCCCCTGCATCGCGAACGCGAAGTCGGCGAGGCCCGAAACGCGCGCGAGCGTCTCGCGCGCGATGCACAGCGTCCGCACGTCGAGCCGTTCGCTCGCGCCGCCGGAGTCGGCCGGCACCACGTGGCGGAGCCAGCCAGCCCCGCCGAGCTGCGCGACGAGCGTGCGACATGCCCCGTCCACATCCTCGTGCGGCGACTGGTCCACCTCCCGCTCGGCCCATTGCTGGAGTGCGGGCGCCAGCGTGCGATGCGTCTCCTCGAAGAAGGGCCAGGACAGCGTCTCCCGGTCCATGCTAGTTACCCTCGAAGCGGGGACGCTGCTTGCCGACGAATGCGTGATACGCCCGCTCGAAATCCTCGCCCCGCATGCACTCCGCATGGCGCGCCGCCTCGAGGTCGATCGCCGCGTCGACGTCCATCCCCCATTCGTCGTGCAGGCATCGCTTCGTCATCGCGTGTGCCGAGGTAGGCCCGTGCGCGAGCTCGGACGCGAGCGCCGTCGCGT
>JBDSML010000004.1:0-63911 GCA_039915865.1 Gemmatimonadaceae bacterium | reverse complement strand
GTGCAGATGATGCCGTCGTGCGACCACACCGGAGTGCCCATCCACTTCCACTCTTCGACGACATCAGGATCTGCCTTCTTGATGAGCTTGCGCATCCGGCGCAAGGTGTCTCCGCGCCAGTCCTCGAGCTCCGCGATTCTATTCGTGATGAGCTCCGATGCCGGCTGGCCTTCGGTCACACTCGACTTTTTCATGACCGTCTCCTAACTCTGCCAACGATCGAGCGTGACGATCTGGATCAGGTTGCCGCAGGTGTCCTTCAGCATGGCAATGGTCGAGCCAGTGACCTTGGTCGGCGGCATCGTGAACTCTGCGCTCAATGGCTTCATGCGGTCGTACTCGGCCTGAACGTCGTCAGCGTAGAACATGGCGGCGGGCTGTCCCTGCTCGAACATCGCCTCCTGATATGTCTTGGCGGCCGGATTGTTGTTGAGCGCCAATTGCAGCTCGGTACCGTCCGGCTCTTCGGCTGACGCAACGGTCAGCCACCTGAACGGCCCTTGCGTGAAGTCTGCTTTCTTCACGAAGCCCAGGACGTGTGTATAGAAGCGCAGTGCCTTCTCCTGATCATTCACATGGATGTTGATGAGCTTGATCTTCACGACGACTGTCTCCTGTCAGCTTGTGTTGGGTGAGTTCTTCTCTTCGATCCCGAATTGCTTGACGTACTCGGCATGCAACCGCTTCCAGCCGTCGAACTTCATCGCGTCGCTACCGACGATGCGGCCAATCGGGTGTCCATCGAGTAGCCGGTCGAGCACGTCGAGGGAGATGTGCCATCCAGCCGCGCCCATCGCGACGAACCGGCGACCGATGTTGTGCCAGAGCGTGAGGCGCGTGCCATTGGCCATGGGCGCCAGTTCCCATCGCATGTCATTTCCACCCCAGCTGAACTCGAGCAGCGTCGGCGGTTCGGCCTTCGTGACGCTCGCGTCGTTGATGTGCAGCGCGGATGCGCCGACCGTCGTGAGCTTCGCGGGTCCGGTGGAGCCGAGGTTCCGATCGGCATCGAACGGCGCCCACTCGCGCAGCTGCTCCGGATCGGTCAGCGCTCGCCAGACTTTCGTCGGTGAATGACGCAGCTCTCGCACGAGCACGAGCGTCCACTTGTCTCCGTCCTTTCGGACCTCGGCACCAAAGGCGGGTCCTGGCGCGTACTTCTCACGGGTGGTCATCGCTTCTTCGGTTTCTTGGGTGGCTTCTTTTCCATACGATCGAGATGGCGCTCGAGCGCGTCCACGTGCGTGGACCAGAAGTGCCGAAAGGTCTCGAGCCAGGCGTCGACTTCCATGAGCGGTTCAGGCTTGATCCGGTAGACACGCCGCTGCGCGTCCACTCGCGCCTCCACCAACCCGGCATTGCGCAGCACCTTGAGGTGCTTGGAGACCGACGGCTGCGACATGCGAAGCCGGTCCTCGATCTCGCTGACGGATCGCTCCGAGGAGGCGAGTAGGCCAAGGATGGCGCGACGGTTCGGTTCCGCGATGATGCCGAAGGCAGATTCCATGCGCCGTATATACGACAATGGTTATATGCCTGTCAAGCCATGTTCCGCGCCGAATGCATTCGGCGGAACACGACAAAGAGGCTGGTCACCGTTGGTGATCAGCCCCTCTCACTTCCGTCGAGCCGCTCCGATCAGGCCGACGTCCGCGCCGGTTTGATGTTCGCGTTGAGGTGAAACACGTTGTCTGGATCGTACTCGAACTTGACTCGGGCAAGCCGCTCATACTTGTCGGCGCCGTACGACGACCGCACGCGCTCCTCGTCCGCTTCCGCCATGAAGTTCACGTAACCACCGGACCCGGCTGCGTGTGGTCGCATCGCCTCCCAGAAACTCCGCACCCATGCTCTATCGGCTTCGTAGAGCTCGCGATTCGGCGCCGCAGCTTCGATGTTGAACACGTAGGCGGCAGACCGGCTTCCACCGAACGCGGTGTCAGCGTCGCTTGGCGTACCGTATGCCCCCGCCAAGACGAATGTCGGGCACAACGAGAGCGGTGAACTCTTCTTCGGTACATGCTCGCTGATGACAGCGATCGCCTCGTCCGACAACTCGTCGAGATAGAGCGCCTTCTCATAGCCGAGCAGCCCCCACGTCGCGCTCTCATTGAACAACCGCTGCAGCGCGACGAAGGGAATCGGCGTCACGAGCTCGAACAGCGGAACGACGGCCTCGCGAATCGGCGCGACGACCGACGCGTGGGCCGCGGGCGAACCAAAGCCGACGACGAGGAGGGCATGCCCGGGCTTGAAGCGATGTTCCTCTGGGACAAAGGGCGCCGGCGGCGCGCTCAACCCCACGCCGAGGAATGCGGTCGCCTGCTCTGGGAGCGTCTTGATGTAGTCCCGCGCAAAGCGGAGCGCCTCCGCTCCGTTCTCGAGACCGAAAAAGAACAGCCCCAGGTTGACCATCGGTCCGACGGAATGGAGCGCGAACTCGAATGAGGTGACGACGCCGAAGTTACCGCCTCCTCCGCGCAATGCCCAGAACAGATCAGGGTTTTCGTCCTGCGACGCGCGCACCACCCGCGAATCGGGCGTCACCACTTCCGCGGCGACGAGATTGTCACACGAGAGACCGGCCGTCTTGGTGAGCCAGCCGATACCGCCGCCGAGCGTCAGCCCAGCGACTCCTGTATGACTGATAAAACCGCCGGGTGTCGCGAGGCCATGCTGCTGAGTCGCCGCATCGAGGTCGGCCCATGTTGCACCCCCACCGCACACCGCTCGCCGTGCGGCAGCATCGACGACCACGCCGTTCATCGCGCCGAGATGAATCATCACGCCGCCATCGCACACGCCGTGGCCCGCATAGTTGTGCCCTCCACCGCGGACGGCGATCTCGAGACCGTTCGCGCGCGAATCGGATCGCGTCGGCGACCTGCTCCGCCGTGGTGCAACACGCGATTACCGCCGGCTTGCGGTCGATGGCTCCGTTCCAGAGGGCACGGAGTGTGTCATAGTCGGGTTGGCCGAGCGTCAACAGGCGTCCGCTGAACGCAGCGGAGAACACGCCGATGGTTTCGTTCGAAGTCAGGGTCATGCTGGGTAGCTATCCGGCGAAGGTGTACGCGAACCCGGCCTTCTGCGCGCGTTGCACGGCAACGACACCCGCTGGCACCATGCGCGCATTCGGCACGAGGTTGGCTGCGAGCTCCGCCTCGATCGCCTTCGCATCGCCGGTCTTGTCGGCAAGGATGTGCGCGATGAACTCCGTCGCCGCTCCGCACACGGTGATGTGCGCGCCACGCCCGACGATGGCCGGAATGTTTGCGCCAGCCTGCCCTTCAATGTCGTCGTGCAGCGGGATGTTGCGCGCTGCCGGCTTCCTCGTCGTCGTATCCTCGACCTTGAGCATGGACGCGAGCTGCGGATACTTCGCCCACATCGCGTCGTTGTATCCATACGGTGTGGCGTTGTGACGGAACGAGACGATCACGTTCATGTCCGCGTCCTTCGTACCGAGCTTGTCCTGGCTGAACTTCATGAAGTTGCGCGCGAACATGATTCCGTCGGGACCGCCGGCCGGTTGCACGCAGTCGTACACGACCTTGTACGACCCCTTCATCGCGCCGAACCATGTATCGAGGGCGTCTCCGGACGGTGCCGACGCCGGCGCGGATTCCGGCGCGCAGCCGAGTGCCGCGAGCACCGGCACGGCGCCAAGCGCGGCCGTTCCAGCGGCCACGCGTGCGAGGAAGGAACGGCGGGGAGAGACCGAGCGGCTCATGACACACCTCATGGTGAAGGCGGAAATGGTGGGCGCCGCACGAGGCCGGACCACTCGACACGGCGAGACAACGCGGGATTTGAATATGACGCACCCAGTGTGCGCCGCTAGATCCGGTACCGTGGATCGGGTTCACTCGCCGAGGACCAGTGACTTGGCGCCGCCTCCTGCTGGGGATCCGAGTGCTCGGAAACCCTGGCATTGAGCGTGAGCGTGAGCCTCCAGCAATGAGCAGAAAGAGCTCGAAGCTCGAGCTCGAGCCCGTGCCCGAGCTCAAGCTCTGCATTGCTCATTGCTGGAAGCTTCACGCTCACGCTCATGCTCCGGCTGATAGCTCAACTGTGAGCAATCAGCCCCGCCATCATTCGCATCAAGCTCTCCTGTGTCGCCGCGGCTCTCGGCAGCTCGCCGACGAGACGACCATCGCGCAGGACGAGAATCCGCTCGGCCAGCGTCAAGACCTCTGGTCGTTCGCTCGAGATGACGAGATCGCGGTACCCGATGCCGCGACCTGGCTGCCGATCAGGTACCCACTCATGGAGACCAAAGCCTTGCAGCGCTTCGGCCACGGTGCAGCGACGATGTTGGTCGTGCGTGCGCCCCCATCGCACCGCCCACGATCGCCTTCTCGATCCCGAGCGCGTCCATGAGTGCGACGGTGTCTGCAGCGAGCGCGGGCTGTTGTCCGTTGCGGACGGTATCGCGGGAGAGAAGCGCGTGGTGCCGTAGCCGCGCAGATACGGGATGCTCACCCAGTACAGGCCCTGTCTCCGCGTACCCGACGTTCAGGACAAGACGTTCGGCGACCCCAAAGCACCAAGCCCAACTCTTCGCCGACGTGCGCAACAACCGGTGCCGCGTACGCGTACGCCGCATCCCGACTGGCCTCGGTCACGCCATCGGACAGATTAGGCTCTTTGGTCTCGCCATCGGGAATCAGGATTCGGGTGTGAGTTATAATGACTATCCAGTCACTCATTTGCCCAGCGGAGGTTCATGGCTACTTCGCGCCAGGGCATTGTGTGTATTCCCAACTGCCGCCCAAGCAAGATTTCAGCGAGTAAGGAGACTTCGTGCTGAATCCCGACGTTGCTGTTCCTCTCGCGGCCGTCATCGCGACGGTCGTCCTGCTGGCAGCCGGATGGACCCGCCACCGCGAGCGCATGGCGGCGCTCCGTTCGACCAACACTGCATCGCCGGCGGTGCTGCCCGCGGACGTGGAGACGCGGCTCGCTCGCCTCGAGCAGAGCATCGCCGCGCTGCCGGCGCTCGAACAGAGCGTAGACGCCATCGCGCTCGAGATCGAGCGCATTGGAGAAGGTCAGCGGTTTCTGACTCGACTACTCTCGGAAGTTCCGCCAAAAGCCGGCAGGGTGGATGCTCGACCCGCGGAAGTCATTCACGACCCTGCACGTGACGCACAATAGGAAGCCGTTCTTCCGACGTCCCGCTGCCTGCGACCAAGGACCAAACTACCATGACGAATCCACGATGAACGTTTCTGCAGGCCTTCAGCCCAGGAACACCGAGACACGGTCGTGACGCAACCTTCTCTCGACACCGATCTCGCGACGGCAATACTCGCGGTGTATCAAGCGCCACTCGAGGACTTCATCAGCCAGCGCGACGCACTCGCCAAGCAACTGCGGACGGACAAACGGCGGGACGAGGCGACGGTCGTGAAGGCGCTGCGCAAACCGAGCCGAATGGCGTGGGCACTCGACGGCGTCGCCCGCGAGGACCCTGCATCGATCGAACGTCTCGCCGCTGCAATTGGCGAAGCACAAACCGGCGCCGATTTCCGAACCGCGCTCGCAATGGTGAAGGAAGCCGTCCGCGCCGTGGCCGCTGTCGCTGCACGCGTCGCGGTCCGCGCGGGACACCCCATCGAGCCGCACGCGCTCGCCGCCGCCGTCCATGCCATCATCGGCGAGGCGAGTGCATTTGCCGACGTTCGCGCTGGACGGCTCGTCGACGTGCCACAGGCCGGAGGCCTGGACCTGCTCATCGCGCTTACGGCGAGACCCTCTTCAGCAACTACCCCATCGCCATCAAGCGCAGCGCCGGTCGCCGCGACCGTCGCCACGATAGAGCCGGCGAATGCCGACCCACGCGTCGAGCTCGACGCCTTGGCGCGTGCCGAGTTGCGTCGCGCTGAGAAGATGCTCGCCGACATGCGCGAACAGTCGGAGCACGCGGCCGCGTCGCTTCGCGACGCCAAGGCACAACGCGACGCCGCCGAACGCGCGCTGGAACACGCTCACTCCCAACTGGAAGCGCGGCGCGACGATGTCGAACGGACGCTGCGACACGTGGAGTCGGCGACGTCGAATCTCGAAGATGCCCAGCGGGCATTTGACGATGCTCGCACGCGCGCGCCTCGATAACGGCATTCGCCTCGAGTCGGCACGCCGCCGGAGCAAACGGACCGCATACGAGAATAGTGCTTGTTGGCAGCGTCGGGACGCACAATGCGTGTCCCGACGTTTTGTCTCGTGTCCGGTTTCGGGCCTACATCACGTTCTGCAAGGAGTCGACTCGCGACGCATCACTCCAGGAGCCTCACTCATGCATGACCAGACGCCGCCACCTGATGACGCGGCCATCCCCGAACGCCAACCGGAGCGCAGAGAGTTCCTCAGGTCCGCCGCGCTGGCCGTTGGTGCACTCGCGTTGGCCGCATGCCGACCCGACCACCTCGCCGGCATCGCTTTCCCGGACGTACGTGCGGATCTCTCGAAAGACGGTGAGAACGATGGCAACATCCAGCCCAGCCTCAGCACCCGACTCACCCGCGAATACGGCATCGACGTGCCGTTCGTCGGCGCCGGCATGGGCTTCATCGCCGTGCCCGCGCTCGTCGCCGCCGTGTCGAATGCCGGAGGACTCGGCGTGCTCGGCAACGCCATCGAGCCGCCGCCCAGCACGCAACTGCTCATCCAGCAGATCAAGGCGCTTACATCCAGGCCGTTCGGTATCGACTTCATGATTGACGATTCCGCCTTCGGGCCACTCACCACGGACGCGCACATCGATGTCTGCGTCGCCGAACAGGTGAAGCTCGTGGTGTTCCACATGAATGTTCCGCCGAAGTCGTTCGTCGAGAAGCTGCACGCGGCCGGTGCGAAAGTGTGGATGCAGGCGGCCACCGTGAAGCAGGCCATCGACGCGGTGTCCATCGGCATCGACGGTATCATTGCGCAGGGATCGGAAGCGGGGGGCCACAACAAGAGCACGACCCCACAGCGCGCGCTGCTGCCCCGGATCATCAAGGCGGTGCACCCTGTACTCGTATTGGCTGCCGGTGGAATCGCGAATGGCGAAGGTGTGTTCAACGCGCTGTTCGCCGGCGCCGATGGCGTGTGGGTCGGCACGCGACTCGTTGCATCAACCGAGGCGTACGCCCACGTCGATTACAAGCGCCGCCTCGTGGAGGCCCAGGGCAACTCCACGTTGACCACCACGATGTTCGGACCGGAGTATCCCGGCCGACCCTATCGCGTGCTGAAGAATCGCATCGTGAAGGAATTCGGCGGCCGCGAGGACACGATTCCCGTCCCACCGCCGCCACCGGCCTTCATCGGAAAGAGCATCCTTTTCCCCCTGACCTTCAAGCAGCCATACGAGATGCCGAAGTTCAGCGCGATCGTGCCGACGCCGGACACCGTCGGCGACTTCGAGGAAATGGGTATGCCCGCCGGCGACGGCGTGAAGTTCATCAAGGACATTCGCCCCGCCGCGCAGATCATCAGGCAGATGATGGGCGAAGCTCGGCAGATGATGCAGTCGCAGTCGGGCAAGCCATAACGGCGTGAACTCCGACCATACGTACCCTCATGCGACATGTTGGCCATCGGCGCAAGGCTGATGGTCCTGGTGTCCACAACTGAAGGAGCTTTTCGCAATGCGTTTTCTCAAGACAGCAGTTTTACCACTCACCGTCGCACTACTTGCCGCCGCAACGGCGTGCTCGAATGCAGTCACGACGTCCGTGGCTGAAGACCCCGCGCTCAATTGGGGCCCGGCGCCCGCCATCTTTCCTCCCGGTGCGCAGATGGCCGTGTTGCAGGGCAACCCCGGAAGCAACGCACTGTTCACGGTCCGCCTTCGTCTTCCGGATGGCTACAAGATCCCACCGCACACCCACCCGACGGACGAAAATGTCACGGTCGTCAGCGGAACGTTCCGCGTGGGCATGGGAACGACATTCGATCTCGCGACGACAGCGACATTGGGCGCGGGCGGCTTCGTGACTGCGCCAGCAAATAGTGCGCACTTCGCCGCGGCACAGGGTGCGACCGTGGTGCAGGTTCACGCCATGGGCCCGTTTGTCATGACGTACGTGAATCCGGCGGACACACCGGCCGCGGCGCGGTAGCACGTCGGTCGACGCGCCAGCCCTACTCTGCTCGCAGCGCCACCAAGGGATCGACCCTGGTCGCACGTAGCGCAGGCGCCAGGCAGGCAACGATGGTTACCACGACGAGCGCGCTGGCGCACAGCGCGATAACCAATGGATCGCGGGGTGATACACCGTACAGTTGATCCGCAATGAGACGTCCCGCGCCAAGCGCAATCACGACACCAGGCACGATGCCGGCGACGCTCATCCCGAGCGCGCCGCGGAGCACCATGCGCACAACGCTTCCGCTTTGTGCTCCGAGCGCCTTTCGCACGCCGATCTCGTGCGTACGCTGTGCCACTATAAAGGAAAGTATCCCATATAGGCCCACCGCTGCGAGGCAGAGCGCCAGCACGCCGAAGGCCGTGAACATCGACGCGCCCAAGCGCCACGGCTTGAGCTGCGGGGCGAGTCGTTGGCGCAAGGGCTGAATGTCAACCCATGGCAAGTCCGTCGCAGCGGAAGAGACGGCGTGACGTACCGCGCCGATGGACACCGCGGGGTCGCCGCTCGTTCGCACTTCCATCATGGTGACGTCGTGATCCGGAAATGCTTCGATCGGAACGTAGACCGTGAATCCCCTGTCGCCGGTGATTTGCCACAGTACGGTATTCGCGACAACGCCGACGATCTGGGTGCACATCTCATCGCTGCCGAGATACGCGCACTGGTTGAGTGCATCGCCGATCGGCCAGTAGTGCGTGGCCGTCGCCTCGTCGACGATCGCGACGTGGGCAGTCGGTGCGTGGTCGGGCGCGGTGAACAGCCGCCCTCGGCGCAACGAGGTGCCCATTGTCTCGAAGTAGTTCGTACCCACTGCCCGCCCGAGTGGAGCTCGCTCACCCGCTACCAGCTCCGCGCCGCCGCGCGGCCGCAAACTGATGCCCCACCCGCTCGCGAGCGGTTCACCCGAAGTCAACGATGGCGGCCCTGGTCGGATGTCAACTAGAGCGGTCGACATAGCTGTCACATCGTGAGCTGATGGGTCGAATCCTGCTGGTCGCGGCGAGGGTTTCCCGCCGCCGGTGGCAACAGTGCTCGCGGTGGGCGCCAGCACGCGACATACTTCTCGTGCTCGCACGCCGTCATAGGACCCGCGAGCTGATGCGGTGATCCGATCACCCGGCGCAGCGACTTCACGTCTCCGAGTCGGCCTGCGTCGCAGCTTCCTGTTTTCAGAGGGCGAACACAATGGCCGACGCCTGCGACCCTCTCCGTGTCAGGCTGCGCGCGCTGGAAGCGCAGCTCAAGGACAGTCAACCGGTGCCCGGCGAACGACACCCGCCGAAGCCCCCGTCAAACCTGAACGGCGTGATCAGGCAAATCGCGGCGACTCGCGATGAGCTGAACGCCTGCGTCGAGTCTCTGATGATCCGACGCTGGACTGTCACCGGCAACATGTTTCCCGGCGCGCTCGCGATCGATCGCGCCATCAAGCGATTCATGTTCGACCACGATATCCGCGCTTCGAGCGTCGCAATTGCGAAGCGTGGCACGATCGTCGGCACGCGCGCCTATACCTGGGCCATGGCCGACTATCCGATCACGCGACCTGAAACGCTCTTCCGCGTCGCCAGTGTGTCGAAGATGTTCACCTGCGCGGCGATCGACCAGCTCGTGGCGACCGGTGCATTACGTTTTGAAACGCTGGCATTTCCGTATCTTGGCGTGTTCCAACTGCCGTTGATTCCCGCGGATCGTGATATCAACAGCATCACGGTCAAGGATCTCGCAATCCGCGTGAGTGGTCTGCAGGAGGATGTCGAGGTCGACATTCGCAGTATCGCCAAGCTGTTCGGGACGACATCGCGACCGACACGTGCTCAAGTGTTGCAATACATCTTCGGCACACCGCTTGTGTCGCGTCCCGGTACGATCGACAACTATTCCAATCCCGCCTTTACAGTACTGACCGCGATTGTGGAGAAGGCGTCGAACCTCAGCTACATCGACTATCTGCGTCGGGCAGTTCTGACGCCGCTCGGTATTGTTGATGTCCATGTCGGTGCGACTGCGGCAGGCTTGCGCCGCGCGGATGAAGTCGCGACGTATGATGCGTCGGGCATCAGTCCGTCGCATGTGGATATGGCGGACGGTGCGACCGCTCCCGATGCGCATGGCGGAACGTTCGCACTTGAAGAAGACGTCGGTGACGGCGGTCTGATCATGTCGACCGCCACGATCGCCCGCTTCCTCGGTACGCACGCGGTCTGGGACATTGGGCCGCGCCAAGTCACTGGGCGATATGGGCGGTTCGCCGGCACTGGCGCGATGGCGGTCTCGCTGGCCAATGGCCTGGATTTCGGTGTCGGTTTCAATCGCGAGATCGAGTATCCGGACTACAACACGCTCGTTGCGCAAATCGAGAGCATTCTTGACGTCGTAGTGCGCAGAAGCGAAACGGTCGATTCCGTTTTGAGTGGCCTGGCACGGGACGTCCTGATGGTCTTCGACACAATACGAGATGTGGTCGCTCGCCGTCTCGGAACCTGTCAACGAGTTTGAGACGCCGGGTTGCTTGGGTTTACGGAGCGACGTCCCCGGACGCGAGGAGTTTGGGTGGGTTGATCCACGCCGCGGTCGGCAGCAGCGCCGGTGTGGGCGGGCGGTTGACGAAGCGCTCCGGCGTCGCGACGTAGGCGGCGGCAAGTACGACCGCCCGGGCCGCACGTTTTGCCTCGGCGAGACCGAAGTGCACGTCATGCGGCGTGTGCAGGCCGAGGCCGGAATGCCGATGCTCGGTGTTGTACCACGGGAAGAAGTCGGTTCCATGTGCCCGCGCGTGTTCGATAGACCCGAAGCGCTCCGGAAAGTCCGGGCGGTATTTGAGCGTTTTGAACTGCGCCTCCGAATACGGATTGTCGTTGGAGACGTGTGGGCGGGAATGCGTCTTCGTCACGCCGAGATCCGCGAGGAGTAACGCGACGGGTTTCGAGGTCATCGACGACCCACGATCCGCATGCAGCGTAAGTTGGTCTCGGCGAATGCCCTGCCGCGTGCAGCTGGCAGTAATGAGGCGTTCGGCGAGCGCTGCGGATTCGCGCGGCGCGATCATCCACCCGACGACGTAGCGACTAAAGACGTCGAGGATGACATAGAGATGGTACCACGACCACGTCGTCGGGCCTTTGAGCTTCGTGATATCCCAACTCCATAACTGATTCGGGGCGGTCGCCAGCAATTCGGGTGCGGTGTAGTGGGGATGGCGCCGCTGCGCCCGCCGCTCCCGCACTTCTGCCTGCGCGGCGAGCACGCGATACATCGTGCGCTCCGAGCAGTGGTAGATCCCTTCGTCGAGCAGCGTCGCATACACTTGCGCAGGCGCCAAGTCGATGAAGCGCGGCGCGTGGAGCACGTCGAGCACCTGCTGACGCGCTGCCGGCGGCAACGCGCGCGCCGGCGCCGCGCGGGGTGCGACGACCAGCGCCTCGCCCGCCGCGGCGTGCCGGGATCGGGCGCGATAATAGGTCGCGGCCGGCAGCGCGAGCGCGGCGCAGAGGGCGCCGACGCCACATCGGGCGCCGTGCGTGGTGATCGTCTCCATCACGAGGGCTCGGTCGGCTCGCCGTTCGTCGGGAGTACGAGGCCCAACAACTCCGACACTTTTTTTTGAAGCGCGACGATGTGCTCCAGGCGCTCGGCCCGCGCGTTCGCGCGCGCGAGTTGTCGCTCGAGCGCGGCGATCTGTTTCACGTGCGGATCGGCAGGCGTCGGTGTGGGCCCGCGTCGTCGCGCTGGGGCGGCCAGCTCGCCGCGCTGCGCCGCGGCGCGCCAGGCGGCGAGGTGCGACGAGTACAGGCCTTCGCGCCGGAGGAGGGCGCCGAGCTCGCCGGCCTTGGTGCACTGCGCGGCGGACTCCAGGATCGTCAGTTTGTACGCCGTGGTGAAGCGGCGGCGGGTCCGGGTCGGTGACACCCCGGTATCATGAGATTGCAGCAGCGTGGGAGCAAGAGACAACGGCACATCCTCGATCACCCTCGTACCCTAAACTCCGGGAGGATCGGTGTCTCACTCATATTGGCAGAGAGGGTCTTGATCAATGACGTTGTTGTCCACCGGTGTTCCAGAAGTGAACTGGGTCGACTGGCGCGTCACATTCGCCGCCAGGAGGTGAAGGCCATAGCGCCGCTGACAGTGCCCGTCTCGTCGGCGTAACTTGAGCAAACGCACGGCACGGTGGACCGAATGTGCTGAGTCTCGCTCGTATCCAGCGCTCGTGTCCAGCCTCCCGAAACCGTGGGACCGCTCACGCCGTCCGCGAGGACGGCATCACGAGCTTCACGTCGCTCCGCGGCCTCTCGAAGGCATGGCATGCAGCAAGCTGCTCCTCCGCCCGCGTGAACTCGCGCCAGTCGATTGCCGCCGTCCAGCGCTGAGCGTACGCCAGAACCGCGATCAACGTGTCCGGATGGCTCTGTCGTGTGAGGTTGCGAAGCCCCTGCAGGTAATCATCCCGATAGACGGTCGGGATGATGATGCGCGTCTGTTGCTTCGAAAGCAGCTCGGCGTTCATGAAGGCGCGAGCGACGCGCCCGTTGCCATCGTCGAATGGATGCACCTCGCTGATGACGAACATGAGGGCGACGGCGCGTTGGAATGCGTTTGGTAGGGCGCGAACCAGGTCGAGCCCCAACGCGAGGGTTCCCTGGAGGTGCTGGGGATCCACGAATTGAGAGTCGCCAGCCCGGTTTCGCGTCGTCTTGAACGCCCCGGGCCGCTTCTCGCTTCGCTGGGCGAGGATGATTGAATGCGTGTGCCGGAGCTGCTCGACGAAGGAGTCGAAGTTGGCAAGGCTGTCGACCCCTTGGGACATTGCGACAGGACTACCCACCACCGTGTATGTGCCCAGAACGTCGTGGGCGTCGGCCGGGCGCGCGGCTGGGATCACGCCGTCGAACACGATGGCGCGGGCCTCCTCGACTTCGAACTCAGTGCCCTCGATGAAGTTCGAGAAGTAGGCGTCGAAGAAGGCCGACGTCGCGAAACTGGCCCCCTCGTCCGGCGCCGCGTACTCGGCAGGCTCGTAGGCTCGCAGCGCTGCGAACAGCGATTGAAACAGCGACTCCCGGTCCACGTCGTACGCCTTCCCGGCCAGCCGAGCGACTGCGCTGGGGGCGCTGACCCGTCCATGGCGCGAACCTAGCAGCGCGCTTGCGACCCTGTCGATCACTGCGAATTCCCTGTCGGCATCCAGGGCAGGCGTCAGTGCGCGCGCCTCGTCGCGGAAGCGGTTGACCGCCCGTTCACCGCCCGATTGAAACGCGCTCTCGAGAATGCGTTCAATCTCCTCGGCGCGCACTCCGCGCGCGACGCCCATGCGCTTGCGCGACGGCTTGAGCGCCTCGAGCAACGCGCGGGGGCGGGACGCGATCTTGAGCCCCGGAAGCATGTCGTAGTCCCCCGGCGTCGGTCCGGGCCCCTTCGACACCCGGATCCGCAGTCCTGGAAGGTCGCGCTCATATCTGGCCCGTCCGATAAGGAAGACGGTGCCGTCCGGCTCCGGTGCCAAGTTCAGCCCCGTGCGAAAGCTGATGATCGCCCCGGGAGCGAGCAGCCCGACGACACGCCAACGGTGACGTGCAATGAGCGCTTCGTCGGGCTCTTCCAAGCTGCTGGTATAGAGGCCTAGCTTAAGGGGGCGAAGCCGCCCCTGCTCTACCGCCCGGCCGACGGCGTCGCTCATCGACGAGTCGCTTCGGAACAGTTCCGGCCATCCTGCGCTTACCACGGACTTTTTCGGCATTAGTTGCCCCGTCCACGTCTGATTTAAAGATTTTTGTGCAATAAAGCCGTGCTAATGCCTTTTTTCATGCAATAGTATTCGCCAGCCGCCCGTACAACGCAAGCCCCAGCGCGAATTATCGTGCTGTAAGAGGCATGATCACGGAAATCCGTACTATGACGGAGACGCAGAACGATTGGATGCCTTGGCAGCCTGCGCATGCGTCGGTATCGAGCCGGACGGCTCCGGCTGACGCAGAGCGACGTGAAACGGACCGGTCGAGGCCATGTGGTGACACCATGCTCCGCACCCCTGTTCGCGGCCGTGCGCCCGAGATGCGAGCTCCGAGGACGGGTTATCGTGGTCTCGCCCGAGGTGGGGAGCCGGGGGGATCGCCTGGATCGGGGACCACTACGCGGAGCCGCTGCGGGTGGATGACCTGGCGAAACGCGTGAGCATGAGCCCATCGGCGCTGCACGCCCACTTCGGTGCCGTTGCCGGCGTCAGCCCGATCCAGTACCAGAAGCGGCTGCGTCTACAGGAAGCTCGCCGCCTGCTGCTGTCGAGCGGAACCAGCGCCGAGACGGTTGCCTACCAGGTCGGGTACGCGAGTGCCTCGCAGCTCAGTCGGGAGTACTCGCGCCTCTTCGGCCAGCCGCCACGACGCGACGCTGAGGCAATGCGCTCTGACGCCGCGGGTGAGCGGAGCATCGCATGACCCGGTCGAACCTATGAGTTGCCACGTCGCTCGACCGGCGCGACGTCCCTGCTGGTCGGGTCCACGGCAGAGAATCCGCAACGAATATGTGCCCCCACTGTGCGACACGAAAAAATCGCCGGGGCACATGATGGGCCCGGCGATCTCGTATTCTCCGGCAGAGACTTCAGTTGCAAAGGAGCGGGCGACCGGACTCGAACCGGCGACGTCCAGCTTGGGAAGGTGACCGGTCTACGGGTTCAAACCTCGCTCTACCCCGGTACTCGCCCGCACGACGCGCAGGCAACCCCACTCCGGAACGGTCAATCCGGATTGAAAAACGGACTTGGTGGACCCCCGGTGGACCCAGCACCACAATGCGCGATTCAGAGGTCGCCCTGCGGGCTCGACGGACCAGTCTCCCTGATGTCTTGGGGGACGGGCAGGCTGCGTTCAAACGTCGCCACTACGCGGCGCACGTGCTCCGCCGTCATGACGCCGACCGTCGCCGCCGCGACCCACCCTTCGAGGGCCACGCGGAGCACCGCGGCGATTAGCAGCGCGTCGACGCGCCGGCCGAGGTCGCCGGACAACGCGCCGTGCCGCTCGTCGAGTGCCGTGGCGATGGTCCGCTCCAGCCATTCTTGCTTGCCCTGGGAGCGGGCACGAAGCACCGGGGTGGCCCGCATGAGCTGCTCGTTCATGCGAGCATCCTCTGGGTCGAACTGCTCCAAGGTAACGCGCACCGCGTGTTCGGCGAGCTCCAGGACAGTCTTGCCGGGCGGGGCCGCCCGCACCGCGGCTGCCAGCACGCGCTCGAAGTCATCGTGCTGCGAAAGGACAGCGTCCTCCTCCTTCGTGGCGAAGTGAAGGAAGAACGTACGCCGCGAGACCCCTGCCGCCGCCGCGACCTCGTCCACGGTGGTCTGCTCGAACCCCTGGTCGCGGAACAGTCGCGTCGCGGCCAGCATCAGCCGGGCGCGAGTCTCGCGGCGCTTCTCGTCCGGCGCACGATCGGCGAAGCCGTACGCACCTTTGAACATCGTGCGTCCGCTCTGCGTGATCGCGATCGCCCCTGCGAAGCGTCCTGCGGCGGCTTCCTGCGCCACCTTCTCGCGCACCGCGGCCACGAGCTCCGCTTGGACAGACGGGGCATTCGCCCACTCGCCCCTGGGCGCTCCGCGTGTGCGATCGCCAGCGACACGATGGGATTACGCGCGCTCGCCGCGACTTCGATGACCACGCGCGCAAGGATACGACCTTCACGCGCGTGGCGGCTGCGGTATTCGGCGCCGGCTGAATCGACACGAGGCAAGCGTCACTTCCGTCCGAGACCGCGAACCGTGGCGCAATCAGGGTGCCGAGTACGTTGTGTGGCAGTCCGCTGAAACAGACGTCGCGGTCGAACTAAGACCCGCGTCACATCGCGATGAGAGGGCCTTTCACGCAAGAGGAGGCCTCGAACACCTGTTCGAGGCCCCTCCGGAAGATTCTAGCAGGATGCGGAAAAACTGAGCATTTCGAGGATTTCCTCGCTTCGTGACGACGAAACCCATTGTGCTGATGCCGGACAATCGTGAATTGATCGGCGTGTGTGCCCCATGCTCGGGGCGTGTCGCCGCGGTGCCGACCTTTTCGGCGGCCCGCGGTGCCGCGAGGCGCGGGTTAGGGGCATACGCCCGCGCGGATGAGCGCGCGCATCCGCACCAGGTCGTACGCCGCGTTGGTGAAGGTAAAGATCCAGCTCACCTTCTCGCGACCCCGGTGATGCAGTTTGCGCAATCCGCCGATCGTCTTCCCCCACCCGAAGCCTTCTTCGACCAGTTTCCGCTTGACCTGACTGACATCGTAGCCGTCGTGACGCGTGGTCCGGCCATCGACGGCACTGCGCGGTTTCTTCGCATGGATGTTCTGCGCGACGTGCGGCGTGGTGTGACAGGCGCGGGCGCCCGCGACAAAGTCGGGCGTGTCATAGCCCTTGTCCGCGCCGACGGTGCGCCGGCGCGTGGTCGGCTCCATCGTCGCGAGCATCTCGACGGCCGCGTCGCGCTCGGCCTCGTAGCTGGGGGCTCGCACATCGGTCGCGACGATCAGGCCATGCCGGTTGTCCATGACCACACTCCCCAAGTGCGCGATCACGGCCGCCGTTCCGTTACTCTTCCGCGCCAGGCGGGCATCTGGATCGGTGACCGATTCGTGGGTGGCATTCGAGCGCTTTTCCCCATGAAAGTTCACCGTAGGATTCTTTCGGTCGCCATCCGACGGGGGCGGCGTGGGATCATCTTTCGGTCGAAAGCTCTTCTGGCTCGCCCACGCCTCGAGCAGCGTGCCATCGACGGTAAAGTGCTCGTGCGACAACAGGCCCCGCTGTTCGGCCGCCTTCAGCACTTCCTGCAGAAACGCCTCGGCGATGTTCCCCTCAAGCAACCGGTCGCGATTCTTGGTGAACACCGTGGGCACCCACACGGCATCATCCGGGTTCAGTCCGACGAACCAGCGGAACAGCAGGTTGTAGTTGAGCTGCTCCATCAACTGGCGCTCACTCCGAATCGTAAAGAGAATCTGGAGCAACAACGCCCGCAGCAGGCGCTCTGGCGGGATGGACGGGCGCCCCATCGTCGAATACATCGTCTGGAACCGCGGCGAGAGCGTCGCGAGAATCGGATTCACCAGCGCCTGGATGGTGCGGAGCGGGTGGTCGTCCGGAATCCGATCCTCGATCGAGACATAGCTGAACAGCACCGTCTGCGGGATATCCGAACCACACATCACATACGCTCGCGCTAAGAGTCACACCATCATACATCACGCTTCACGCACGACGGTTAGGATTTCATGACTTTTTCAGCAACCTGCTAGGCAAGCGCTCTACCGCATCAGCGATGTCGAGTTCCCTTAGAAAGCCATAGTGTATGGGAGTGACGGCCTCTGGTAGACGTCGTATACAACCACACGGCAGTGGCCATTCGGTTGCCATTGCCCTCCCAGAGGCTCACCTCCTTCGTATGGAAGGGTGAGCGTGACGTCAACGTAAGCGGTTGCCGCATTTCCGTTTTGAGTGAGTGTTCCCCCAACGGCTGGTGCCCAGATGTCCGCGGAGTTGGATCGCCTCATTTGCAACTCAAAACGATATGCTGTGATTCTGTTAGTTGGTCCGCCTGCCACGCTGGCCGAACCGACAAAGTTGTAGCGAGTAGTCCTCGTAGCATAGTATTCAGTGACTGCGCCCTTCGTGCATGACGCGGATTGGACGATCGGCCCGGGGCCCCAGGTGGGAACGAAGTACATCCCTTCCGTCGCGCCAATTCGTGCGACAATGGCACCGGAGTACACGGGGCTGATCGCGGTGGCGACTCCAGTGGACGACGCACTGACGCCTTCTCCATAGGTGAACCACAGGGGAGCCTTCGTTGACGTGTCACCCGCTCCATTGAGTGCTGTCTGCGTGAACCCAACAGACGTTCCGACAAGGAGCGAATCAAAGGGCGTTTGCGGCTGTACGTCCACCGACGCTATGGCGCATGCGCGGTACGCCTCCGTGATGGCGCTCACTACCAAATTCTTGCCGCCCTCTTCATGGAGATACGAGTCCATGGAATGGATTTTACCCGCATCCGTGAGCGCTCGCCACAACCTTTTCGGGCCTAGGGGCATCTGTGCTCGTTCTTGCGTAAGGCTGTCGTTCAGGTTGTTGGCCGTCACCGGGAAGAACGACCCACCGGGCACGTTGAGAATGGCATCGCCTGCCAACAGGACTGGCTTGATGTATTGCGAGCCAACTGGGCTGTAGTTGTTGATCATCGACGCCAACGGAGCGACGGCGAGACATCCTGGCCGGCCGAGCAGTTTGAGCGAGCCACTGCTCGCCAAGTAGTTCAGGGCACCGTTGGTGATAAGATTTCCCTGAGAATGCGGGACGACCACAACGTTCTTGCCTGCGGTCTGGTGATATCGGATTTCTCCTGCGAGAATCTGTACGTCCGGGTCATTGAGAACTTGGCCCATGTTGTTCAGTTGATGGAGCTGCTGAAACGCCTCCCAGAAGTCAGCGATCAGCAGCGCCTTCCGAAAAGGCAAGTGGAGGCACGCCGACCACTTCACAAGAGACTTGTACGTCTCGTTCGTTGGACGAACGGCACGAATACACTTCGCGGTTTGGCTGATACTGGGAGAGGTATAGCTCGCGATCGACTCATTGTACACGTAGTCGATTGTGACGTCCGCTGGACTCACGAACGGCCGCCGGCGTCGCAGCGAAGTCTCGAGCTTTGTCAGCGTCGCGATCGCCTGAGCCGGCGTGTTCCCTACGCCATTGACGTAAAGCACAGTGGTCGCGTCAGCGGTTGGCGCTCTTGGCGGCTCCGCGCTTGACGTACTCCGGCTCGGTATCCGGTTCCGGGTTTGCCCCGACCCGAGCGGAATCCGGATCTCGTCCGAAAAGGTTGGCAACGTTACGTGAAACACATGGCCACCCAAGGCGTGATCGATACGGACAAGGTCCGCAGAATCGCGAACCCAGTCGAACGCACGCTCCTGGATCACATCGATCCGCTCGTCGAGAGAAGGCCGCTCGTCCTGCTCGACATTCTGCATTCGGAAGCTGGCCATTGAATCCAGCGACGCCTGAAATGCCGACACGGGATCCGGCGCGGTGACAAGTGACCGTAGTGTCGTGTAGAGCGAGAGATCACGGCCCGTAAGCGGTGTGGTGTCCTCGAGAAAGGCGACGATCGCATGCTCACCGTTCATTACGATACTGCCAGAATTGGGAACAACGATGCTATCGAGATAAACCCGCAACGCACGTCCGTCGTTCGGTCCATGAAATACATACGAAACGGTCGCACCCGCGGCGTATAGGCTGTCTTCAGGCAGCGAGTTTCCCGTCAGCTCTGGCGATGCGAGGACAGTGAGGGGGAACAGGACCGACGAAGCGACTCGCTCGAAATCGAAAGTCGTCGTCTGTCCATCGACGCCGATGGCGAGGCCATCCACGTTTCCGCGGAAACCAGTCCAGCCCGATCCTGCCTTGAGAACGACGGCGCCATAGGTGGCATGTACACCGAGGTCCGGAAATACTGCGAGAAGGTTGCTCCACGTGCACGGCGTTGCCTGCACGCACGGATTGGGGACCTGTAAACCAGCCTTGGAAACAGTGGCTCTCGTACCCCACCACTTACCGGCCATTGCGTCCCAATTCTGCCAGACACCTTGGAGGACGTTGCCGCTGTTGCCCTGATATGGCTCGAAGACGAGACGCCCTTGATAGCCGTCGAAGTGATCGGCGAGATCGTAGTCCACCGTGAACTGGAGCGCGATGCCGAGATTGTCTCCGTTGTCGGCGGACTGCCGGTAGGTGGAATAGTGAAGTTGCGTGATGTGATCGAACCGAACTCCTCGGTAACTCTGCAGAATGAGCGCATTTCCGTCCGCGGAGGTCGGCGCAGCCAGTTCCGCACTGCCGCTACCTATCGGAGTTCCGACGGGACCATCGACGAGGGAACACACGGTCGGGTCCGTGCAAGGCACGCTTGACTGGTCATTGTAAAGTGCCCAACCATTCAGGCTCGTCGTCGAAATGACGATTGGGCCGGCGGCAGGAATCCCGTCCCTGACCGCGGTCGTCGCGACCGCGCGAGGTTCGGTGAGGTCCCGGCACGCGAGCAGAACGATTCCCGACGCAATAGCCGCAGCTATCGCGAGGGAGGCGCTTCTCTTACTGTAATACATGACTACCTATGTGATATTGCGACCCCCCAAAGGCGCGAGACCATCGGTCCGCGACGCACAGTTGGGTGCTTATTGGGGGAAGACCGTTGACGGGAAGAGGGCAACGGTGTCGCGAGAGCGACGGCGCCCTAGCGAGACGGCAATATAAACATCCGTTCTGCGGATTTCAAGGCCCTAGTCTCTTTCGCGCGTCGGTCTAAAATGCTGCCCAACACAGGATTTCTGTCATCTGCAGGCAAAGCGCTTAGAGCGCTTGGCCTTAATCTCTTAACCGTGGTGTCGATGTTCGGATGCTCTAGCGATAAGGACTCGCTCAGCGGACCGTATGCCTTTACTGCGACGGGTGACCTCGTGGGAACGTTCTCTGGAATCGCCACGGCGGAGTACACCCACCCGCTCTCTGGCGCAGGGCACTACTACAACATCGTGCTTCCTGTGACAACGGAGCTGTTCGACTCAGTACCAAATCGCGGCATGTGGCTCCAGTTCATACGAGATCAGAAGCCTGGAGCAGGGGCGTTCAGCCTGAACAACGACAAGGCCGCAGGCGCGGCACAGGACCAACGCTTTGAAGTCATACTCGCAGGCCGGACGGACCACCGTTCAATCGTTTGGCAGGGCGTGGATGGCGAACTGCGTATCGAGAAGGATGAGAAAAAGGGGAGCCTGACGGGGAAATTCTGGGCGAAGTTCACTAAGCGCGACGGCGATAGCACGAAAACGATGCAAGTCACCGGGCAGTTCGACGCGCGTTAGCGCGGCTAGCAGGTGACCCAACTGTATGATGGAGTGACATATCGCAGCGGTTGCCGACGGCATGTGGCCGGCTCACCACGCCGAGCACACCAACATCGCAATACAAGCGGGCGAGCATAAGCTCGCCGACGTTTCCAAGGCGAGATTTCTGCTCGCGACGCCCAGCCAATGAGGCTGGCGTTCTAGCGACAATGTCAGATTTCGACGTCCGAACGGCTCAGGGGCATACTGGCCAATCGCAACGAGTTAGAATGATGGCAGTTGGTTCTACATACCAACGGTCCCCACGCTCGATACAATGGGGACCGTTGTGGGGACCGTTGGGATACGCAAAATCGGCTGCCGAGACGGCAGCCGATTTTCGTAAGTGCTTTTTGTACAACGACATAGAGCGGGCGACCGGACTCGAACCGGCGACGTCCAGCTTGGGAAGGTGACCGGTCTACGGATTCAGACATCGCTCCACCACGGTACTCGCCCGGACGACGCGCAGACAACACCACTACAGAACGGTCGATCCGGTCTGGAAAACGGACTTCGTGGACCCTCGGTGGACCCCGGCCTCAGTACGAGAAACGTGGCGCGCATCCCGGGAGGTGTGCCCTGGCGAACGTGAGGCTCGCGTCGCCGTACGGCGAGCGACTGTGGCCGCGCGAGGTGCTCGGCGGTGAGGATGCGCTGCGACCTCGCTCAGGCCGCCACAGGCTGAAAGCGCCTTACCCGAATCGTGGACGCTCTCCGGCGCATCGCTGCCAGGTCATACCTGAGCTGCATCTCCATCATCGTGTCCATGCGAACACCGAAGGCCTTCTCGATCCGGAGCGCCATCTCCGGGGAGAGGTCCGCGCGGCAATTCACAAGGTTCGACAGAGCCGGACGGCTCACGCCGAGCAGGTCGGCCGCGGCAGTCACGCTCAGGCCATTCGCAATGAGGATCTCAACTCGGATGAACGATCCCGGGTGGGGTGGGCTATGCATCGCCATGGAAGATGCTCCTTTCTCAGTGATAGTCTTCGAGGTTCAGGTCGCACAGTTGGCCCTGATCATCGAGCCGAAACGTGAGCCGCAAATTGGCTGTCACGGACAACGCCCAGATACCCTTCCGGTCGCCCTTGAGTTCATGCGCCTTCCACATGAGGGCCGGAGTCTTCAACTCCTGAGGATCGGACATCGCGTCGAGGAAGCCCAGCATATTCCTCAGTTTCGCGCGGCTGTCAGACGGAACCCCCTGTACCTGGCCCTTCTCGTACAAGCGTTTGAGCCCCTTGTGCTCGAAGCTTTTGACTTTCATAGTGTAATGTGTAGCGTTACACGCGTCAATCCTCAAGGCCCCGCACGACCGACGGCACAGGCTTGCAGGTGGATCCTCGCGCTCGGGTGCACTTCACCGCTCCTCGGGCCTGAACGGTGGACCCCAACGCAAAAGCCCGGGTCCACGATGGGAACCCGGGCCGCGCAAGCAACGATTCGACAATGACTTCCAAAGGAGCGGGCGACCGGACTCGAACCGGCGACGTCCAGCTTGGGAAGCTGGCATTCTACCAACTGAATTACGCCCGCAACGCCAGCTTGAACCAGCGAGACCCGGAATATACCCGCGCGAGAACGAGGTCGCTACGGCCGCCGCGACGCCTGGGACGGTGCGGCAAACGAGCTCGCCAGCCCCTCATGGCTCGCGCACGCTTGCTCCGTCGCTGCGGCACTCACGTACGTCCCATCCTTGCACTGCCCCGTCGATCCCGCCGGAGGCACCGCGCTCACGATCCGCGTCGCGGGATTCACCGCGCGGTTCGCTGCCCGCGGAGCCGATGGTGCGGGCTGCGGAGATGCCGGAAGCACCGGTGTGACAGCCGCGACCGACGCGGCCACTGCCCGCTGCGTGTCGATGGGCGCGGTCAACGGCGTCACCGGCAGATTGACGGGCGGCGTCGGCCGCTGCAGCCGCGACGGCAGCACCGAAGCTGCCGGTCGCGGTGGCGGTGGCGTACGACCTCCCGGCAACTCGACGACAATCGAATCGCGCTTCGCCGCGCGCGATTGAGGTGCCGCGCTCTGCGCGCGCGTCGCTGCGGTGGCGAACGTGAGCGCCACCAGTGCTCCGGCCGTCATACCAGCCAGGCGCTCGACTGTAGTCCTCATGGAGTCACCGTCAATGTATTCGTGTATGTCACGTAGTTCGTGGACGTGATGGTCGCGCCGCCGCTGCCGGCCGCGACGCCCTTGATGTAGAACGCCACGCTGCTCGCGTCGGCGGGCACGGTCACGGACGTGATGGGGACACTCCCCTGCCCGCCTGAGACGAACTGGATGTTCGCGTTCGGCGCCAGGGTGAACGTCGTCGCCGCGACGACGAGCCGAGGGCTCGTATTGGCATCACGTGTAAACAGCGTGACCCGCACGGAGTCACCGGCGCGAAGTGTCGACGGCCACCCCGAGATGGGATCGATGCGCCCCAGCGTGACTTTCACCTCGCCAAGGTCCGGCACGTGGCCCGTTGGCGATGCCGTGATCGTGTCGCTCCCAATCGACGTGCCCGTGACCCTGAAGGTGCCGGTGTACTGGCCGGTGGCCACGACGAGGCTCGACACCGTATTCGTGTGCGGCGACGCGGCGTGACCGAACAACACCGTCGTCGGCGAGGTCGCTATATCGCTGAGGCTGATACTCGCATTAGGGTCGTATTGCCCAACACCCAACGTCATGTTGGTGAAGTTCAGGAACGACAGTGGCGTGGTCACGTTCACGTTCGCCGTACCGCTCAGGTACCTGTAGAACACGGTCTGCGGCCGCGCATCGAATGCCGTGATCACCGCGGTCCCGACAGCGCCCGGCCGCATCTTGGCCCCCTGCGAATAGTTCTGGCCCGCGGGTATCGTCACGATCGACGAGTCGATGGAGACGACACCGGGTGCGCTCGACGACAGGCTGACGGCGACGTCCTGCGCGACTTCATGCGTGTAGCCCAGCGCGTCCCTCGCATACACGGTCACCGCCTGCGCCGGCGCCGTGGTGTTCATCGTCGACACGACGCTCACCGTGAATGTCGGTTGCGTCACGCGAATGCTCGCCGTGCCCAATGCATATCCCGATGCCGTCGCCTGGAGTTGAATCGTGCCAAGCGTGTCGTGTGCAACGACCCTGAATGCCACCTGTGTCGCGTTGGCGGGAATCGTCACGCTTGCCGGTACTGTCGCCACGTTTGGATCGGTGCTCAGGAGATTCACCGTCAGCGGCGTTGGAGAGCTGTTCGGCCGGTAGACCAGGTACTCGTTCTGCGTGCTCTGCTGCCGCATGCCCAGAGCGTACGTGCCTGTCTGCGAGACAAGCTGCAGACTCGGCCCCGTGACGGTGACGTTATTCGTCGTCACCGGCCTGTAGAAGCCCATCGTGTCCGAGAATGTGATGTTGGCGGTGCCGACGCCGACGTAGATCACCACCGGATTCGTGAGGTTGCTGCCTTTGAGGACGCTGTAATACGGCTGCGTCAACTGGATGACGCTCGTATCGCTGGATACGGCTCGGACGACGACGGTGTCGCCCGCCAGGTGGATCTGGCTCAGGGAGTCCGCTACGTACACGGTCATCGTCGTTGGCGGCGATGTCGTCGTCGCGGTCGTCGGTAGGCTCTGCTGTCTCAATATCGGCGTCGTGACCGTGACGAAGGCGGTGTCCGGCAGATATCCAGGCGCGCTCGCAATGATGGTGTCTCGACCGGTCGCCAGGCCGGCGAACGAGAAGTACACGATGTTGGAGTTGGCCGGGATGTTGACCGTGGACGACGACATACCCACGAGATTCGGATGCTTCTGCGTGAACGTCACGGGCACGACCACTCCGCGTGTGGCAGGAGTCTGGACGTATTGATCGAGCGCCGGACGCCGCTGGTGCGCGCCGATGAAGAAGTTGCTCCACGACAGGGTGAGCTTCGCGGGCAGGACCGTCCACGTGGCCGTGTCGGGCACATGTCCGGGCGCCGTCGCAATGATCTTCACCGTGCCTGGCGAGAGACCCCTGATGGTCGGCGTCACCCGTTGCTGGCCGGCAGCCATCGTCAGCACGGAGTCGACGGACAGGATGGTCGTGTCCGTGGAAATCATCGTCACCGTGAGTGGACTCGTGCGATAGTGAATCGAGTTCACCGAGTCGGCCGCGTACACGGTTGTCGACGAGGTCGAGAACTGGCTGACAGAATTACCGCCACTGATCAGCAGATGCGGTGTCGTGACGGTGATCGTCGCCGTATCCGGCGAATAGCCCTGCGCCGTTGCGACGATCGTCGCGACGCCGGGATTCTTCCCACGCAGCGTGAGATACTGAACGCTGCCATTCGCCGGGATGGTGACGGTCTGCGCCGACGCCGCGATGCTCGAGTCGGAGCTCGTGAGAGTGATGACGAGCGGATTGCCCGTCGCGTTCGGAATCTGGACGTAGTAGTTGCCGGATGCGCCTTCTTCCTGTCCGGCACCAAGGCGGAGGGAAGTGAAGCTCAGCGTGAGCGCTGGTCCCACCACCGTATACCGCACCGAGTCTGGTGTGTGTCCGCTCGCCGTCACCTTCACATACGCCGTGCCGCCAAGGCCGCCCGGAATGACCTGACCCTGCCGCTGTGACGCTCCGGCATTGATGGTCACGAGGGTGTCGATGACCTTGATCACCGTCGTGTCGCTCGAGCTCACGCGTGCGACGAGTGAGCTGGTGCGCGGGTGTTGCGTGCGGAGGGAATCCGTCGACGTCACGGAGAAGCTCTGCGCCGCCGAGGTCGTGTTGAGGGTGGTGTTGCAGCAGATCGTCACCATCGGCGTCGTAACGACGACGGTCATGGTATCAGGCGTCCAACCAGGTGCCGTCCCCAGGATCTTCGACGTCCCGCGACCGACGGCATTCATCGTGAACGTCGCGGTGGAGCCGCCTGCCGGAATCGTGACCGTCGGCGGCGTAGCGCGCAGGATCGTCGTGTCCTGACTCGTCAACGTGACTGCGAGTGGACTGAACAGGGTGTTCGGCGAGCGAACGTAGCTGTTCGGATCGTATTGGCCTTCGCCGAGGCGCGTCGCGAACTGCTGGAAGAACAGCGTTGCCGCGCCAATGTTCACGAACGCCTGCGTCCCTGTGACGCCCGACGCCGACGGCGTGATCGTCGTGTTGCCCTGTGCGAGACCGCGAATCACGACGTCTGCCGCGAGCTGGCCAGCCGGAATGAACGCGGGATCGGGCGAGACGAGTGCCTTGCCGGCGGTCCCGTATGTGAACGTGACGTAGGTGCCGCCCGCCGGCGACGGATCGGACAGCAGCGCCTGTGTGACGATCTGGTCATTCGCCACGAGGCTGTAACTCGACGTCGTCATGCGCAGGTTCGCCTGCACCGCGAGCACGGCGGTGTCGCCAGCGTACAACGTGCTGCCACCATCGACGGCGTATACCTTCGTCGTCCCGGCGTTGCGGCCAGTGAGGGTCGCATTCACCGACGTTTGTCCGGCGGGGACCGTGACCGACGCGGAGGTCCAGAAGGCGAACGTGTCCGCGACGGCGAGGTTGACGATGACCGCCGACGTGCTTGGCTTGCTCAGCAAGATCGGGAATGCCGTCGACGTTCCGCGTCCGATGCCGAGCGTATCACGACCGAAGGAGATGATCGCCGGACCAGAGCCATTGACGAAGACCGAGGCCGGATTCGACGTGATGGTGCCACTGGCCGCTGTAATGCTCGCCTGGCCATTCGCAACACCCGTCACCACACCGGTGGATGCGGTGACCGTCGCCACAGCTGGCGCGGACGAGGCATAGGTGAAGGTGCCGCCAGCGATGTAGCGCCCGTTCGCATCCTTGCCGCGCGCGAGCATCGGCGTCGAACCGGTCACGCCGATGGTGACGGTGAGCGGACCGAGGTCGATGCTGCTGAGCACCTGCGCCACATTCAGCGTGGCGGCACCGGTGACACCCTGCGCCGACGCCTGGATGCTCGTGACGCCGTTCGCCGCTGCGGTCGCACGCGCCTTTACCGGCGTCGTGGAATCGATCAGCGCAACCGACGCGTTCGTGGAATTCCACGTGAACGTGATATTGGGAATGACATTCAACAGGGTGTCACGTGCGACGGCCTTGTAGATGCGACGATCGCCGAGTGACGTCATCGTGAAGACGTCGGGGGCGGGCGCATTCGTCGTATCGTAGCTGACGTCGATGCGTGTGATCGGCGTGAGCACCGTGAGATTGGAAACACCGACAGTGGTGCCCGCCGTCGCGCGAATCTGCGTGGAGCCGAGTCCCACGCCGGTGGCCACGCCGCTCGTGCCGTTGACCGTCGCGACCGATGGCACCGACGACGTCCACGTGATTGTCGGCTGCGTCACGATGGCTATGCCGCGTCCATCCACCGCCTGCGCGGTGAAGGGGAACGTCGCGCCATTGTAGATCGACCGCGCCGACGGATTCACATTCACCGTTGCGACACGCTGCTGCACGACGATGAGCGACGAATCCTTCGAGCCACCTGCTTCCGTCGCGACGATGTAGCTCGACCCGTCGACGACGGACGTGACCACGCCGCTCGCACTCACCGTGGCGACGGACGGCGTGCGACTCACCCACGTCCACGTTCCGGCGACGAGGTTGCCCGCCGCATCACGTCCCTGCGCGGTGAGCTGGCGTGTGTCGGTGAACGCCGTGATGGTGTCGCGCTGTGGCGAGACGACCGTCGTCGCCGGCGCGCCGGCGCCGAACGTCGCGCTCACCGGGAGCGGCGAATTCGGCAACGCAGGCGACGTGATCGTCAGCGTCTGCGTGCCTGACGGGCCGAGCGTCCAATTGGTGAAGGCCGTGCCGCCATTGGCGGTGACGGCGGCCACCGTCGTGATGTTACCGCCACCGGCCGTGACGGCAAAGTTCAACTGCACGTTGTCGACGCCATTGCCGAACGCATCGTCGACGCGCACGAGGATCGCGGCGGCGAGTGCGGAATTCGGTTGTCCCGATTGTCCACCGCCCGACTGCAGCACGAGCACAGAGGGAGCGGCTGGCGCGACACTGAATGCCGCGGATGTCGCGTTACTCGCGCCAGGCGTGCTCACGACGAGCGTATAGCCTGATGCAGCCTTGTTGATCGAGAAGTTCGAGAAGGTCGCGATGCCACCCACTGCGGCGACCGTCGTGGTTCCGGCGAGAGTCGCGCTGCCGGGATTGGCGGCGAACGCGATCGTGACAGTGCCGGTGTACGTCGAGAGCAGTGCCCCAGACGAGTTGCGCACTTCCGCGATGAGCGGCTGCACGACGGTGGCGCCCGCCGTCTGCGTGGTGCCCGGTGACTGGGTGACGACGACTTGATTGCTCGTCGCCGACGTCGTTGCCGTGGCCGACACAGTCACCGGAGTGACTCCGGCGATCGCAGCCGTGAGCGTCTGCGCTCCGCTGGCCGCGCCAAGTGTCCACGTCGCCGACGCCTGACCCGAGTTGTCGGTCGTCGTGGTCGCGGGAGTGACAGAGCCACCGCCTGTTGCGACGGCAAAATCAACCGTCGCGCCGACACTCGCATTGCCCGCCGCATCCTTCACCAGCACGATGATCGGCGACAGCGCGGCATTGACCGCGGCTGTCTGTCCGCCACCCGAGACGACGGTGATGCTCGCCGGGGCGCCGTTGACGATGTTGAATGCCGGCGTCGCGGCGGTGGTGAGCCCGGCCGTCGCAGCGTTGAGGATGTAGCCCGTCGCCGGCAGGGCAAGGCCGATGTTCGTGAACGTCGCGACGCCGGCGACAGCGGCGACGGTCGTCGGACCTGTGAGGGCAGCGCCAACCGGCCCGGTGCCAATCGAGAGCACGACGGTACCGGTGAAGGACGTGACGACGTCGCCGTCCACGTCCTGCGCCGCAACGACGAGACCGAGTGCCGACTGCGCATCCGCCGACGCGCCGGCGACCGGCGCAGACGTGAACACGAGCTGCGTCGCGATCGTCTGACTCGTCGTGCCCGTGAACGTAAGCGGCGAACCAGTGAGGCCGACGGTGGTGGCCGTCGCCGTCTGTGGGCCGGCGGTGGTGCCTGGCGTCCACGAGGTCTGCGCGAGACCATTCGCATCCGTGACTGCGGACGCGGGCGAGACCGACCCGCCGCCGGAGGCGGCGGCAAAGTTGACGGTGACACCGCTCGCACCGAGTCCGTCGGCGGCGGCGACCTTCACGACGAGCGGCTGCGCGAATGGGCGTAGCGTCGGCTTGCCGATGAGACCAACCTGGCCGTTCCCCGACACGACGGTGATGGCCGACGGAGGCAATGTCACGTCGACGAGCACGGTATCGGTCTTACCGGTGATCAGGGACGCGACGATTCTCGCCGTCCCGCGCTGATTGAGCGCGACGCCACTTCCAGCGGATGGTGAAGTGATCGTCGCACGCAATGCATCGAGCGATGACCACGCGATCGGCGTATTGGGGATCGGCGCGCCGCTGCCGTCGACACCCACTGCCGTGAAGGTGAACGGGCCACCGCCGTTCACGGACACCTGCCTTGGCGAGATCCTCACGGCGGTCGCGGATGCGCCCGGGCCAGTGTAGACGACGTCGATGGTCACCGGCGCTTGCGCGGGCTGGCCGGGCAGCGACGGTGTCGCAGTGATTTGCTTCGTGCCCTTGAAAACGGTGTCGTTCGCTGTGTTCAGGTAGCCGAGGCTGACGATGAGATCTTCGCCGGTGGCGGAGGCGCCGGGCGAGATTGGCACGTTCAGCTCGAGCGTGATCTGGTCGACGGTCGCCGGGAAATTGATGATCGTGTCGAGCGCCACCGACGCGTCGCGTCGCCTGATGAGGATGCGGACTCGGTCGAAGTTCACGACGCCGGCGAAGGCGGACTGAAACGCGGCGGGAAAGACGGTGTTGAACCGCAATCCGCTGGCGTATGTGATGCCGGATTTCTTCGGCCCGGTCGCGGTGTCGCCCATGCAACTCAACAGGACGACCAGGACGACGAGGAGGGCAGCGCCGCTGAGGGCGAAACGACGCAGCGGGGACGATCTGGGGGCGGCGGCGGTGGGGGGGGCCATGCTGCGTGTACCAGATAATTAGGTCACCGTGTACGTCGTCCGAGGGGAACTAGCGGATTTCACGGCGGCCCGATTCAGGGCGCTCCCAAAGTCGGGTTTTATGTCCGACTGGGCAAGGGCGGGTTTCGCAGTGCTGACGTGACGCGGGTCATTGATAGTTCGGCTCGCTGGTTCTCACGCAGCAGGAGGATCTAATGATTTGGACCCAGAATCCAGCGAACAAAAAAAACGGCGCCCGCATTCGGACGCCGTCTCTGCACCTATCTACTGTAGAGCCACAGGTCGGAATTGAACCGACGACCGCTCGATTACGAATCGAGTGCTCTACCCCTGAGCTACTGTGGCGACGAACGGACCTACATGCCCTGACGCGGACTCGAACCGCGACGCCTTTCGGCACAGCCTCCTCAAGACTGCGTGTCTACCAGTTTCACCACCAGGGCAATCATCCTGCAACGGGGCCGACGGGGCTCGAACCCGCAACCTCTCGAGTGACAGTCGAGTGCTCTAACCAATTGAGCTACGGCCCCTCACACAATCGGGGCTCGCGTGACGCACCTGCCGTCACCGAATCCGATCACCACACCTGCCTTTCGACTCCAGCCCAGAACATAGCCCGTACGGGAGTCGAACCCGTCTCTGCACCGTGAAAGGGTGCCGTCCTAACCGATAGACGAACGGGCCATCTATCCAAATAGCGGTAACGGGATTCGAACCCGTGTTCCAGCCTTGAGAGGGCCGTGTCCTAGTCCCCTAGACGATACCGCCGCTGGCCTCACCCCGCCGCCGGCGGGGAGGCCAAACGGCGGATGCTCCTGCTTTCTTCAATTTTCAACGTTCCGACGCAGGCCCGCAGGGACTCGAACCCTGAACCGCCGGTTTTGGAGACCGGTGCTCTACCAATTGAGCTACGGACCTAAAACCGCCGAACATCGCATCCCGAGTCTTGCCGAACGCGCTGCCCGCCGACCTACGAGGGGTGGCTGACGGGAATTGAACCCGCAACCCCCGGTGCCACAGACCGGTGCTCTAACCAATTGAGCTACAGCCACCATGGTCCCGCCGCCTGCGCGGGTCTCTCCGGTGCAATGCCGCAGAGAGCTTGGATTGTAATCAGCCGAACATCCGTTATCAACTGCTCGGCGTTCGACCCGGTGGTGTATTTCCGCGACTACTTCGCGCGCTCGATGTATTCGCCCGTGCCGGGATTCACGCGGATCTTGTCACCCGTCGCCACGAACTCGGGCACGTTCACCGTGACGCCGTTCTCGAGCTTCGCCGGCTTGCTGGACGCCGTCTTCGTCGCCGTCTTCATGACCGGATTCGTCTCGACGATCAACAGCGTCATCGAATTCGGCAGGCGCACGCCGATCGGCTTTCCGTCGTAGAATTCCGCCTGGATCTTCATCCCGGGCTGCATCCACGGTGCATTGTCGCCGAGGGCCTCTTCATCCATCTCGATCTGGTCGTAGTTCGAGGAGTTCATGAAGTGGTACGTGCCGCCGGCGTCGTACATGTACTCGAGCTCGTGCGTCTCCATGAACGCCGGCTCGATGGAGTCGGCCGCTCGGAAGCGGTGGTCGAAGCTGTTACCGTTCTTCAGGCTCTTGAGCTTGGCCTGCACCATCGCGCGCAGGTTGCCCGGCGTGTGGTGGCGGAACTCGACGACGCGAACCGGCTCGCCCTCGAAGACGATGACCATACCGCGGCGTATCTGCGTGGCTGGAACAGCCATGAATGCACCCTGACAGAAAATGACGTAAAGTTTGACAGCCTAGGAACTTAACCGCGCCAGGCAATTTCTGGCAAGTGCGGTCTGGGACTGTTCATCCGTGTCATGTGTTCTGCGATTCCGCAGTGCGCGGTCAGGGTGCCTTGAGGAGAGGGCCGAGCGTCCTCCACACATTTTCCGTGACGATCCGCTCCCCGGCATCGTTGGGATGCACGCCGTCGCCCTGATTGAGCTTCACCTCGCCCGCGACGCCCTCGAGCAGGAACGGCATCAGCGTCGCGCCATGCTCCTTGGCCAGCGCAGGAAACATCGCGTGGAAGGCGCGCGTATAATTCACGCCGAGGTTGGTGGGGGCCTCCATCTGCGCCAGGATGAGTTTGGCGTCCGGCTGCTCCTTCCGGATGCGCGTCAGAATCTGCCCGATCGTCGCCCTGGTTCCCTCTACCGCCTGTCCGCGCAGCCCATCATTTGCCCCCGTCTCCACCACGATCAGCGCGGCCGGCGCCTGGAGCACCCAGTCGAGACGGCGCAGCAGTCCGGCGGACGTCTCGCCACTCACGCCACCATTCACGGTCTGGTACGGAAGCGCGCTGGCCTCGATCTTCCGTTGGATCTGTTGTGGGTACGCGCTGTCGGGGTCGAGACCGAGCCCCGCGGTGAGTGACGTCCCCAGAAACAGCACGGTGCGCTTCGACGCGTCACCGGCAGTAGTCGCCCCATCGGGATTTCCCGTCACGCTCGACGGCTTCGTGTCGGACCCGGCCGGTGCCAGCGCCCGTGTGTCCGTCGCCGGCGACGCACTCTTTTTTTCCGACGCACACGCCGTTGCGACCATCCCGGCCGCCAGCACCACCACCGCACATCGAATCGGTCTCATGCTCGAAGCTCGCCAGTTGACCAAGGAATACCAGAGCGGCGATCACCGCCTCTCTGTTCTACGCGACGTCAGCTTCACCGTTCCCGATGGCGCCTTCGTGGCGATCGTCGGGCCGTCGGGAAGTGGAAAGACAACGCTTTTGGGACTACTGGCGGGTCTCGACGTCGCCACGCGCGGCACGGTGATGCTCGACGGCGCCGACCTCTCTCGCCTCTCCGAAGATAAGAGGGCGCAGCTGCGCGGCGCCAAAGTCGGCTTCGTCTTCCAGAGCTTTCAGCTCATCCCGACGCTCACCGCGCTCGAGAATGTCCAGGTGCCATTGGAACTGCGTGGCGAAGACGGCGCGCCGGCGCGCGCTCGCGAACTCCTCACCCGCGTCGGCCTGGGCGACCGCTCCCATCACTTCCCCAACCAGCTCTCCGGCGGCGAGCAACAGCGCGTCGCCATCGCGCGCGCCTTCAGCAACTCGCCGCGACTCCTCTTCGCCGATGAGCCCACCGGCAACCTCGACAGCGACACCGGCGCGCACATCGTGGAGCTGCTCGAGCAGCTCAACCGCGAAGCCGGCACCACGATCATCCTCGTGACGCACGACCTGGTGCTCGCGCACCGCGCGCAGCGGATCATCCGCCTCGCGGACGGCGTCGTCGTCAGCGATGCGATGGTGGAAGCGGTCGCACCGCACGCCACAGCGCAAGCCGCGCTCGACGTCTGATGCGCTTCTCGCAACTCCTCGCCCTCGCCTGGCGCGAAAGCCGCACGGCGCGACGACGCCTGCTGCTCTACATGTCGTCGATCTCGCTCGGCGTCGGCGCACTCGTCGCCATCGACTCGTTCGCCAGCAACACGCAGCGCTCCGTCCGCGAGCAGGCGCGCTCGCTCCTCGGGGGCGACATCGCGCTGTCGTCGCGCACGGAATACACGAAGCCCGTACTCATCGCGCTCGACTCGCTGCGCAGGGAAGGCGTGGGTGTCAGCGACGTGACGACGTTCGCGTCCATGGCGCTGGTGCAGCGCACCGGCCTGACGCGTCTCGCGCAAATCCAGGCCGTGCAGCCCGGGTATCCGTTCTATGGCGAGATCATCACCAAGCCGGCGGGCGAGTGGGCTCGCCTGCACGAGGGCCGGTACGCGCTCGTCGATCCGTCGCTGCTCATTGCGCTCGACGCGCATGTCGGCGACACGCTCGCACTTGGATTCGCACGCTTCATCATCGCAGGGACCCTCGTCAGCGTGCCCGGCGACGTCGGCGTCAGCACGACGATCGGACCGCGCGTCTATATCCCGGCCCAATACCTCGACGAGACGTCGCTGTTGCTGTTCGGCAGCCGCAGCGACCACAAGACGCTGATCAAGCTCCCAGCGACGCTGACGCCGGCGAAGTTCATCTTCCGATTCAAGAACACGTTCGAGAAGGCACAGGTGCGCTATCGCACCGCGGCGGAGACGGAGTTCAACCTCACGCAGGCGATCGACCAGCTGCGCGACTTCCTCAGCGTCATCGGCCTCGTCGCCCTGCTGCTCGGCGGCATCGGCGTGGCGAGCGGCGTGAACGCGTTCGTCATGCGCAAGATCGACACGGTGGCCATCCTGCGCTGCCTCGGCGCGACGAGCCGGCAGGTGTTGACGATCTACTTGTTGCAGGCGGTCGCGATGGGATTCGTCGGCGCGGCGTTCGGCGCGCTGCTTGGCATCGGACTGCAATTCGGCCTGCCGCACGTTCTCGCCGATTTCCTTCCCGTGGATGTCAGCGTCACGATTGAACCTGCTGCGCTGCTGACGGGGCTTGGCGTCGGTGTGTGGGTGTCGTTCGTCTTCGCGCTGATGCCGCTCATCTCGCTCCGCAACATCAGCCCATTGCAGACGCTCCGACGCGAGTCGGATTCAGCGGCGTTGCGCGGTGCGAAGTTCGATCCCATCCGCGTGCTCGTCGGCGTCACGATTGCGCTGAGCGTCGCCGCACTCGGGGTCGCCCGTGCCGAGACGCCGCAGCAGGGCCTCGGGTTCGCGGGAGCGATCGCCGGCGCGGTGGCGCTGTTGTACGGAGCGGCGGCGCTGCTCAGCATGTCCGCGCGAAAGATCGTCCGACCCTCGTGGCCGTTCGTCCTGCGCCAGGGCGTGGCGAGTCTCTACCGGCCCGGCAATCAGACACGCGCCGTGGTGCTGGCGCTCGGCTTCGGTGTGTTTCTCATGAGCACCGTGTATCAGGTACAGGACAACCTGCTGCGCACGGTGTCGGTGAAGCTCGATGCATCGAAGGCCAACGTGTTGTTCTTCGACGTACAGGATGATCAGGGTGCGCCGCTCGATTCGTTGATCCGCGCCGCTGGCTACACGGTCACACAGCGCACGCCGATGGTGCCGATGAAGATCACGGCGATCAACTCGGTCGTGGGCGAGCAGTTGCTCAAGCCGGATCCCACCAAGGACGGGGAGCGGCGGGAGCGCTGGGTGCTGCGCCGTGAGTTTCGTTCGACGTATCGCGATTCGTTGATGCCGTCGGAGAAGTTGACCAAGGGGACCTTCCCTGTCGGCGGCTCACCGGCCGATCAATTGCCGCAGGTGTCGCTCGACGCGGACATCGCGAAGGGACTGCACGTGGTCATCGGCGATACGATCACGTGGGACGTCCAGGGGGTGAAGGTACCGTCGCGCGTGACGAGCCTTCGCGAGGTGAACTGGACACGCTTCGAGCCGAACTTCTTCGTCGTGTTCGAGACGCGTGCGCTCGTGAAGGCGCCGAAGCAGTTCGTCATTCTCGCCGACGTCCGCGGCGAGGGTGCGGTAGCGCGCCTGCAGCGTGATGTCGTCACGAAGTTTCCGAACGTATCGAGTCTCGACCTCACGCTCATCCAGCAGACGATCGGCCGGGTGCTCGACAAGGTCACGGCGGCGATCCGATTCATGGCGGGGCTGAGTCTCGCGCTCGGCATTCCCGTCCTGTTCAGCGCCGTAAGCGCGACGCGCCGCGAGCGTCTGCGCGAAGGCGTGCTGCTCAAGGTGCTCGGTGCGACGAAGCGCCAGGTGGGACGCGTGATGCTCGCGGAGTACCTGCTGCTCGGGTCACTCGGCAGCCTGGCCGGCGTGGTACTGAGCGTCGGCGGCGCGTGGGGGTTGATGCACTTCGTGTTCAAGCAGCCGTTCGTGCCGGCCTTGCTGCCGGCGATGCTCGTGGCGTTGCTGATGATCGCGGTTGCGGTGAGCATCGGGATGCTCACGGGTCGCGAAGTGTTCAGGGAAACGCCGATGGCCGCGCTCCGCGAGGCCTGACAGCCTTTACGGCTGAGTCGAGACTGCGGACGACATCCCGCCAGGCTGCGCGCTGACGTGAGCGGCACAGGCGAGAAAGAGCCCCGTCGTGAACGCCAGGAGGAGGCGTTGGACGGTGGGGGAGAGTTTGGGCATCTGGAAAGGGGAAGGCGGCGGGAGAGACGATTTTGGACGGTGCGCTTCGTACACAGGGACGATAGAATCGCGGCGCGCGTCACGTGCCTTTGCCTACCCGGATCTGCGCTGCGAGGTCCTTCGTGCGGCGTACGCTGTCGCCGTGCGGCGTGTCGTACGGCGTACGGCGCGTCGTGAGGAGTGAAGCGTGCGGCGATTTGCGATTCGTAGAGCGGTCGCGGTCATAGCTCGACCGCGCCCAAGCTGATCTTGCGCGCAAATGTGGGGCGGAAATAACAGGGGCGGGCCCTCCAGACGCAGCACAATCCAGGAGGAGTCCTCTCCTGCGCGACGAACAGTACGTTCGACCGCAGCACGGGATCGCCTTACGCCGCGCGCCTCACTCCGCGCGACGCGCCGCACGCCGCATCGCTACCGCCGCACGCTGCACGCACATCAGAGAGTGCCGTTGCGTCCGGCTGCAATCCACTTTTCCATCGCGGACAACAGCAGCGACTCGTCGACGATGGGCTTGGTGATGTAGTCGTTGAATCCCGCCGAGAGGTACTTCTCGCGGTCGCCAGCCATGGCATGCGCGGTGAGGGCGATGACCGGAAGGCGCCGGAGTTGCTCGTCGGCGCGAATGCGCGCGAGGATCTCGTTGCCGTCCATGCCGGGCAGCGAGATGTCGAGCAGGACGAGATCCGGCAGCTGCGCGGCGAGCCCAGCCAGCGCGTCCACGCCGTTCTCGTATTCGACCACCTCGTACAACCCGTCGAGGATGGCCTGCAGGAGCAGCCTGTTGTCTGCGTTGTCTTCGACGACGGCAACTGTATTCATGCGACCTCGGGTGAACGGGCGCGCTCGAGCCAGCTCTGCACGCGGGGAAACTCCTCTTCGAGACTGCTCACGAGTCCTGCCACGTTTTCCAGCGTTCCAGAGCGTGCGAGGGCTTCGCCTCGCTCACACAGCCGCTGCATGCGCATGGCACCCAGCTGCGCGGAGCTCGACTTGAGCGCGTGGAGCGCCATCTCCGTCGCCTTCACATCGTTGGCCGCGAGGCCAGCCAACGCGGCATTGATGCGCTCGGGCGCCGCCTCGAGGAACAGGGTAATCATCTCACCGAGCAACTTGCCGCCACCGAAGCGCTTGAGACGCTCGAGGGCGGCTTCATCGGTGCTCGGAAGACTCCCGTCTTCCCCTGCAGTGGCATTGGTGGATTCCGTCATGATACTCCAGCGCGGCGGAGTGCACCCTTGACCCGTGCAAGGAATCGGGGTGGATCGATTGGTTTCCTGATATAGTCATCGGCACCGGCGTCCATAAGTCTCACCTCGGTATCCTTCTCGTCGCTCCCGGTGAGGACGATGAGGGGAAGCATCGCGGTCTGCCGATTCCCGCGCAGGCGCTGGACGAGCTCGGCGCCATCGACTCCCGGCATCTGCAGATCGGTGATGACGAGCGAAATGTCGTCGCCGCTGGCGATGATAGCGAGTGCTTCCGCGCCGTCGCGCGCTTGACGGACGCGATAGCCGCCCGTCTCGAGAATCGATGACGCGAGGTGGCGGAGCATCGCGTCGTCGTCCACGAAGAGAATCGCGGGAGCGGCCGGCGGTGTCGCCGCCGCATCGTCGCCGGCCTCGCCGAGCACGCGCTCGACTTCCTCGAGGGTGGTGGAACCGTTCCGCACGTGTTCGATCGCGACCTCGCGGAGCGGGCGCATCCCCTGCGCAACCGCGGACCGCTGCAGTTGTGCAGCGGTGCCCCCGTCGGCGATCTGGTCGATCATCGCCGAGCTCACCAGCGCGACTTCGACGATCGGCAGACGCCCGCGATAGCCCGAGTGATTGCAGCGCTCGCAGCCGACGGTGCGCATCGTGGGGACGAGACCGAACTGACTCGCGAGACGCTGCTCGTTCTCCGTGAGGTCACCCTCGATGGGCACGACGCAGTCCGGACAGACGCGACGCACGAGCCGCTGCGCCACGGCGCCGCGCAGGACCGAGGAGATCGTCGCGCGATCGAGGCCGAGATCGCTGAGACGCGACACGGCACTCATCGCGTCGTTCGTGTGCAGCGTCGCCAGCACGAGGTGTCCCGTCGCTGCTGCCTGAGCAGCGACGTCGGCCGTCTCCGCATCGCGAATCTCTCCGACGAAGATGACGTCGGGATCCTGGCGCAGAATGGAGCGGAGCGCGGAGGCGAACGTGACGTTGCGCTTCGTCTCGACCTGAATCTGCGTGATACCCGGCAGCTCGTACTCGATCGGATCTTCGACGGTCATCACGTTCACTTCACTCGTGGCGACGTCGGAGAGCGCGGCGTAGAGCGTGGTCGTCTTGCCCGAGCCGGTCGGGCCCGTGACGACGACGATGCCGTCGCGCTGGCCGATGAGCTGACGGAAGCGCTGCAGCTCGTAGTTCGAAAGGCCGACGTCGGCGAGCGTCTTCGCCGTATCCGGCCGAAGGATGCGGATGACGGCCTTCTCGGCGTCGCGCGTCGGCACCGTGCTGATGCGGAGGTCGTACGCCTTGCCCGCGACCTGGATGCGCGTACGGCCATCCTGTGGCCGCATTCTGTCGGCGATGTCGAGCTTCCCCAGGACCTTGATGCGCGACACGATGCGATTGAGCGCACCGGCGGGAAGCACCATGTGCTGACGCATCACACCGTCGATGCGGAAGCGCACCACACCGCCCTTGGCGCCGCCCGGCTCGATGTGGATGTCACTCACGCGCTGCATCACCGCGTCACTCAGGATGAGGTTCGTGAGCTTCACCAGCGGCGCCGACTCGACGTCCTGCACGGCGACCTTTTCCGGCTCCAGATCCTCGACGAACGACACGGCATCGGCGAGTGTGGAGTCGGAGGCCTTGAGCAGGTTCTCGACGACGCCATCGGCCGAGTAGGCGCCGTTGAGCGCTGCTTCGATGGACGCGGGGCCGGCCAGCTCGAACGTGATGCGACGACCGCTGGCGAAGCCGATGTCGCGCTCGGCCTCGTAATCCTGCGGCTCACTGGACGCGACGGTCAACTCGCGATCCGTTTCCCGCAGCGGATAGACGCCGTGCTTCTTCGCGAGCCTTTCCGGTACGAGACGAGCCGCCTTCGCGTCGGCGTGCTCGAGATCGGCAAGGGGCACGCGCAGGACAGGCGCGACACGCTCGGCCAGCGCGTGCTCCGACAGGCGCAGCACGCGAATGAGCTGCTCCCACGCCGCAGCGCGTGACGCGTTCTGCGGGATGTTCACCGTCTTCGCGCCCGGAATGCCGGCGCGTGCGGCTGCATTCTCCAACCAGTGGATCAAGAGTCGTGGTGCTGAGGTCCGAAGCGAGCTGCAGGCAGGAAGTTAGCCGCGGCAGAAGCCAGGACGCCGAATCACGGTGCGGGAGCGAGTACACCCACCGGCAAGCTCTGCCGGTCGCGAGTGTACCCGTCTCCCAACTGTCCCTCGGATCCGAGTCCCCAGCACAGTATCGACGTCTCGACGGTAATTCCGCACGTATGCGTTCCGAACCCGGTAGCGACCGCGTCAAACCGGTGAAACCCGAACACGCCGATCGGCTGGAGGCTGCATTCGAGCGAGGAGGAACCGCACCGGTCGCCGGGCCGGGGGACGCCGAGTTGGCCGAATGAGTTGTTGCCCCAGCAGTAGGCGCGTCCGTCGAGCGCCGTAGCACAACTCTGGATGATGCCCGAGCTCACACTGCTGAACCGCTCGGCGGACGCCACGGGCGATGGCGTCGCCGTGCTCGTCGTTGTCCCGTCGCCGAGCTGGGCGAACCCGTTGGCTTCCCAGCACAACGACACGCCGTCGACCGTGACCGCGCAGGTCGACGACGCGCTGATGGAGATGTCGCGCAGCGGAGGAATGCCGTCGATGCGATGCGGCAGGAGCCGCTGGTGGAAGTAGTCCACGTTGCCGGAGGTCGACTCCCACTCGAGCCCCCAGCACCATGTGGAAGCGTCGATCGCGATGGCGCAGCTGCGGAGGCGCCCTGAGCGGACGAGGACGAAATGCTCCGTGCTGGCGATGGGCGCAGGAATGACGGATGTGATGCTGTCGCCCCGTCCGAGCGCGCCGAACGCGCCTTCGCCCCAGCAGTACACGACGCCGTTGGTGCGGACAGCGCAGGTGTGCGTCATGCCCGGCCCCACGTCGAGGAACTGGAGATCGGGCATCACGGCCGTCGGCTTCGTCACATACACGTCACCCTGCACGCCGGTGGCGAACTGGAGGTTCTCGCCCCAGCAGTAGAGGCGACGGTCCAGTGCGATGGCACAGCTATGACGCTGGCCGGCGCGCACGGAGACGAATCGCTGCGTCGTCAGCGCGGCGCGCGGGCCTGCCTCGCAGGAGATCTTCCGTGCGCCACAGTGCCCGCGAGCGGTGCCGACCCCGAGCTGCGCGCTCGCATTCCCGCCCCAGCAATAGAGGGTGCCGTCCAGACGCAGCGCGCAGCTGTGCGAGCCGCCAACCGTCACCGACGTCCACCCCTTCGATGTCGCCGGCACGACGATCGCCCGATCGGCGTACACCAAGATCGACGGCGCGGTGGGAGCCTCGCAGGCGGTCGCAGTCGCGAGCGCGAGCAGGGCGAGCGTGACGGTTCCCGGTCTCATGAGATCACTACGTGGGGGGACCGAGAGGAAACTCGACGGCGTGCGTCTTCGGCGCTAGGCTATGGAGAGTGCACGTCCAACAGCTCGAGGCATCCTGAAGGAAGACCAGCGTCAGACCGCGCGCGATCTTCGCGTGGCGATCATCTTCGGAATCGTGGCGGCGAGCATCGAGTTCGGCGTCCTCGTGTACTTCTTCCGTTGACGGGAGGACGAATACATGCACGTCGCGTTGCTTGCACTCGCCTTTCAGCTCCACGCGCCGGCGCTCAGCGCAGTGGCGCAGCGTTCGAGTGAACGAACTCCGTCAGATTCAGCGCGCGACCTGAGCCGCGCGCGTGGCGCGCAAGCGAATTTCGAGCGGAGTCGGCGGGCGCACTTGCCCTTCGGCGATCGCGGCAACGGGCGCTGCGACGTTCGACTCGGCCGCTATTGCTGGTGGTACGACGAACATGTTCCGACGTTCCCGCCAGAAGAGGCGGCGATCGGAGAGCGTCGCCAGGAGCTGCTGGCGCAGCTCGACCTCGCCGCCGCTCACTATCCGGGCGACGACTGGCTCGCCGGCATGCGCGTCCACTATCGCGTCGACGGACACCAGTTCGCCGCCGCTGACAGCGTGGCGGGCGAGTGTCGAGCCACGGGGTGGTGGTGCAGTGCACTCGCCGGATATGCGGCGCATTCTGGTGGCGACGCCCATCGCGCCGATTCCGCGTTCGCACTGGCCGTCGCCGGGCTGCCCGCGGAGGAGTCGTGCTCGTGGCGGGACATCGCGCCCCTGTTGAGCGATGGCGACCGCGACGTGTATGAGCATCGGAGCTGTGATGCGCGTCGGGCGCTGGAGACGCGCTACTGGCTGCTCAGCCGCCCGCAGTTCTCGACGGGCGGCAACGAATGGCAGAACGAATTCAATGTGCGGCGCGTGCTCAACTGGCTCGGCGAGCGAGCGGCGACGCCGCACCTGTTGAGCTGGGGCAAGGACGCCGCTGAGCTGGTGCTGCGCTACGGATGGCCGACGGCGTGGAGCCGTACCGTCACGGCGATGGGCTCGATGCAGGAGCCGGGCATCATCGGCCACGATCCTGCGCCGAGCTTTTCGTTCGCGCCGTCAGGGTGGCTGGCGGATTCGCTGAAGCCGTTACCGCCGGACGCGTGGGACTTGAGTGCACCGCGTGCCGAAGCGCGCTATGCGCCGCCGATGGTGAAGCGGGTGGCGAGCGTGGCGGCGCAGTTCGCACGCTTCCGCCGTGGCGACAGCACGCTGCTCGTGGCGGCGTTCGCCGCACAGGATGATTCGCTGCGCACGCTCGTCGCGCGGCTTGGCGCCGCCGGCGTCGACGGCATTACGGCGCTGAGTGAGCCGGACACCGCTCATGTCGGTCGCACGCGTGTGATGCTGGGGACGACGCCGTGGATCGTCGGCATCGATGTGGCGGACACGACGACGCGAACCTTGGCGCGCACGCGGCGCGCCTTCGTGCCTGGTGCGGACAGTGCGCGTCTGTCGCTGTCGGACCTCCTGGTGTATCGCGCCGGTGAGGACCCTGCACCGTCGCTTGATTCGGCACTCGTGCGCGCCGTGCCGGGCGACACCGTGACGCGCGATCGGGCGCTGGGGATTTTCTGGGAGACGTACGGTCTGTCCTCGGAGGGCGAGACGGTGGATATCGCGGTGAGTGTGGAGCGCGTGGATCACGGTTGGATCCGCAGCGCGCGACAGAAGCTGGGTCTCACACCGATGGATACCCCGATTCGGATCAAGTGGTCGGACGCGCGGACCTCGGTGGGCAAGGCGGCGGCGCACGCGATTTCGCTGGACTTGGCGAATCTGGATGCGGGGCGGTATCGCTTGACGCTTACGCTGGTTCCGGCGTCCGGTGTGCCTGTAGCGGCGCTGCGCGAGGTCGAGCTGATCGATCGTTGAGGGCGGAAGAGCCCAACGACGCAACGCTGAAGACGCAGGCTGCGCCATCGCAGAATGACGCTGAAACAGCGGTTAATGCAGTTACTGCGTCTGTTCAGTGTTGGCGAAGCCTGCGACGCGCGCGAACCGCGCACTGCGTTACGTAGTTTCGTCGGTCCGATTCGCTTCGACTATTAGCGGCTTACGCCAACGGGCGCCGGCACAATCGCCCCTTCAGCGTTCCTTCGTGGCAAGACCGGGACAAGCACCGTTGGCACGCGGCCCTTTGTCGCGTACGGAACGTCCGCTGGCGCACCGCCCTTCGGCCAATCCAGCTCCTTGCCAGGCGAATCCGGCCGCGCATGCGAATTCACGTACGCCGCAATGTCGAACGCCTGCTGGTCCGTGAGCGTGCCCGGCTTGTCGAACGGCATATTGTGGCGAATGAACGACGCCGCGCGCTCCACCCGCGTCATCGACGCACCCACGCTGTATGACTTCGCGCCCCACAGCGCGGGTACCACTGCGATGCCCGCCCCATCCGCGCCGTGACAGCGTGCGCAGTTCGACGTGAACTCCGCGTGGCCGCGCGCGCTGTCGGCCACGAGCGCCGTCATCTTCGGCATCCCTTCACCCGCGACGTGACCGCTCGCGGCCGCACCACGTGAGATGAAGGCGAGGTACGCGATGATGTCCACCATCTCACGGCTGCGTGGCGGAAGCGCGCGTCCAGCCAGGCTGCGGGTGAAGCAGTAATTCACGCGGTCCTCGAGCGGCACAACGGCACCCGATCGCTCGACATACTTCGGGAAGCGATTGTGCACGCCGGCCAGCGGCGCGGCGTTGGCTCGCAGGCCCTTCTCGAGGTGGCAACTCGTGCATTTGAGGTTCCCGCCGACGTACCTGGGCAGCGAATCCGGCGTGTGCTCCACCAGCGCGAGTCCGCGCCTGATGGACTCGCCGAGCGGACCGGCCGGAATCGTGGTGTCAGCGGTGGCCGCGCGCGCAGGCGACGCAGCAGCGGTATCGGCTTTCTGCACGACGGGAGGCCCGGCGTCACGGCAGCCAAACGCCGCGACGACGAGGAGTCCGCTGCCGTAGACGCGAGAGAGGGAGAACACGCGCGCACGGTGCCGCCGGCCGCGCCAGAACGCAAGAGGCAGCCTATCGGGGCAAGCGCTAGCCACTTGTTTCCTTTGCCCATCTGCTCCAGTCTTTCCCGTGCACGTGGCGACGTCTCACCAGCGCGCGCCAATCTCCCATTTTTGCCGTACGCCGGCCCCCACCGAGCCGACACGCTGCCCAACGCTGTCCGTCTTCTCGCGTACTCGACGATGAGTGCGTGCCTCCTCGCCGCGCCAGCGCGCGCCGCGGAGTGCGCCCTTACGGAGTCGCGCGCGTCCCTCGTTGCCTTGAGCGGCGTCCATATCAGCTCTCTCCAGATCATCAGCAGCGGACCCAATCTCCCTGGGCCGACAGCGGTGTTTGGTGGGCTGCACACGCCGTCGCGCGAGAGTGTGATCCGCCGACAGGTGCTCTTCGCCGCAGGAGACACCGTCGACACGCTGCGCGTCGGCGAGACGATGCGCCGTCTGCGGGCCCAGCGCCTCTTCTCCGACGCCGTCATCATCGCGACCAAGTGTGACACGCTCGGCGGCGTCTCACTCGCGCTCCGGACGCGCGACACCTGGACGCTCCGTCCCACCGCGCGCTTGCGCACGCCATCGCAGCTGTCGTTCGGTGTGGAGGACCGCAACTTCCTCGGTACGGGACGCGCCGTCGCCGTCACGCGAGAGATGACACTCCGCGGCAATGGCGCCGCGCTCACCCTCGTCGATCCATTCGTTCTTGGCTCCGATGTCGCTGGCAACCTGCGCATCGCCAACCTCGCCGGCGCGCATTCGTTCCGGCTGGGACTTCGACGTCACGAGTACAGCGTCTTCGACGGCTGGCGCGCCGAGGGCAACTTCTCGCGATTGTCGTATCGAGATACGGTGGCGGCGGAGAAGGGACTGCACACGGTCAGCGCAATGACGCTCGTCGGCCGCATGGTGCGGCGCAGCAGCGCAAGCGTGACACTGCTTCTCGCCGGTGCCGAGTTCGACAGCGCGGCGAGCATTTCTCCGTCGCGGCGTGGCGTTGCGGCAGGCATGCCGCATGTGCGGAGCTTCCTCGGACTGGACGCCGGACTCCAGCGACGCACAGCGCAGTTCGACAGCGCGAGTTGGATCGTGCCAGGCCGCGGCTTCATCGACGTCCCACTCGGTTGGGAGGGTGAAGGAATCGTCGGCGGCGGCTACGAGCGCGACGCGCGCACGGCGGCCATGAAGCTCGACGGCTGGATGGGGCGCGTGTGGCTGCCACGCCGCGGACAGATCCTCATGGCCGATGGATGGTTCTCGAGCTACCTCGGGCGCGGCGTGGACCAGAACCAGATCACGCGCGCATCGCTCTCATGGTATTCGAAAGCGGCCCGCGGCATGTGGGGCGCCCGTCTCACCGCGGAGCAGTTGCTCGAGCTCGACCCCGATCGTCGCGCGCTGTCGCTGATGCCGCTCGCGGACTATACCGTGCCCGTCGTCCGCCAGTTTGCGGCGCGCGGCGGACGCTCCGTCGCCGGATCCATCGATCGCGATGTGCACGTCATGCACGTTGCCGCGTCATCGGTGTTGAACGTCGGCGGATTCGCGGCAGGCTCATATCGCTGGCAAGTGCTCGACGCTCCCGGTGGCGAGCTGAAGGCGGCGGTCGTGGGCGCGCGACTCCGCCTGCTGTCGGCGAACGGCACGGTGAGCAGCATTCGCGTCGACGCGGGCTACCCGGTGATCCGCTCGGAGATCCTCTCGAGCCGGCCCTTCCTGACGGTCACGTACGGGACGCTGTTCGACGCGAGCCGCCAACGGGACGGTCGGCGGGTCTATTAGCGTCGGACGTCCCGAGCGAAGTCGAAAGGATCTGCCTTTTTCAGGCCTGTCGGAACTCTTGCTCAATGAGTGAAGTTTGCTGTGGAGGCCCATTCGCCTGCTGTCACGCGATTTGCCACCCGCAGGAGCCTATGACTACCAGCGCACCAGCCCCAGCGCGTGAGGGGCACGCCGTCGACCGCGTTCGCCGGGCACTCGCACTGCTCGAGCGGGCGCGACAGCACACCCTCGCAATCATCGGCCCGCTCACTGACGAGGACGTCTCTCGCCAGCATGACCCCCTCATGAGTCCCATTCTCTGGGACCTCGGCCACATCGGTGCATTCGAGAAGCTCTGGCTGCTCCAGAATCTCGATGGTCCGATCGAGTTCTCGGAGATGCCCGGCACATACAATCCCTTCGAGCATCCGCGCGCGACGCGTGGCGCCCTGCCGCTGCCGACGCTCGCCGGTCAACGCGAGGACCTCGCGCGCGTGCGCCGCGCAACGTTGGCTCGCCTCGACGCCGAGTCATTCGACGCTACCAATCCGCTCCTGCGCGATGGCTACGTGGTTCGCATGGTCGCGCAGCACGAACGTCAACATCAGGAGACGATTCTCCAGACGCTGCAGCTGAAGCAGGGCAATCCCTACCCGGCACCGCGCGCGTTTGCCCTCCCGACTGGCTCGCCGCCAGGCGTCGAGGGTGCGATGGTTCGCTTCGCTGGTGGCCGCGTGCGCATCGGCACGGACGATCGCAGTGAGAGCTACGACAACGAGGGTCCCGCGCACGACGGGCACATCGCTCCATTCGCCATCGACGTCACACCCGTGACGAACGGCGCGTATCGGCAGTTCGTCGACACCGGCGGCTACGACATCCGGCAGTACTGGAGCGACGCCGGTTGGGCGTGGCGGACGGAGTCAGGAGTGCGCGCGCCGAAGCATTGGGTGCAGGACAGCAAGGGACAGTGGAGAACGCGGTCGATGGATCGCGTCGAGCGCATCGATCCGCTGCTGCCCGTGTGTCACGTGTGCTTCCATGAAGCGGAAGCGTACGCGAGGTCGGTCGACAAGCGTCTTCCTACCGAGCAGGAGTGGGAGGCGGCGGCGACGTGGGATCCCCTCCGCGGCGTCCAGCAGCTCTATCCGTGGGGCGATGAGCGGCTCACACCAGAGTTGGCGAATGTCGACCAGCTCTCATTCGGCACGGCGCAGGTGAACGCGTATCCGCGCAACCTGTCACCGATTGGCTGCTACGGGATGATCGGCGACGTCTGGGAGTGGACATCGACGGATTTCAGCGGCTATCCGGGTTTCGAGGTGTTCCCCTATCCGGAATATTCTGAAGTCTTCTTCGGCAACGAATACAAGGTGCTCCGCGGTGGATCGTGGGCGACGAGCGCCGACGTCGCGCGGGCGACCTTCCGCAACTGGGACTATCCCATCCGTCGGCAGATCTTCGCCGGATTCCGGTGTGCGCGCGATGTGTGAGAGTATCGCGGTGCCGACGCTGGAGCTGGCGGACGCGCGAACGCGCATGATGTCCGACGTCCGCGATGGCCTCGTGCGCGAGGGACAGAAGGAACTGCCACCGACGTATTTCTACGACGCGCGCGGCTCGCAACTGTTCGACCAGATCACGCGTCTCGACGAGTACTATCCGACCCGCGCTGAGCGCGTATTGCTCGAGCGGTGCGCGCCGGGGATCGTGCAGGCCACGACACCACGTGCGCTCGCCGAGCTGGGGGCTGGGACGGCCACGAAATCGCGCGTGCTGTTGCGCGCGATGACGCAGCATGGACCGACGCAATACCTCCCGCTGGACGTCGACGGCGACACGCTGGAGCTCACCGCGGCAGCATTGCGCACGGAGTTTCCCTCGCTCGAGGTGCTGCCGATCATCGCGGACATGCGCGACGACGTGGCCGCTCACGGCGCGCGACATCCCCTGCTCTACGCGTTCCTCGGCAGCACCATCGGCAACTTCGATCCCGACGACGCGCACGATCTCCTGTCGCGCATTCGCGCGACTCTGCGGCCTACCGATCGCCTCCTGCTGGGCGTCGATCTCGTCAAGGACGTCGCGGTCTTGCACGCGGCGTACAACGACGCACTCGGCGTCACGGCAGAGTTCAACCTGAACGTGCTACGGGTGCTCAATCGCGAGCTTCACGCCGACTTCGATCTCACCGGGTTCCGTCATCGTGCATTCTACGATGTGGCCGAGGCGCGCATCGAGATGCATCTCGTGGCGTGCCGGGCGCAGCACGTGCACATCCCGCTCGTCGGCGACATCGATTTCGCCGACGGCGAGTCGGTGCGCACGGAGATCAGCTGCAAGTACGACCGTACGTCGGCAACCGCGCTGCTGGAGCGCGCTGGCTTTCGGCTCACCGATTGGCTGACCGAGCCACAGCCGCTCGTCGCACTCGCACTCGCTGAGCCGGCGGCGTGACCAGCGAGTCTCGCGCGCGCGCGCATTGGGTGTCACGCTACCTCAACGAACACCATTTCGGCACACCGGCAATCCCGACCCTCACCTTCGGCGCGGAGCTCGAGCTGCTCGCGTTCGACGCGAGCACCAATGCCATCGCGCCGATCTTTCCGGTGGCCGGCAAGTCGTGCTCTCTCGACGCCGTGCGCGACGTTGCGCAGCGGTTGTCATGGCGCGAGACGATCTCCGACAAGGGAGTGCCGCGTTTCTCGAGCGACGCTGGCGGCTCGCTCACCTTCGAGCCCGGTGGGCAGATCGAGTACGCGAGCGCGGTGCATGGCTCCGTGGACAACGTGCTGCGCGAACTGCGCGCGGTGGAATCGCAGCTGCGCGACAGTGCCGAGCCGAGAGGAATCTCGCTTCTCAACGTCGGCGTCGATCCCTTCAACGCCGCCGATGACGCACCGCTGCAACTGACGGCGGAGCGGTACGAGAAGATGGCGCGCTACTTCGCGACGATCGGCCCCGATGGCGCACGCATGATGCGCCAGACGGCGAGTCTCCAGCTCAACATCGGGGGCATCTCGCCACTCGAGCGCTGGGGCGTTGCGAACGCGATCGCGCCGTGGCTCGTCGCGATCTTCGCCAACTCGTCACGTTATGCCGGCGCCGACACCAGCTGTCCCAGCTTTCGCGCCGAAACGTGGCGAGGGGTCGATCCTGGTCGCACGGGGCTGTTCCGCGGCCGCGACGCCATCGCCGAATACACCGCCTTTGCGCTCGACGCACGCGCATTCCTCGCCGACGACTGGGCCCCGTGCTTCGTCGACCTCCAGGCGCCGCTCGTCTCCGACGCGACACTGGCGACCCACCTCACGACACTGTTCCCTGAAGTGCGACCGCGGGGATATCTCGAGCTGCGGTCACTCGACGCGCTCGAGGACGCCGGTCGTCGCGCGGCCATGGCGTTCGTCGCTGGCATCATTGGTGACGCCACTGCAGCCGCCGACGCCTTCGACCTCGTCGGAGAAGCTGACGAGTCTCTGCTCCGCCGTGCGGGTCGGCGGGGAATGACGGATGCCACGCTCGCGTCAAAGGCGCCGGACCTGGTGAACATCGCGCGCGAAGGTTGCCGCCGCCTCGGGCATGGCGTGGTCTCGGAGGAGACGATGGACGGTCTCGACGATGCACGCGGCGGCGGACAGGGCATCGCTGCGTCGACCTCCATGACCCGACCACCTGACGATTCACGTCAGTCAGCCTGTGCGTTTCGCCCTCCGGCTGGCACTCCCGAAGACGCCCCATCGGACATACGTTTTTAGACGACTCCCTCCCGCACGAGCGTCGGCCACGGCGGGATTTCCGTCTCCCGCTCCCCGATTCTCGATGCGGTACCTCGCCCTCGCCGTCGCCAGCGTCATGCTGCTCGCGTCGGCTCCGCTGCCTGCGCTCCATGCGCAGGACGCCGGTCGCATTCAACTCGACACGTTCGTGCTCGGCAACGGCCTGCGTGTCGTGCTCGCGCCTGACCGTTCCACACAGGTTGTCGCCGTCAACGTGTGGTACAACGTCGGGTCGCGAAACGAGCAGATCGGCCGCACCGGCTTCGCACACTTGTTCGAGCACATGATGTTTCAGGGCTCGGGCAACGTCGCGAAGGGTGGGCACATGGCGATGGTCGAGCAGGCCGGCGGCCAGATGAACGGCAGCACCGCCGACGACCGCACGAACTACTGGGAAGTGTTGCCGTCGAATCGCTACAACATGGGGTTGTGGCTCGAGGCGGATCGCATGAAGTCGCTCGCGATCACCCAGGCGAACTTCGAGAACCAGCGCGAAACGGTGAAGGAAGAGCGTCGCCTGCGCATCGACAACCAGCCGTACACCGGCGCGTTTCTCAAGGGCGTGACCGCGCCGTTCGATCCGAAGACCTGTTTCGCCTACGGCCATGAGCTCATCGGCTCGATGACCGACCTCAATGCCGCGAAGACCGAGGACGTGAAGGCGTTCTTCGACCTCTACTACACACCGAACAACGCGACGCTCACGCTCGTCGGCGACTTCGATCCGGCCGAGGCGAGGCAGCTCATCCAGCAGTACTTCGGCAGCATTCCGCGCGCGAAGGACGCACCGCCCGTCACCTGCGACGTGAAGTTCAACGCGGGAGAAAAGCGCGAGACAGTCACCGACGACAAGGCCACGCTGCCCGCCCTGCTTCGCATCTATCTGGTGCCGGAATACAAGCACCAGGACCACGCCGCACTCGAGCTGCTTGCCACGATCCTCGGCACCGGTGAAAGCTCGCGGATGAATCGCGCCATCGCGCGCGACGCAAAGGCGGCACTCGCCACGCAGGTCGGACTCGACGTCACCGGTCCGCATCGCGGGCCAAGCACGTTCGCCGCGCTGGCAATCGCGAATCAGGGCGTCACGACGGACTCACTCGACAAGCTCATCAACATCGAGATCGCCAAGGTCGTCAGCGACGGCGTCACGGACGACGAGCTCACGAAGGCGAAGAACAGCCGCCGCGCTGCTGCGATCTTCGGGCGTCAGCAGGCACTCAATACGGCCGAGGCGATCCAGAGCGCCAGCATGTTCCTCGGCAGCGCAGAAGCGATCAACACCGATCTCGCTCGCTACATGAAAGTGACGAAAGACGACATCAAGCGCGTGGCGCAGCAGTACCTGCGCGCCGACAACTCGACAGTCATCCTGATCAAGCCGCCCGAAGGGCCACGTCCATGAGCCACATGACCCGACTCTCGATCGCTGCGTCGCTCGTCGTCCTTGCCGGCGCGAGCGCCGGCGCCCAGGCACCGACGAAAGCGCCCGCGCCCGGGCCGGTGAAGCCCGCCGCGATTCCAGCGTTTCAGGAAGCCACGCTGCCGAACGGCCTCCGCATCATGCTCGTCGAGAGCAAACGCCAGCCCGTCGTGTCGCTCGCGCTGATGTTGCCCGCCGGCGACTCGTACGATCCCGCCGGCAAGGAAGGTCTCGCGACCGTCGCCGCAAGCGTCATCACGAAGGGTGCGGGATCACGGAACGCCGACCAGGTGTCGTCGACGATCGAGGGCGTTGGCGGATCACTCGAGGCAAGCGCCGGTGCGGATTTCCTGACCGTCCGCGCGAACGTGCTCGCCGACAATGCACCGCTCGCCTTCGAGCTCGTCGCCGATGCGGTCGCGCGTCCGGCGTTCAAGCCGAAGGAAGTCGAGCTCGCGCGGACACAACTGCAGTCGGCGCTTCAGCTCGAGCAGTCGCAGCCCGGCTCTCTCGCGCAACGCTTTTTCGCCGCACAGCTGTTCGGCGCGCATCCCTACGGTAAGCGCCCGACGGCGACGTCGGTGGGCGCGCTCACTCCGAGCGACCTCCGCGCCTTCCAGACCTCACTCCTCTCACCGAAGGGCGCGCTGCTCGTCGTCGCGGGCGACATCAGCCTCGCGCGCGCGCGCGAGCTCGCACAGAAGCACTTCGGCAACTGGACAGGCGGCGCAGCGGCGCAAGCAAAGCGCACGGCACCGCCGACTCGTGCGCGCACGGAGATCCTCCTCGTACATCGCCCTGGCTCCGTGCAGAGCAACATCATCCTCGGCAACCTGACGTACCCGCCCTCCGACCCCAACTACTACGCGCTCACCGTCGGCAGCCGCATCCTCGGCGGTGGCAGCGATGGCCGTCTGTTCAAGACGCTGCGCGAGCAGAAGAGCTGGACGTACGGCGCGTATTCGCAGCTCACGCGCAATCGCGACATCGGCACCTTCGAGGCGACGGCCGAAGTGCGCAACGCCGTGACGGATTCGGCGCTCACCGAGATGCTGGCGATCGAACGCAGCCTCGGCACCGTGCCTGCGGCCACGCTGGAGCTCGACGCGGCGAAAGGTGGGCTCGTCGGCAGCCTTCCGTTGCAGCTCGAGACGGCCCAGGGGATCGCCGAACAAGTTGGCCGCTACACGATGCTCGGCCTCCCGACGGACTTCATTCGCACGTTGCGTCCGCGCCTCGCCGCCGTGACCGCGCCGCAGGTTCGTGCCGCCGCCAACAAGTTCATGCGTCCGGAGAGATCGCTCATCGTCGTCGTTGGCGACGGTGCACAGATCTACGACAAGCTCGCGAAGATCGCGCCCACGCGTATCGTGAACGCGCAGGGCGACGCGATGACGCCCGCCGATCTCGTGCAACGCGTGACGTCACTGCCCGTGGACCTGACGAAGCTCGCCGAGCGCACCGACAGCTTCACGGTGCTCGTGCAGGGCAATCCACTGGGCCACCAGACCAACACGTTGCAGAAGACGGGCACCGGCTTCACCTATCGCAGCGCCGCCGTCATTGGACCGATCATGCAGCAGTCATTCGAGTCGACGTTCGGCAATGATCTCGCGCCGCGCACGGTGCAGGCGGACGGCAAGGTGCAGGGCCAGGACGTGAAGATCGATCTGACCTATGCGAACGGTCGCGTGAAGGGCTCGACCGTCACGCCCGGCATGTCGGGCGCGAAGACGCTCGCCATCGATACGACCGTCGCGCCCGGTGTGCTCGACGGCAATACGATCGTGGCGCTCGTGCCGGGATTGAAGTGGGCGCCCGGCGCGAAGTTCACCATCAGCGCGTTTGATGGATCGACCAGTGCCGTGAAACAGGTGACGATGGCCGTCGTCGGGACGGAATCGGTCACCGTGCCTGCGGGCACCTTCCCGGTCTATCGCGTCGAACGGACCGGCGACGCGCAGCCGATCACCTACTACATCACGACCGCCGAGCCACATCGCATCGTCAAAGTGGTGTTCTCGGGCGCGCCAGTGGAGTTCGTGCTCGTGAAGTAGCATGAGGCTCATCACCGAGAAGGAAGTTCCCGGGCTGCTGCCCATGCACGAATGCATGGACGTCATGGCAGGCGCGCTGTCGACCCTCGCTCGCGGCGGCGCGATCCTCCCGTTGCGTCCACTCATGCGCATTCCGCAGAAGGCGGGCATCCTCGGCATGATGCCGGCGTACATGGAGACACCGGACGCACTCGGCGTGAAGATCATCACGGTCTTCAACGGCAATCATGGCACGGAGTACGATTCGCATCAGGGGGTCGTGCTGCTGTTCGAAGCCGACCACGGATCCATCGTCGCTATCATCGACGCCAGCTCCGTCACCGGCATTCGCACCGCTGCCGTCTCCGGCGTCGCGACGCGCCTCCTCGCTCGCGCCGATGCCCACGATCTCTGCATCATCGGTTCCGGCGTTCAGGCGCGCACGCATCTCGAGGCAATGCTCGTCGCGCGACCAGTCACGCGCGTTCGCGTGTGGAGCAGGAACGCCGAGAGCGCGCGCGCCTTCGCGCTCGCTGAGTCGGCGCGGCACGGCATTGCCGTCGAAGCGCTCGACTCGGCGCGGCAGGCGGTGGATGGTGCCGACATCATCTGCACCACCACCTCGTCGCGCGAGCCGGTTCTGGAAGGCGAATGGATTGCGCCCGGTGCGCACGTCAACGCCGTGGGGTCGAGCACGTCGACAGCGCGCGAGTTGGACAGCGCGGCGGTCGCGCGGGCGAGCCTTTACGTGGACCGTCGCGAATCGACGCTGAATGAAGCAGGCGACTTTCTCATTCCCAGATCGGAAGGCCTCATCGGCGACGCACACATCCGCGCCGAGTTGGGCGAGCTGCTCCTTGGTACGCACGCGGGGCGCACATCGGCAGGAGAGATCACGCTCTTCAAGTCGCTCGGGCTCGCCGTGGAAGACGTCGCGGCGGCGCACCACATCTACGCGAAAGCGCTCGAGCGCAATGTGGGAACGACGGTGGAGATGGGCGGGAAGCGGCACGCGCTGTAACTCGCCTGCCGCGAAGGGCTACGCGGTTGCCATCTTGTCGAACATGATGCTCAGCGTCGTACCCTTGCCCACTTCACTCTCGAGCGTGAGGCCGAAGCCGAGCGATTCGCATAGCGCGCGTGAGATCCGGAGGCCGAGTCCCGTCCCACCGAAGCGCGCACCCGTGTCGTCGTCCGCCTGCTCGAACGCCTCGAACACCCGCGTTCGCGCTTCGGGTGCGATGCCGATGCCTGTATCGGCAACGTCGAGCCGGCGCGGCGCGCCCGTGTCTGCATCGCTGATCACCGACACCCGCACGCTTCCACCCGCCGGCGTGAACTTGAGCGCGTTGCCGACGAGGTTGATGAGGATCTGACGCAGCTTGCTCTCATCGGTGTGCACTGGCAGGAACGGCTTGTCGTCGGGGCCATTCGTCCCGACGTCCACCGTCAAGGCAATCCCCGCCGCCGACGCCTCTGCGGCGAAGCCCTCGCAGAGGGCACGCGCCGTCTCGTCGATTCGCACCCATGTACAACGAATCTGCAATTCTCCCTGCTCGATCTTCGACAGGTCGAGAATGCGATCGACCAGCTGCAACAGGTGCCCGCCATTGGAGCTGATGCGCTCCGCATAGAGAAGATCACGTGTGCCGAGCGTCTTGCTGCCATTGCGGCGCAATATGTTGGCGAAGCCGATGATCGAATTCAGCGGCGTCCTGAGCTCGTGACTCATGTTCGCGAGGAACTCCGACTTCGCACGATTCGCCTCTTCCGCGGTGTTCTTGGCGAGGCGCAGCTGGATGTTCGCCCGGCTCAGTGCGTCACGCGTCTCTACGCTCTTGTTGCGCATGACGCGCAGGTCGATCTCATCGAGCGCAATCGCCGCGAGATCGACCATCGAGTCCACGTCCTCGGCGGTCCATGCGCGCGGCTTGCTGTCGACCGCGCTCAACGCACCAATCGCGTGTCCTTCGAGCGCGAGCGGAATGCCGATGTAGGCAACGACGCCGAGACGCACGATCGATTCGACGTGAGCGTAACGCGCGTCGGTCGCGGCATTGGCAATCACGAGTGGCTCGGTGGACTGCACTGTGTAATGCGTGAAGGTGATGCCCCGCTGCTCGCGCGCTGCCGCGACGGAAGGATCGAAACCACACATCGATTTGGCGAATACACGGGTACCGGCGACCACCGTGAGGAACGCCGCCGGCACGCCGAGCAGCTTCACGGCCAGGCGCGTCAGCCTGTCGAACCGCTCCTCGCGATCAGTATCCAGGAGTCCCGACGCCTGCACCAGCGCGAGACGAGCCGGATCGGCCATGACACGCTGCACCGGGTCGTCGTCTCCTGCCACGCTCGCGGTCACGGGGTCGGTCGCATCGAGCTGCTCGCGAATGCAACGCACAAGATCCTCGGCCCGGAACGGCTTCTGGACGAAGACCACTTCGGCCGCGTCGATTCCACGGCTCATCACTTCGTCGCCGCCATAGCCGGACATGAAGACGGCCTTGATGCCCGGACGCGCCTTGCGCAGCCGGTCCACGACCACGGCGCCGGTCATCCCCGGCATGATCGCATCCGACAGCACCAGGTGGATCGTCCCGGCGAATTCCTGGGAGACCGCCAGCGCCGTCTGCCCGTCGCACGCCTCGAGCACCGAATAGCCCGTGCCGCGAAGGGACCGAACAGCGATCTGGCGCACCCAGTGGTCGTCGTCGACCACCAGGATGGTCTCCGGCTGCGGATCACTCGCCGGGTCGTTCGACGGCGACACTACGGCTGGACCAGTGGGCGAGCAGGCGTCATGAACTCTCGAAGTCGCGAGGAGCGGCAGCGCAACTGGCGTGGGTGCAACGGTCCCTCCATCCAGTATCGGACGTCGCCGCCGGAACATAAGTCTCGCCGTCGACTGCCCTCCGGCAACAGGATCGTGACGCCGTCGAACCCGCTGAGCGCCGAGCACCGCCGACGCACTCAGAGTCGATCGAACTGTCCCCACGCGAGCATCATGAGCGCGTCCCGCGCGTCGACGATCAACCCGTCGCCGCCCTGGCCAAACAGGTACGTCGTGCCAGTGATCGAGCCCCGGACGATTATCGACGACTCACCACGGTAGCCAAGGCGGATCGATTCCAATCGATCCGGCGATGCGGGCGTCGGCGGCTCTTGACGCGCGATCGTCGCCCTGATCGCCTGGCGTCGCTGTCCACAACAGCACATGACCTTCTCCTTCGCGCACCGCGCGGTTCGGCGCCAGATATTCGGTGACGCGGATCGTCACCCGGTCGAGAAGACAGGCACCACCCGACAGCGCCAGCCACGTGACGAACCACATGATCGGACTCGTCGCGACGAACAGCGCAATTGGCGCCGCAATCCAGATGCTCAGGCAATGGAAGCAGTCCATCGCCCGTCCGGCGACGCTGTCCCCTAGACGGGCACGGATGTGTACAACCATCTCCGCCGGCCCATCCTCGGCGGACAGGAGGTGCGTCAAGCGCCACGTGGCGAGCATGCCGCACACGAATCGAAGGTCGATCGGCATCGGTACCTCGACCATCGAAAGGATCCGCCGGGATGGTGCGCCGCTCCCATCGAGTGGCGCACCGTTAAACGGTGTTCAGCCGTTCACGATCGCTATTTCGATCTCGGGAGTGACATACGAGTAAACCGGATCGTAATTCCAGTCGAGCAGGTGCCCGTTGTCGCTGCCCGCCGGATTCATCGCTCGGCTGATTGCCTGGCAACCGAATCCGTACGCGCCTTCCACGGACGACGCGAGCAGCTGGTAACGACCCGACAGTGCCACACTGTTGTCACCCACGGTCTCGTGCCAGTGCGTCGTATTAGCGATCGGCGTGAGCAGCGAGAACGATCCGCCACCGCAGCCGTGCGAATACAGCGACGTGTCGCGCAGGTGATGAGCGCTGACGATCGTGTTGAACTGCACCTCGATGTCACGCGCGGGGACGCCGCGCCTGATCGTCGGACACGGCACGAGCAGGTTGCGCGATGGATCGTCGAGCATCGTGTCGGGCTCCGACGTGAACTTCCACGAGAGCTTCGAGAAGATCACGTTCGGCGGCGTGTTGTCGACTTGAATCGCGACGTTGTTGCCGAAGCCGAGATGCGCCTTGGCCGCCGTCCCTGTCTCGATCTTCAGGTTGTACGTGCCCAGCGACGGCGTCGGCCATTCGATCACCATGTTCGCCGGATGGAAGCCCGTTGGATTCGGCAGCACCGGGTACCACCCGCTTGCATCCGGCGCGACCGTCTGCGGCGGACCGAACGGAAGTGGATAGATGTTCCACTGCAGGCCAGTGATGGCGCTGAAGGCACCGCCATTGAAACTCGCGAGCACACGATAGAACGCGGCGCCGGTGACGTTCACGCACCCGTACAGCTGTAGCACGCCGAGGAACGGTGTTTCCGCGATGGGCCGCGGACCGATTGGTGGCTTCGGCTTGTTCGGTCGCTTCGCATAGCCGCTCACGTCATCGAAGTACGCCGGGTCAGTCAGTGGCATCAGACCGGCGAATAGCAGCTCCGGCGTATTCTTGCACGGGACGATCGGCGTGTCGCACAGGTGCGACTCCCTCGCGATCGCCGACGCGACGAGTGTGACATTGGGTATCGAGCCCGCATCCCACCGCACGTCGAAGTACCCCTCGGAGTAGATCGTCTCCTCCGTGCCATCGCCGTTCACGTCCTGCGTCACGCGGAACGTGATGTCCGGCACGTCGACGATCAGTTGCCACTCCGGAAGGAAGACGTCGATGCAGCGATGGAACGGCCCGATGAATCGTTTGAGGTCGAGCTGCGCCAGCTCTTTCACCTGCACCCCGACGTGCGCTGCAATCGTCGAGCGCACCGCGTCGTGCGGATCCGCACCCTTCTGCGCCACGACATTTGCCGCGCGCGAGCGAACCTGCTGCATCTCCGCCGGCAGCGGAGGTGCCAACTCCTCGTCGAAGGCGCGCACGTTCAGCAGTTCCTCGTCCAACCCCGCCTTCATCCCGAAGCCGCGCGTGAAGCGCATCGCCTGGACGCGCTGCGCCAGCTTGCGTCCCGCGCCACCGCCCAGTGCTTCGATCGTCGCGAGTGGAAGCTTCGCGAGCTGCTCGATCGGGTCAGGTCCCGGCCGGGGCCCCATCGGATCCCTCGGCTTCGGAATCAATTCCGGCCGTTCGATCAGGTCACCGATCCATGGACGCCTGAAGATGTCCGGGAAGCAGATGCGGGACTTTCGCCACCGGAGAATCCAGTCGATATCGAATCGCGGGATGTAGACGCAGAAGTTTCCGCAGGCGTCGGTGTGTACAGTCGCCAGGACTTCGCGGTGGCAGAGGATCGGATAGTACCAGCCCCACGGCCAGTTGCGTGGGAAGTACGCGATCAGGTTGCAGTCGGTGTCTTCGACGATCACCGTCGCGTTGGGCACCGGATACTCCAGACCCGATACCGGATCCTTCTTGACGACCCGCCCGCAGACTCGGCGGAAGAAGAACAGGCTGGGGTCGATGCGCCACTTGAGCCGGTCGGATAGTTCCGCGACGGTGGCGCCGGTGATCTCCTTCGCGCTCACTCCCGTCATCGAGCTGAGGCGTTGTGCCTGGCGTGCGGTGAGCTTCCGCTGGTCCGGCAGTGGTTCGGTGCGCGGTGGTGTTGGCTTCTCCTTCGACATCGTGACCTCGGGGGCAAAGGCACCTGTCCGTCGAGCACTACGGCGTGGGACTCGAGCCGGCATCGGCGTTCGCCTGTCGACGGGCGCGCACAGTAGGAGTTTCGTCCGTGCGACGCTATCGCCGATGCGCTGCATTGCTGAGAACCAACTCAGGAATGCCGTTAAACCCTGCGTCGTCGTGTCAGCTCTCCACCGCCGTCTACTTGCTTGTGCCGACAAGAACCCATATGGTTGTGACGCGCGCCGCTGCGCGCTGCTCCAAATCGCTGAAATTTCCTGGGCCATGTCCAGAAATTCGTGCTGCGTTGCCCGGATCGCAGTTGCCAGTCGGGACTCGTCGCTCTTCGCACTGGTCGAGCGCACGCTTGCGGACGCGGAGACTGAAGTCAGCCTCCTTGCTTATGACGACGGTCATCGGCTCGCTGACGTCGCCATGCCGCAGCCCGATGTGGTGCTCCTCGATCGCGCGACCATCGCCGAGATCGGGCGACGCCTGCGCCTCGTGCGACGTCGCTGGCCCACGACTCCCATCGTCGTCCTTGGCGCGCGCGACGAGCGCGATTGCGCGCGATTGCTCGACGAGGGCGCGGACGACGTCTGCGTCGCCGGCTCGTCGCTGTTGCCGTCACGCTTACATGCGATGGCGCGTCGCGCGCGGACGATGAATGCGGAGCGGCGCATCGCCGTCGGCGATCTCGTGCTCGATCGCGAGCACCGACGCGTGTGGTGTGCCGGCGACGAGGTCAACCTCTCGCCGCGCGAGTACGACGTGCTCAACTGCCTCGTGCACTATGCGCCGCGCGTCGTGGGACGGCAAACGCTCACCGATTTCGTGTGGGGCGTCGCGACCAGCCCTCGTCCCAATACCGTCGAGGTGTATGTCGGATACCTGCGGCGGAAGCTCGCGCGGAGCCGGGAGGTCGCTATCGAGACGGTGCGTCGCGCGGGATACCTGTTGGCGCAGCCCTAGCGACCAATCGTATCTTGCCGACGACTTCGACGGCGCTTGTACGCATCGTCATCGTTCGACACAGTCGTCAGTCCGCACGTAGCGTTTCAGCAGGATCGATGCGCAACGCACGCCGCGCTGGGACAAACGACGCGACGATCGCAACGGCGGCGACCAGCAGCGCGACGGCTCCGAACGCGACTGGGTCTCTCGGACTCACGCCGTACAACATCGACTCCACCAATCGTGTCGCCGCTACTGCGAGCGCCACGCCGATCACCACCCCTGCCCCAGCCAGTCGCAATCCTCCACCGACCACAAGCCTGATGACCGCACTGGGCTCCGCACCCAACGCGACGCGCACTCCGATCTCGCGCGTGCGCTGACTGACGCTGTATGCGATGACGCCGTAGAGCCCGACCGCAGAGAGCACGAGCGCGAGCACACCGAAGCTGGTGATCAGTGTCATCGCGAAGCGCGTCGGCGCCAGGCCATCGCGGAGATACGTGTCGCCCGATAGCATCGGTCGCACGTAAAGCGCCGGATGGACCGACGCGATCGCGCGCTTGATCATCGGAGCTGTGATGTCGCCGGATACCGCCGTGCGCACGAGGATCGGCATGTCGCCGAGCTTGGCCGGAACCAGGCTGTACACCTGCATGGCCGCGAGGTCTCCACGCACTTCCGGCATACGCGTGTCATCGACGATCCCGACGACGGTCGACCATGGATCAACGCGGCCGCCGCTGCTGCGGTCGGGCGGCACCCGCACACGTTCGCCGAGCGCGCTCCTGTTGGGCCAGAGCCGGCGCGCGAGCTCGCGGTTCACCAGCACTTCCGGCGAGAATGCCAACGCACGACCTTTTCCATCCGCTGTCATCGTTGCCGGATCCGGAAGCCGACCGTCCACCACAGCGATGCGTGCAACGTGGAAGTAATTGGGGCTGATGAAGACGGTGCCGAGGAGCGGCACGCTGGCACTGTGTCCCGCGCTATCCGCTTCCGTCTCCAACCCACCCATGACGCTGTACGCCTTGCCGGGCATCACGCCGATGGCGACATCAGTCACACCGGGCAACGTGCGAAGTCGATCGATGATTGCATCGCGAAATTCGACCTTGCGATCACGGTATTTCGGCACACCCAATAGCACTGTCGCGTGCACGAGCCCCCGCGGCTGGAATCCCAACGGCATGCGTTGCAGCGCGGCGAACGATCGCACGAGCAGCCCGGATCCCACGAGCAGGACAAGAGACGCCGCGATCTCCACCACGATGAGTGTCGAGCGCACGCGACGCGCTGTGATCCCGGTCGATCCGCCGAGCGTCTCGCGACGCAGGACGTCGCCGGTGGATTGCGCGCCGGCGAGCAATGCCGGCACGCAACCAAACAGAATTCCGGTCGTCACGGAGATGCCGAGTGTCCACAACAGGACTGTGGGCTCGAGATGCACATCGGCGAGAGTGTCGAGTGTCGGTGGCCGCAAGGCAATGATGAGCCGGAGAGCGAGCCACGCGACTCCGACACCGAGCAGTCCACCCACGAGTGCAAGCGACACGCTCTCGGTCAGGACCTGTCGGCCGATACGCGCGCGACCGGCGCCGAGCGCGCCACGAATGGCGAACTCGCGCTGCCGCGCCCAACCGCGAGCGAGCAGGAGGTTCGCGAGATTCGCGCACGCGATGAGCAGCAGCGCACCCACTGCGGCGAACAGCACGTGGACCGCACGCCGTTCGCGCGGTGTGAGAAAGTCCTGCGCGCGCATCACTCGCACGCGTGCCTGCCGCTGCACAGAGTCCGGCAGGCTCGCCGCCACTGACTGAAGCTCCATGGACGCCGCCTCGGCCGAGACACCCGGTCGCAGCATTGCAAAGATCGCCGGGCCGCGGTCCAGACTTCCCGAGCCTCCGGCGCCCGCCCTCTCCATCTGTCCAGGCACCCAGACGTCCGGAGCCGGAGTGCGCGCCAGCGGGATGGACAGACCAGCCGGTGTCACTCCAACTATTGTGAGTAGCCGACCACCGAGTGGCACAGTCTGCCCGAGAATGTCTGCTCGCGCACTGTACGCTCGCTGCCAAAGCGAGTGGCTGATCATCGCCACCACGGCTTGCCCGTCGGGCAGTTCTTCGGCGCGCATGAACCCGCGTCCAACGGCCGGACGCACGCCGAGCATCGGCAGGAAATTAGAGGTGATCAGTGCGCTCGGGAGCGTGTCGACCGTGCCGTCGGGCCTGACCGAGTACAGGTCCTCCGAGGCGCCCGCGATGTCCGTGACCGTCTGCGTGCGCGCCTGCCACGCTTGTGCGAGCTCCCAGTCGACCGACCGATACTCCTGCATCGGCATGACGATGCGGTTTCCGTTGGGGAACGGCAGCGGGGCGAGCAGAAGTCGGTGAACGACGCTGAAGATCGCCGTGTTCGCGCCGATGCTCAATGCAAGCGTGAGGACGGCGATCGTCGTGAAGGCGGGTGCCTTGGCGCACTGTCGCCACGCGAAGCGGACGTCGTCCACGAACTCGCGAATGACATCGTGCAACCTCTTGCGTCCTTCGCGTCGAGAGGCCGACTCGCGAAGTGCGATGCGCGCGTCGTCCATCGGCGCGCCGAGTCGTCGCAGCGCTTCCGACCGCGCTGCGTCCGGCGTCATGCCGCACCGGACCAGGTGCTCGATACGCTCCGCGAGGAACGCGTCCAACTCCGCGTCCGCATCGGTATGAACCTGGTCGACAGTTCGCAATGGAAGACCGAAGAACCGTCGCACGCCGGGGCGAATCATGATTCGGCGGTGCGTGCGGTGAGGATCACCTTGAGCGCGTTGACGTGGTCGACCAACGCTGCCGCATCCGCTTTCAGCCGAATGCGACCCGTGTTGGTGAGTCGGTAGTATCGAGCGCGCCGTCCGTTCCTCGTGATGCCCCACTCCGCGTCGAGAAGGCCGCGTTCTTCCATTCGATGAAAAGCTTGGATCAACGCGGCGTCAACGACGTCGATGCGACCGCCCGAGCGTTCCTCGAGCCAACTGGTGATCTCGAAGCCGTGCATCGGTCCCCACGAGAGGGCCTTGAGCACGAGTACGTCGAGCGTTCCCTTCAACAGCGCCATGGTCCGCCTATACCGAAGAGTCTTGGGTAAGCGTCTTAGTGCTGGGTGGGATACTACTGCTTCTGACGGAGTTGGCAAGACTCGATAATCGGACTGCCCCACCATCGGCCGCACGATGCGAATCGACCGCACGAATCGACAGCAGATGCCCAATTGTCCAGGGATGCGAAACCCCACCGCGGCGTAAGCCACGATGGGGCAGTCACTGCTGATGTATGGGCCTGAGAGGAGTTGAACCTCTGACCTCACACTTATCAGGCACGGTCCAGGGGTTCTCGAAGTCCGGCAAGACAACGGTAGTCGTTGATGGATCGCGTGACATGCGGCAAATGGGAATTGGGCTGCGGGGTAATGCCGGATTCAATCGACAGCAGAATCGACAGCAAAAGACTGTGGTCGTCAGCGCGTCGATAGCGCCCGCCACTGCCGCCGCCCATCCGCTTTAGGAGCCGTGCGTTGGCGGGGGAATTAGCTTCTCTGCACGTGTATACCGTTCGGCGACAGGGCGGCCATCAGCATGAGAAGGCGTACGCCAAGACGGAGCCTTTCTCTACCTGCCCAACGAGCCGCTCCCCCTGTCCTCACATCCCGCGACTCAGGCTCGGGTCGTTAGCAGGACGCGTCGCATTTCCTCCAACGTCGCACCGGCCGAGGAAAGCGCGATAGCGGCCGGATCGTCCGGCTGGTGAAGCATGCCGAGCAACAGGTAGCCGGTGTCGACCGGATGACGACCGGCCAAATGCGCCTCGGACATCGCGTGCTCAAGAGCGCGCTTGGTTGAAAGGGTGTACGACAACGGCTCATCCGCGGCGCCTCTTTTTTCAACTGCCAATACGTCAATGGACTGAGCAACGCCGGCACGCAATGCGGACTCATCGACCTCGAGTTGTGCGAGCGCTTCTCTGGCCAATGACTGTTTTTCGGTGACACCCAGCGCGAGCAGTAGGTGGCGGTTTTCTACAGCCGTGTGACCGAGTCGCCGCGCCTCTCGCTCCCCAGCGGCGAGTAGGGCAAGCAACTCCGCGGAAAAAAAAGGGTGATCGCGCATTCGCTCGGGCCCGGTTGTCGGTAGAGTAAAACGAGTCGGCTTGCTCAGTCGTACGAACACGACAGCCCAAGGTTACGCTTGTACGTCCATGCTGGACCGAAAGACCATCTTTGCATGGAGAGTATGACGATGCGCGCCGCACTCGTGGGTCGGCAGCAGCGCTGCGTAGCGGTCGCTCAATAGGGGCAGTTGTCCGAATCGACACCCTGACTAAAATCCACTCTGCAAGCGAAAGCCCCACCACGGCATAAGCCATGGTGGGGCAGTCACTTCTGATGTATGGGCCTGAGAGGAGTTGAACCTCTGACCTCACGCTTATCAGGCGTGCGCTCTAACCAACTGAGCTACAGGCCCCATTCCGGTAGAGCATCGGAATTTATCTACGCAACATGCTCTGGTCAAT
>JBDSML010000295.1:0-25552 GCA_039915865.1 Gemmatimonadaceae bacterium | reverse complement strand
AGACGTGCGTCTTCCGTCGCGCACCGGCGACATCACGGCGCTCGACGTCTCCATGGTCGCGATCCCTCCGCTCCTCGAGCCCATGCGCGTCACAGCGGCGGCGAACTGCCCGCGGCGCTCCGACGCCGCGGCAGCGTATTCGCTGCTCGAGCAGGCACGCGCGGGCCTGCTCGCCACGATCGTCGCGCGCGAAGCGAAACCCGCGACGCGAGACAACACGGCGTCTGCCCAGCCTGTGATCGTCACGGTGAAGGGCTTCGTGAAGGATGTGACGATCGAGCTGCCGCCAACGCCGGCGCCATGACGGATACACGAACAGCGTGAGCGTGCCCGTCATTCAGGTCTCCGGCATCCGGAAGACGTACGGCAAGCTCGTCGCGGTGGACGACGTCTCGCTCGACGTGCACGACGGCGAGATCTTCGGCCTCATCGGCCCGAACGGCGCGGGCAAGACGACGACGATGGAGTGCGTCGAAGGCATTCGCACACCAGATCGCGGCACGATCAAGGTGCTCGGCCTCGATCCCGTGCGCGACGTCTATCAGTTGCAGGAGCGCATCGGGGTGCAACTGCAGCAGGCGCAGCTGCAGAAGCGCGTCAAGGTGTGGGAGGCCGTTCACTTGTGGGCGTCGCTCTATCGCAAGAAGCCCGCGGTAGGGAATCAACTGCTCGAGCAGCTCGGCCTGATCGAGAAGCGCGACGCATGGTTCATGACGCTGTCCGGCGGACAGAAGCAGCGGCTCTTCATCGCGCTCGCACTCATCAACGATCCGGAGGTCGTCTTCCTCGACGAGCTCACGACGGGCCTCGACCCGCAGGCGCGTCGCGCCATCTGGGAGCTCGTCCGCGGCATCCGCGCGCGGGGCAAGACAGTCTTCCTCACGACACACCTGATGGAAGAGGCCGAGCGGCTGTGTGATCGCGTGGCGATCATCGAGTACGGAAAGATCATCGACATCGACCGGCCAGAGCGGCTCGTCATCCGCCATTGTCCGGAGCGCACGGTCGTTCTCGCCACCACCGACGAGGATGCGCGAGAGCACTTCGCGCGCATTCCTCACCTCGTGGCCGCCACGTCGGGCGAGCACCGCATCACGCTCGAGGGATCCGGCGACGAGTTCATCACCGACGTCATTCAGTGCCTGTCGGAGAACAGGATTCGCGTCACCGAATTCCGGACGGTGCTGCCGACGCTCGAGGACGTGTTCCTGCGGCTCACCGGCCATTCCATCCGGGACTAGGATATCATGCTGAGTCTGCGCGGCCTGCCGGAGCTCACGTGGCTCGAGCTCAAGATCTTTCTGCGCGAGCCGATGGGCGCCCTCGGAACGATCTTCATTCCCGTGCTCACCTTCCTGATCCTCGGCCGGTTGGGCGTTGGCAGGGTCGCGGCAGCATCGCAGTCCGTGGGTGCATTGTTCGGCGCGGGCGGCGTTCCGGTTCTCGTCTCGCTGCTCATCGCGAACAACGCCGTGCTCTCGTTGGTGACGATCATCTCGATCTATCGCGAGGGCGGCATCCTCAAGCGACTCCGCGCCACGCCGCTCCGCCCGCAGACGATCCTCTCGGCGCACGTCATCGTGAAGCTGCTGCTCACGGCGGTCACGATGGGACTCATGATCCTCGCCGGAAAGCGATACTACGCGGCCGGACCCGAGGTGCCGATCTTTAGCTTCGGCATCGCACTGCTCATCGCGACGTGGAGCATCCTCTCCATCGGATTCATCGTGGCGAGCATCGTGCCGACAGCGCGCTTCGCGCAACCTGTCGGCGCGCTGATTCTCTATCCGATGATCGGACTGTCAGGGCTGTTCGTGCCGCTCGATAGACTGCCGGCAGGACTGCACGCTGTCGCGAACGTGCTTCCGATGACGTACGCCGTGTCGCTGCTGCAGGGGATCTGGCGCGGTGAGGGATGGATGGTGCACGCCGGCGACGTCCTCGGCCTCGTCGTTGCGTTTCTCGTCTGCACGACGCTATCGGCGCGCATCTTCCGCTGGGAGTAGGAAGAGCAGGTGCCTCGACTGCGCTCCCTTCGACTTCGCTCAGGGCATGCGGGACGACAGCTAACGCGTGATCGTGCCCATCTGGACGACCTCGAACGCACTCGACGGAACTTGCTTGAGCCCATCGAGCTTGCCGTCATTCCATCGCGCATCGGGTGCGCCGCTGACGTACCAGCCGCTTCCATTGTCGGCGAGGATCATCCCGTACTTCTTCATCGCGCGCAGGATGACCTGCACTTCTGCCGGATAGGGCGAGACGTCGAACGATCCCTTGAGCCGCACTCGCATTCCCATCGGCGGAAGTGACGGCGACGCATCCGAGCTCGCGTAATGTCGAGCCGGTGCGATGAATCCCTTCTGTGTGCGCGGGCAGGTAAACCGCACCGCATGATCGATGACGCCTCGTTCCACGACTTCATCGTAGCGTACGAGACCGGGGAAGATGGGCAGGCCCGCTGCGTCAGCCGATGTCCAGAACAGAGGACGGAGTTGATTGCTGCTGAGATCGAACACTGCCCCAGAACCAGCGTGCCATGCGGCGCCGCCGTTCATTGGATGCGCATCGAACAGTTCGAACAACTTCCAGCGGAGGGTGTCCACCACCAGGACGTGCCGGTCGCCGCCGCTGTTCGCCCCCCCTTCGATGGGAGCGTCGGCGGGAATGGGGTAGGGGCCAGGATCGCTCTCGTCCGCATAGTCGAACGTCACCGGACGCGTGGGGACAGCGCCGACGAGGATGTACGGAATGCCGTAGATGGTGCCGAAGTCGGGATGCAGATTGCGCAGCCCGCACGCGGCGATGAGCGTCGCCGAGGCGGCATCGACGGGCCGGCCGGACACGTCCGTGTTCCACGGGTTGTCGGCGGGGAAGACGCGTCGGTTGAGTGAGCCTCCGCCCGCCGCAGGCTGTGATGTGTCGTCGGTCGGTGTCGTCGGTGTGCCGTCAGTCACAGAGCTGCAAGCGACGACGAAACCGGTGAGCAGCGCGACGATGGATTTCTGACTCTTTCGCATCGCGCGCAGTATGGGCTCGACTGCGCTGCCGAACTGCGACGGAGGTCACCAAAAGCGGTACGGGGCAAGGCCCGTTGTCGTCCCGACAGGAGCGCAGCGACCGAGGGACCTGCGCTCGTTGTTTCCAATTAGGGCGCATGTCCGCTGCGACCATCTCGACAGCACCCACCCCAGAAGCTACGATGGGGCATCACAGGAGGCCCACCATGCTGCGCCCAATCTTCATCGTACTCGCCGCCACAGCCCTCGCCGCAACGGCACCGTCCCCCGAGTCGCTCGCCCCGAAAAAGACAGTCGCCGTCCTCTACTTCGACAACCACACCGGCAAGCCCGACTACGATCCCCTCGGGAAGGGTATCGCCGCCATGATGATCAGCGACCTCGGCTCCGTGGAGGAGATCCAGCTCGTCGAGCGCGAACGCATGCAGGACGTCGTCAAGGAGATGGAGACGCAGCACACGAAGTTCTACGACTCCTCCACCGCCGTGAAGGTCGGCCGGTTGGCTGGCGCCGAGTATATCGTCGTCGGCGCGTTTGCAGCGTTGCAGCCGAAGATGCGTATCGACACGCGCGTGGTCCGCGTCGAAACCGGTGAGATCGTGAAGACCGCACAGGTCACAGGAGACGAGGACAAGTTCTTCGACCTGGAGCAAAAGCTGGCGAAGAACCTCATCGACGGACTCGGACTCGCGCTCTCGCCCGAAGCGCAGGCCGCGCTCGCCGCGAAGCAGGAGCAGAATCGCGTCGACGCCGTATCGACGATGCTGAACTTTTCGAAGTCCCTCAACTTCTACGACCGCGGCGAATACGGTGACGCCGCACAGATGATGCTGCCCGTGGTGCAGGCGTCGCCGAACTCGATGCTCGTGCGCATGACGTTCGACGAGATGAAGCGTCGCGCCGGTGCGATGGCGGCGCAAAAAGCCAAGGACAAGATCAAGTCTGGAATTGGCGGGTTCCTGCGGAGGCCGTGATCGCACTCTCGGTCGGCGTCGACGTCGGCGGCACCTTCACCGATCTCGTCGCCGTCGACGCGAGCGGCGACGTCACGACGTACAAGGTCTCCAGCACTCCGTCGGATCAGAGTCACGGTGTCGCCTCCGCGCTGTCGATGCTCGACGGCGCGGAGGTTTCGCGTTTCGTGCACGGCACCACCGTGGCGACGAACATGCTTCTCGAGCGCGCAGGCGCGCGCGTCGCACTCGTCGCCACCGAGGGCTTCACCGACGTCCTCCACCTCGCGCGGCAGGATCGCGCGTCGCTCTATGATCTCTCGCGTCACCATCCGCCGCCGCTCGTCGCGCGCGATCACACGGTCGGTGCGCGCGAACGGCTCGTACCCGAGGGCGTGCATCTCGCGCTGACCGAGGCCGCCATCGCCGGCGTCGTGTCGCGCATCCGCGAGCTGGAACCGGACGTCGTGGCGATCTCCCTGCTCCACGCCTACGACGACGGCTCGCACGAGCGACGGCTCGCCGACGCGATACGCGCCGAGCTGCCGCCGCTCGACGTCGTGATCTCGTCCGAGGTCTTTCCCGAGATCCGTGAATACGAGCGCACGGCGACGACCGTCGCTGAAGCGTACCTGCGGCCCGGCGTCGCGCACTATCTCGAGCGACTCACCGCACGCGCCGCCTCGCTCGGCGTCCCCGCACCGGGCGTGATGACGTCGGGCGGTGGCATGCGTACGGTGCAGCAGGCGGCACGGGGCGCCGCATCGCTCGCGCTCTCCGGGCCCGCGGGTGGTGTCGTCGGCGCGGCGGCGGCGTTGCGTGCCGCGGGCTTCGCCAACGCGCTGTCCGTCGACATCGGCGGCACCAGCGCCGACGTCGGACTCATCCTCGACGGCGAGCCCCTCGTCGAGCCAGGAGGACGCGTGGCCGGTGTGCCGATCGCGCTGCCTCGCGTGCTCGTCGAGACCGTGTCTGCCGGCGGCGGCAGTATCGGCTGGATCGACGATGGCGGTGCGCTTCGCGTGGGACCGCGCAGCGCTGGAGCCGTGCCTGGTCCGGCGGCCTTCGGCAACGGCGGTACGCTCCCCACCGTCACCGATGCACATGTCGTCCTCGGTCACATTACCGCCGTTGCCCTGAGTGGCGGCGTGACGCTCGACGTCGACGCCGCGCGCCGAGCCATCAACACGCTCGCCGATCAGCTCAGCGTGGCGCCAGAGCGCGTGGCGCGCGCGATGATCGACATCGCCGACGCAGCAGTCGCGCGCGCGATGCGCCGCGTGAGCGTCGAGCGCGGCGTGAATCCGCGCGACTGCGTGCTCGTGCCATTCGGCGGCGGCGGGCCGCTGCATGCATGCGGCCTCGCCGACTTGCTCGCGATGGACACGATCTTCATCCCCCCGCATGCTGGTGTGCTCAGTGCACTCGGCCTCGCCATCACTCCCGAGCGGCGCGAGCGCATGGTGAGCGTGCTCGCGCGCGCCGACACACTCGATGCCGATGCGGTGCACGCATCGCTGCAGCGCGCCGCGCAGGGCGTCGCCGACGACGACGCGTGGCAGCGCAGTTGGACGGCACGAATGCGCTACGTGGGCCAGGGTCACGAGCTCGACGTCGCCGCATTCGAGACGGACGACGGCGCCGCGCTCGCGACGCGCTTCTCCGCACTGCACGCACAGCGCAACGGCTTCACGCTCGACGCACCGGCCGAGGTGATCGGTGTTCGTCACGTGGCGAGCGGTGCGGCACATCCCGTTCGTTTCGAGCGCGCCGGAGCCTCCGAGTGGAGTGACGCAACGAGGATCGACGACGGCGGCGCGTTCGAGGCTCGGCTTCATGGTCCCGAAGTAGTCGTTCTCGACGGCGCAACCCTGCGTATCGCGGCGGGATGGAGTGGCGTACCACATGAATCAGGCGGCTGGCTCGTGAGCCGCATATGACGATGACCACCATCGACCCGCTGGAACTGGCAGTGTTGGCCCACGGCGTTGCCATGATCGCCGAGGAGATGGGCGCCGTCCTGGTCCGCAGTGCGCTCTCGCCCAACATCCGCGAGCGCAAGGACGCCTCCGCCGCGATCTTCGACGCCAGGGGCCGCATGATCGCGCAGGCTGCACACATCCCCGTGCATCTCGGCGCAATGCCGGAGTCCGTCGCGGCAGTCATCCAACGCAATCCCCGACCCGGCGACGTCTTTCTCCTCAACGATCCGTATCACGGCGGCTCGCATCTCCCCGACCTCACGCTCATCGAGGCCGTGGACATCGATGGTGCGATCGGCGGCTTCACCGCCGTGCGCGCGCATCACGCCGACGTCGGCGGCATGAGTCCAGGGTCGATGCCACAGGGCGCGACGGAACTCGTGCAGGAAGGATTGATCGTCCCTCCTGTGCGCCTCGTGCGTGAAGGTGTGCTCGACGACGAGCTTCTCGGCTTCATCCTCGCCAACGTCCGCACGCCCGCCGAGCGCCGAGGCGACCTCGGCGCACAACTCGCCGCCTGCGCGACTGGCGCGTCAGGCTGGCGCGCGCTCTGGCTGCGACTCGGTACCGCGAAGCTCGACGCTGCGTGCGACGCCCTGCTCGATTACGCCGAGCGTCGCGTCCGTGCGCGCCTGTTGCCGCTGGAGCGCGCGAGTGGCACCGCAACCGACCGCCTCGAGGGTGACGGCGTCACCGACACGGATATCGCCGTCGTCGTCGCACTGCGCGTCGAAGACGGACAGCTCCATCTCGATCTGACGGGAAGCTCGCCGCAGGTTGCAGGCAATGTGAATTGCCCCGCCGCGGTGACGCGTGCGGCTGCCGTGTTCGCGCTGCGCACGCTGCTCGACGACGACGTCCCGACGAACGACGGCATCGCGCGAGCGATCACGCTCGTGCTGCCCGAGCGCAGCGCCGTGAACGCCGCGTGGCCTGCCGCCGTCGCCGCGGGGAATGTCGAGATGTCGCAGCGCATCGCCGACACGATTCTCGCCGCATTCGGCGATGCCGGCGTCGACGTCGCCGCGCAGGGGCAGGGCACGATGAACAACGTCACCTTCGGTGGCGCCGGCTGGACCTTCTACGAGACGCTCGGCGGCGGACAAGGCGGTAGCTCGCGCGGGCCCGGTCCGTCGGGCGTACACGTCGGCATGAGCAACACGCTCAACACGCCGATCGAATCGCTCGAACGCTCGACGCCGTTGCGGGTCGATCGCTATGCGCTTCGCGATCGCTCCGGCGGGCGCGGTCTGCATCGCGGCGGCGATGGCGTCGTGCGCGCCTATCGCGCCACGGCACCATGCACGGTCACGCTGCTCACCGAGCGTCGCCGTCATGCGCCGCGCGGTGTCGCCGGCGGCGAGGATGCGACTGCTGGTCGCAACCTGCTCAATGGCGAACCACTGCCCGCGAAATGCCGCGTCGTGCTGAAGGCCGGTGACGTCGTGACGATCGAGACACCCGGCGGTGGCGGTTACGGATCGTGACACTGACGACAAAGGTCCTGATCGGACTCGTCGCAGGACTTGGCCTCGGCATCGCGATCTCGACGTCGAGCAACCCCGCGCTCCTGGCGATCCCCCGCTACGTCGAGCCGGTGGGCACGATCTGGGTGAACGCGCTGCGGATGATCGTCATCCCGCTCGTCGTGTCGGCCATTCTCGTCGGTATCACGTCGTTGCCCGATCAGCGGAGTGTCGGGCGCATCGGCGTTCGCGCGCTGGTGCTCGCCCTGGCGATTCTCGCCAGTGCCGCGACCTTTTCGGTCATCGTCGGCCCGCTCGTGATGTCGGGGCTCACCATCGAACCTGCCGTGGCCGAGGCGATGCGCGCCAGCGCGGCGAAGGCGAGTGGGGATGCGCTGCAGAACGCGCAGAAGATCGTCGGCTTCGGGCAGTGGTTGGTGGACCTCGTGCCGTCGAATCCGATCAAGGCCGCCTCCGACGGCGCGATGCTGCCGCTCATCATCTTCACCCTGCTTCTCGGACTCGCCATCGCGCGGCTCGACGCGGAGGGACGGGAGCACTTGATGCGCGTCGTGCGCGCGGTGCTGGAGGCGTCGCTCACCCTGGTGCACTGGGTCCTGTGGGCGGCCCCGATTGGCGTGTTTGCGCTCACGGTGCCACTCGCCACGCGATTGGGCATCGTTGCAGCCGGCGCCGTCATCTACTACGTCGTCGCCGTGACAGGAATGATGATCACCTTCATGGGCCTGATGTATCTGCTTGCGTGGTTCGTTGGCCGACAGCCGTTGCGCGCATTCGCGCGCGCGCTCGCACCGGCGCAGGCTGTGGCGATCAGCTCACGCTCGTCGCTGGTGACGCTGCCCGCGCTGCTCGAGGGGGCGGATACCATTCTCCACCTTCCCCTGGCGATTCGGTCGTTCTTCTTTCCCATCGCCGTCGCGATCTTCAGGGCGGGCAGTGCGGTGATGATTCCCGTCGGCGTGCTGTTCATGGCGCGCCTGTACGGGGTCGACCTGAGCGCAGCCCAGTTGGTGACGATCGCACTGATGACCGTGGTGACGACGTTCAGCGTCCCCGGCGTCCCCGGTGGGACGATCATCGTCATGGTGCCGGTCCTCCTCGCCGCGGATCTCCCGGTAGCCGCGGTGGGCATCCTGCTCGGCGTGGACACGATCCCGGACATGTTCCGCACGGCCACGCACGTCACCGCCGACATGGCCGCAGCAACGGTTCTCGCACGCTACGAACCCGTCGAAGGTCAGGGGACGTAACGCTTCATCAGCATGAGCGTGAGCGTGACGCCTCGAGCTCTGAGCGGACCAGAGCTCGCGCTGCAGCTCGCGCTCCAGCTCGCGCTCTGAATAGCTGATGGCTCGAGGCTCACGCTCACGCTCGCGCTCCGGCTGCTGGCTCACCCTTCCCGCTCGAGCTCTTGCTCACGAGCCGTCACTCGTCGCGGTGCAGCGCCTCGTAGACTCTCGCCGCCACGAAGGCATCGAGAAGCTCGACATCGAGCATCCCTTCCTTCGCCTCCATGTGCAGGATCGAGATCGCCCGCTCCGTTGGCACCGCCCGCTTGTACGGCCGGTCCGTCGCCGTCAGCGCGTCGTAGATGTCCGCAATCGTCATCATTCGCGTCTGCACCGGAATCGACTCCGCCGTCACCTGATTCGGATACCCGCGCCCGTTCAGCTTCTCGTGATGCCCGTACGCGAACTTGGGAATGTGCCGCAGCTCGCGCGTCCACGGGATCTGCTCGAGAAAGCGAAACGTGTGCGTCACGTGCGACTCGATTTCGCGTCGCTCCTCGTCGTCGAGATTTCCCTTGCGGATCATCAGGAACTGCAGCTCGTGATCCTCGAGCAGCGGCCGCTCGTGCCCCTCGAAGTCCGTGAACGTTCGACGGTTGATGTGGTGCAGCGCATCGAAGCTGCCTTCGGGCATCACCGTGGGTTCGTTGGCCTTCACGATCGAGTCGAGGAACTCCAGCAATTCCGAGCGACGAGCCATGCGTTCCTGCTCCAATCGCATCAGCTCTGCTTCATACCGCCCGGTCCCTTGCGACAACACGAAGTTCGCGCGATCGCGCTCGAACTCGAGATCCGAGCGCTGCAACAGATACCCGAATCGATTCCGGATGATCTCGAGATCCGGTCCGTACAGCTTCTTCTGCTTCACCAGCACCTGCTCGCGCACGCCGACCTTTCCGAAGTCGTGCAGCAGGCCGGCATAGCGGAGCTCGCGCAGCTGTTCGCGGTTGAACGTCACGTCGCGATACGACCCGTCCGAGACGCGATCCACCACCTCAGCCAGGCCCACGGTCAGTGTCGCCACGCGCGCGGAATGACCCGACGTCGTGGGATCCCGCGACTCGATGGCCGTCACCGCCGCCGTCACGAAGCCCTCGAACAGACGTTCGATGTCCTCGTACAACTTGCCGTTCTCGATCGCGACCGCTGCCTGCGACGCCAAGGCACTCGTGAGCTCGACGCAGCGGTCATCGAAATTCTGCACGTCGCGCTCGACCACGTCCGTGGAGCTCAGCTTGATGTCCGCGGCGCGCTTCCGGTTGATCAGCTGCAGCACGCCGACGACTTCATCGCGATGCGACTTCATCGGCAGCACGAGCATCGACTTCGTGCGGTAGCCCACCTTCTCGTCGAAGCTGCGATTCTGCTTGTACGAGCTGTCGTCCGGCAGCAGATAGACGTCGCCGATGACGAGCGGCTCACCGGTCGCCGACGCGTAGCCAGCAAGGCTGCCGTGATCGATCGGCACGGTGAACGTCGCGAAGGGGAGGCCCGGCAGCGAATGGTTCTGCGCGATGGCGCAGCGCAGCCGATTGGGCACGCCGTCGTCATCCCGCTCGACGAGGTACAGCGAGCCGGCATCGGCATTCGTCAGGCGACGCGCCTGCGTGAGGATCAGCTCGAGCAGCGTGTGCAGGTCGCGCTCGGTCGACAGCGCGACGCCGATGGCCGTCAGCTCGGCGAGTTCGCGGGCGCGCTCGGACGCGTCCTCGCGTGCGCGGCGCTCGGCAACAAGCGATGCGGCGAGCCTGAACGCGCCACGGAGCGCCGTGAGCACCGTGCCCACCGTGGCGTCGCCCGGCAGCCAGCTCGTCACCAGGTCCACGGGAAAGCCGAGCGGTGGCTCCTTCTCGCCCACTTCGCCGAGTCCGACCAGTCCCGCCACCGACGCCAGCTCCTGGAGCCGAGCTACATCGTCGCCGATGCCGAGCAGCAGCGCACGATCCAGTGCAATGACCGTCGGACGCTCGGGATCGAGCGCCTTTGCCGTCGGCAGGGCAGGGATGTGCCGCACCTCGACGTCATCGCCGCGACGTCCGAGAGGCGCAGTGGAGATCGTCCGGCCGACGGCGGTGAGGAGAAGTGGCTTCACATTCGGCTACATGGGGACCAACAGGTAGAAACGACGAACCCGCCGCCGTCCACGTGATGGACGGCGGCGGGTTCGATTTGTCACTACCGCGCGATCAGGTGCCCTTCAGCTTCGCCTGTTCGGCGCGCGCTGGGCCGTACTCCGGGAACTCCTTCAGCACGGCGCCGAACAACTCGACGGCACCCGCCTTGTTGCCATGATCCTTCATGTCGAGCGCCTTGCCGTACATCACGGCCACGCGCATCGGGAGCTTCGGCGCGGCGGCCGGCGTTCCCGCCTGCGTCGCACCACCGGTCGTCGCCGGCGTGGCATCGCCAACACGGCGCAGCGACGCCGGACGTGCCGGGAGCTTCATGCCGGTGTTCAGCTTGCCCGCGAGGGTGCCGACGCTCGACATGATGTTGTCCGCCTTGTCGTCCACGCGCTCCACGTGCTCGATCTCACCCGTCTCGACGTTCACCGCGCGCGCGTCGATGCGGAAGTTGCCCTTCGGATCCGTCATGTAGACGCCGAAGATCATGTGCTGTGCGCCGAGGAGCTTGCCCACCTTCACGGCGGTCTCCTTGTCCACCTGGCCGCCCGTCACGAGCTTCTGCTCGTCGACGAGCTTCTGCACCTGGTCGCGCTCGATGACGCGGATGTTCGGGTTGACGGACATGTCCGTGATCAGGAAATCCGGGATGCCCTTGCTCAGCCCATCGTAATCCTTCGCGTCCTTGCCGAACGAGCCGTTGTTGAACGACATGATCGCTACCGTCGGCTTGCCAGCCTGCGCGTGCACCACGGTGAGCGGTGCAGCGAGGCCGACGGCGGCGGCGGCCAGCGAGACGAAACGTGCGATGCGGGTCATGGTCTCCTCCGAGACTCGTACGGAATTTCGATCTTGATCGGTGCTTCGGCGCATCCGCGCCCTTTGGGTTCCTGCAGTCAAACGAACAAGCTCATTCCCTCAGCAGCGGCAACGACTTCGAGCCGCGCTCCCTTCGAGGCCACGAGTGCTCGGCAGTTCGCCAGGCACTGATCGACTTCATCGTCAGTTCGTTCTGGCCGATGGTGGAAGAGCACAAGACGCTCGACCTCGGCCTCGATCGCAAACTCGACAGCGTCCTCGTACGTCGAATGGCCCCACCCGACGAACGCGTCGTACTCCTGGGCCGTGAACATCGTGTCGTGCACCAGCACTGCAGCACCGCGCGCGAACTCGACGAACCGCTCGCGCCATCCCGGCTGGTCATCGTACTTGGCCCGGGGGCTCAATTCGTTGTCCGATACATAGACGAGCCCACGCACCCCAACGTTTCCAGGCGTGATTCCCTCAGTGAATCGGTACCCCAGCGCACCCCCCGGGTGCCGCACCGCCATGGCCGAGACCTCGTACCCGATTCCCTGGGACTGCTCCTCGCCCAGCTCCTGAAAGTCGATTCGCGCCTGCAGTTCCTCGAAACTGACCGGAAACACGACAGGCGACATCTGGTCGCGGACGACCCTGTCTATGCTCGTCTGGAGCGACTTCGAGCCCCAGATCGTGAAATGATTCCCCTTCCGAAACAGCGGCGCGAAGAACGGGATCCCCTGGATGTGGTCCCAGTGCGCGTGCGTCAGGAAAATGTCGCCGGCAATCGGCGCCCCATCCGCCCGCTCCATCAGCGAACGACCCAGCTCACGAATGCCTGTTCCCGCGTCGAGGATCACCAGCCAGCCATCCTCGGTGCGGAGCTCCACACACGGGGTGTTCCCCCCGTATCGAACCGTGGACGAGCCTGGGCTCGGGATCGAGCCACGCGTCCCCCAGAATTGCACCGTGAGAGGCATTAGCCCAACATCCCGTCGTTCACGGGATAGTATGCGATCAGCTCGCTGAAATTCGCGAGGGAGCCGGTCACGGGTCGCAGGTGATGTTCATCACACCCGAACCTGAGCTCGCTTCTCCAGAGCCTCGCGGTTGGCCACGGCAATACGGCGGCGGTCGACCCGAATGAGGCCCGACTCCTGAAAGTCCTTCATGGCGCGCGATACGGTCTCGCGACTGGCGCCGATCATCTGGGCAATCGTCTGGTGCGTCAGCACCTTGTCGATCGTGGGGCTTCCGCCCTCCTCGGCCAGGCCGAGCAGGAGGCGCGCGATGCGTCCGGGGACGTCGAGCAGCACCAGCCCGCCTATCTTCTCGTCGGCGCGGCGCAGGCGGCGCGACAGCTCCTGCAGCAGCGCCCACGCGACGCTTGGATTGGCATCCACGCGGCGACGGAAGTCCTCGCGCCGCAGGATGAGCAGCTGGGCGTCTTCCATGGCGATGACGTGCGCCGATCGCGGCTGGTCGTCGATCAGGGCGAGCTCGCCAAAATGCGCCCCTGGTTCGAGGACGCCGAGGATGACCTCTCGGCCGTCTTCGCCGATGAGGACGACCTTGACGCGACCCGTCCGGAGGATGAAGAGGGAGTCGCCCGGGTCATCCTGGAAGAGGATGACGCTCCCTTTCGGATACGAGCGCTCGCGCACCAACTCGCCAAATCTGGCAAGCTCGTCGCGGTCGAGTCCGTGAAAGAGCGGGATGCTGGAGAGGAAATCGGCGGTCTGTGCGATCACGCGGCGGCCCGCTGGGAACCCGAATGGTGGATTCTGGCTAACGTACCGCTCGCTCAGGGACCTGTCAAACGTGAGCAGCAGAGGTTGCCGAGCGTGAAGTGTTTGCTACAAAGCAACTTGCAATCATCTGTCCCAACCCCACGCTTTACACGACCCACAACGCCCTTGGAGTGCGCCGGTTGCCAGTCGGGTGACGCCGAACCGTCCCGACAACGCCCCACGGATCGCCGCCCGCCGCCCGCCGCCCGCCGCGCGCCTCACTCCGTACGACGCGCCGCACGCCGCTCGCCACGCCGCACGGGGATGCCCCTCCCCAACAAACTCCTCGAACCGCCACCCGCCAGCGTCCGCGAACGTCGAATCGTTGACTATAACGTCGACGAGCTGTTGCGTCTTCCCCGCGCAGCGCATTCGGGCAACGACGATGTGACGAGCCGCTCTTGAGGTGCCGCAAGGCGCGGCGCGTCGTGCGCCGGATCGTCCGCCGGTAGCGCGTTCGGTCCACGAGCCACGCGAGTCGTCACAATGTCGTGGACGCGAGCGGGCCCACGCGCGAGCATTGCGTCGACGCAGAAACACCATGACCGCTCACCGCGACCCGAGAGGACCGCTCCATGTCGGCGACCACGATGCCGTATTCCACCTTCGGTGCAGGCGCGCGGTCGCGTCTCGTCCGCGCGTGGCTGTTCACGGGCGTGTCCGACGCCATCTGGGCGATGGTCGCCACCGTCTTCGTGTTTCATCGCGGCACCGCGGGCAGCGTCTGGCGCGGCGTCGCGAGTGTCCTGCTCGGCAAGGACGCCCTCACCGGCGGCGTACCGGCGACCATCATCGGTCTCGTGCTGCACTTCGGCGTCGCCTTCGCGTGGTCGGCGATCTTCCTGCTGCTCGTGACGCGGTCGCCAAAGCTGCGTGCCGTCCTCGACTCGCCGTATGGCATCCTCGAGGTCGCCGCGGTGTACGGTCCGTTCATCTGGGCGTTCATGTCGTTCGTCTTCATTCCGGTCTTCACGCATCGCATGCCCACGGTCACCATCAATTGGTGGATTCAGGCGGTAGGGCACATCGTCTTCGTCGGCCTTCCGCTCGTATGGTCGATCGGTTCAGGATCGCGATGAATCATCGAGTCGCCGCACGCATTGCTGCCGACGGCCATCGCACGTAGTGTCAGCCCGATGCCTTCCGCAGACGCAACGATCGGGGAAGCAGCGACGTCGCCGGCCGCGGGAGTGGCGGCGGTGACGAGCGCGAACGAGCCCTGGCGGCGGCCACGCACGGCATCGTACATCGTCGCGGCGTGGACGTTCGTCCTGCTGTTCAACACGGAGCAGTCCTACGCATCACTTGCCGCGTCGGGACATCCGCTCGCATGGATGCAGCTGTTCTGGCTGGTCCTTCCCGGCATGGTGCTGTGGGCGTTGCTCACGCCGTTCATCATGTGGCTCGCCATCCGCTTTCCCCTGAGCTGGAAGACGGCGCCGGTGCATCTCATCGCGGCGGGAATCGCCTGCGTGCTCGACGCGTCGCTCTATCACCTCGTCGATCCGATCGTGAACCCGAGCGGCACACGCACGTGGGTCGCGGGTTTCTTCCGCTACATGCAGATCAACACGATCAGCTATTTCGGCGTCGTCGTCGTCACGCTCGCGACGCGCTACGCCACGCTGCTGCGCGAACGCATGGTTGCCGCGGCCGAGCTCAACTCCCAGCTCACCACGGCGCATCTCCGCTCGCTGCAGGGACAACTGCGTCCGCACTTTCTCTTCAACACGCTCAATACGATTGCCGAGTTGGTGCATCGCGATCCAGAGGCCGCCGACCGCATGATCGGACGCCTTGGCGCACTGCTTCGACGCTCCTTCGACACCCACGGCGATCAGGAGGTGTCGCTCGAAACGGAGCTCGAATTCCTCCGCGATTACTCTGAGATCGTCTGTACGCGATTCCAGGGCCGCATCTCGATTACGATGAACATCGACCCCGACGCACTCGGCGCACGGGTACCGAGTCTCGTGTTGCAGCCGCTCGTGGAGAACGCGGTCCGCCACGGTCTCGAGCCGCGCGCCGACGGCGGCACCGTGGAAGTCGTGGCGCGACGCCGTCTCGATCTGCTCGAGCTCGAGGTGCGCGACGACGGCTGCGGGCTCCCGCAGGAAGACGCCAGCGGCGTTCCCGCGTGGCGCGAAGGCGTAGGGCTTTGCAACACGCGCGATCGGCTGCAGCATCTGTATGGTTCCGCGCATCGCTTCTCCGTGCGCTCGCGCGTGACCGGCGGCGCGATCGTCGCCATCCAGATTCCATTCATCGCGGCATCGGGTGGATCCGCGACCACACAACCGGCGCCGCTGCGCCATTCACTGCGGATCGCGAGATGACACAGGCCGGCGCGCCCTTTCGCATCATGATCGTCGACGACGAGCCGGTCGCGCGACAGCGCGTGCGTCGGCTCGTGGCGCGTGAACCGGGCGTCGAAGTCGTCGCCGAGTGTGGCACGGGCCGCGAGGCGGTCGCGGGCGTGTTGGCGCACAGGCCCGATCTCCTCGTGCTCGACGTCCAGATGCCGGAGCTCGACGGCTTCGGCGTGATCGCCGCACTGCCGCCGGATCAGGTGCCGCTGGTCATCTTCGTCACCGCGTTCGACGAGCACGCGCTCCGTGCCTTCGACGTCCACGCCGTCGATTATGTGCTCAAGCCCATCGACCCGGATCGCCTGCGCGTCGCACTCACGCGCGCCCGGAGCGAACATGGTCGTGCCGCTGCGGCCGAGCAGCACGCGCGCCTGCGGGGGCTGCTGAACGCGTGGACGCCCGATGCGGCGGCGCCACCCGCGCAAGCGCCCGACAGACCACGAGAGGCAAGCGCACCGCTGCAACGGTTCCTCGTGAAGGCGCACGGGAAGATGTTCTTCGTCAACACCGCGGACGTCGACTGGATCGAAGCCGACGGCAACTACGTGCGTCTGCACGTTGGCGCCGCGTCGCACATGATTCGGGAGACGATCGTCGCCGTGGAGCGTGCGCTCCCTGCCTCCACCTTCGCCCGCATTCACCGCTCGGCGATCGTGAACCTCGACCGGATCGCCGAGATGCGGCAGTGGTCGTCGGGCGACTACATCGTGGTGCTGACCACCGGCGCCCGGCTCAAGCTCAGCCGGACATATCGCGAAAGTATCGAGGCGGCGATCCGATAGTTCCCTTGGATGGCAACGTGTTGCCACCTTGAATTGTAGCCCCGCTGCCGGGTACATTTACAAGCTGTTTCCGAATCTCTTTGCCAGGCAGGGCTAAAATGAAAACCGACATCCATCCCGAATACGCCACCGCCACGGTCAAGTGTGCGTGCGGCAACACCTTCGAGACGCGCTCCACCATCGCCGAGATCCACACGGACGTGTGCGCCGATTGCCACCCGTTCTATACGGGCAAGCAGCGTCTGCTCGACACCGCTGGCCGCGTCGAGCGCTTCCGCCAGAAGTACCAGGCCAAGGGCGACGCGAAGGCTGCACCCGCGGTAGAGACGAAGGAGAGCTAAGCCTCTGAGCCTCCGCGACCTGCTGGGCGACGCACTCGCCCGGGCGGCGGAGGTCGAGCGGCTGCTTTCCAATCCGGACACGTTCGGCGACGCCCCAAAGGCCGCCGAATTGGGCCGGGAGCACCGCCGCCTCCAGCCGGTTGTCGAGTTGGCGGCCAAGCTCGACAAGTCCGAGAACGAGCTCGCTGAAGCCCGCGAGCTCGTTTCCGTTGACGACCCCGAAATGTCAGCCGAGGCGACGCAGGAAGTCGCACGCCTGGAATCGGCCATCGCCGAGCTCGAGGTGCTGCTGCGGCCTGCGCTGCTGCCCCACGATCCGATGGACGATCGCAACGCGATCATTGAGATCAAGCCCGGCACCGGCGGCGACGAGGCGGCGCTGTTCGCCGCCGACCTCTATCGCATGTACACCCGCTTCATCGAACGCCACAGCGGCTGGCGTCGCGAAACCATCTCGCACGCCGAGGGCACGCTGGGCGGCGTGAAGGAGGCCGTGTTCAAGGTCTCTGGCGACGGAGCATTCGGCGCGATGCGCCTCGAGAGCGGAACGCATCGCGTGCAGCGCGTCCCTGCCACCGAGACGCAAGGCCGCATTCACACCTCCGCTGCGACCGTCGCCGTGCTGCCCGAAGCCGAGGAGGTCGACGTCAAGATCGAGGACAAGGATCTTCGCATCGACGTCTTTCGCTCCAGTGGTCCAGGTGGACAGAGCGTGAACACGACGGACAGCGCCGTGCGCATCACCCACCTGCCGAGCGGGTTGGTGGTGTCCCAGCAGGATCAGAAATCGCAGCTCCAGAACAAGCTGAAGGGGATGGAAGTGCTCCGCGCCCGGTTGCTCGCGCTGCGCGTGAAGGAGGCGCACGACGCGCGCTCGAAGATGCGAAAGGACCAGGTGGGCTCCGGCGACCGGTCAGACAAGATCCGCACGTACAACTATCCACAGAGTCGGGTCACGGACCACCGGATCGGCTTTACGACGCACGATCTCGCCGGCGTGATGGACGGGCACATCGAGCCGATCATCGACGCGCTGAAGCTCGCGGACGTCGAGGAACTGCTGGGTGAGTAGCGTGGTCGAAGAGCAGGGCGCGGGCGAGGTCTGTCGTCCAGGGCGAAGCGAGGAACCTGCCCTTTCCGTCGTTTCCGTAGTCCAACAGATGGCCGACCTGTTGCGCCCCACCCTGCGCGACGATGCAGTCGCCGAAGCCCGCGAGCTGCTTGCACTCATGCACGACGAGCCGCGCCACTGGCCACTCGTTGCCGGTGATCAGCCGGTCACCGCGGCAGAGGTCAACGGCGCGATGCTCGCGGCAAGGCGTCGCGCATCCGGAGCGCCCATCCAGTACGCCGCCGGGCGCGCTGCGTTTCGACAGCTGACTCTCGACGTCGACGAGCGCGTGCTGATCCCGCGCCCCGAGACTGAACAGCTGGTGGAGATCGTCCTCGGTCTCACGCGCGAGGAGCGCGGCGGCATCGCGGTGGACGTCGGCACGGGTTCGGGGGCCATCGCACTTTCGCTCGCGAGTGAAGGTCGCTTCGATCACGTGATCGGTACGGATGTCTCCCTCGACGCATTGGCGGTGGCAACCGCAAACGCGGCGCGTTACGCTGGTCGGGGCTGCGCCCGATTCGAGCTGCGTCACGGGTCATTGCTCGGTCCCGTACACGAACGCGGGCTGCGCGTCGTCGTCTCGAACCCCCCCTACATTTCGTTCGGGGAAGCGGCGGAACTTCCGGCGTCCGTGCGCGATTGGGAGCCGTCCGTTGCGCTCTTCTCGGCGTCGGATGGTATGGCGACCACCGAGCAACTCGTGCGGGAAGCCGCGGGAGCGCTTGTTGCCCGGGGCCTGCTCGCGCTCGAAGTGGACATGCGACGCGCAGCTGTCGTCGCCGATTTCATCCGGACGCGCGATGCGTTCGACGACGTGCACGTATTGCCGGACCTAACTGGCCGCGATCGATTCGTGGTCGCAAGAAAACGGGAGGAATGACGAATGATCGAGGACAAGGCGCGTGAGCTGGGACGGCTGATTGGCCAGAGCTCCGAATACAAGGCCGTGAAGCGCGCGAACGACGCGCTCGGTGAGGACACAGCGGCCGTCGAGCTGCTGAAGCAGATGGAGCAGTTGCGCATGAATGCGCAGCAGATGATCCAGCGCGGCGAGCGGCCCACCGAAGAGATGGAAAAGGAGCTCGATACGCTCCTCGGCAAGGTGCAGGGCCAGCCCGTCTACCAGCGGCTCGTGTCGGCACAGGAGAACTTCGACAAGACGATGGGCAAGGTGAACGACTGGATCGTCGAAGGTATCGAGAAGGGCGCCCAGAGCTCGATCATCACGCTCGGCTGACTCGTGTCGAGCAGCGCAAGCGGGCGACTGATCGTATTCGAAGGCGGCGAAGGCTCGGGGAAGTCCACCCAGCTCCGTCGTCTCTCGTCTGCGCTCGGGCGGAAGGGCACTCCGCACATCTGCCTGCGTGAGCCTGGCGGTACTTCACTCGGTACCGAGGTACGACGGCTGCTGCTCGACCGCACGTCGGACATCGATCCGCGTGCCGAGGCGCTGTTGTTCATGGCGTCGCGTGCGCAGCTCGTCCAGCGCGAGATCCGCCCCGCGCTCGAGCGGGGCGACGTGGTGCTCCTCGACCGCTTTTTCCTGTCGACGTACGCGTACCAGATCGCCGGGCACGGGTTGCCGGAAGACGAGGTCCGCACCGCGAACCGATTCGCCACCGGTGGATTGGTACCCGACCTCACGATTCTTCTTAGCTTCCCGGTGGTCGAAGGACTCGCCCGCGCGGCGCATCGCGCCGCGTCGCACGACCGCATGGAGGCGATGGGGGAGTCGTTTCATCACCGCGTCGCGGCGGCGCTTGCCACCTTCGCCGAGTCGTCGTGGCAGGAGACGCATCCCGAGTGCGGACCGATCGTGGCGGTCGATGCGCAAGGCGCGGAGGATGAAGTGGCGGGGAGAGTGCTTTCGGTGTTGCGGTCGTCGTGGCCTGGATCTTTCTCATGAGGGACGCACAATGAAGAACAGATCCATCGTTGCCGCCGCAGTGCTCACCTGCGCCATCGTGTCCGGCGGCTGGCTCATGGAGCGCGGCTCCAGTGGCGGCGGCAAGGATCTGGCGACCCGGGCGCATCTCTTCGATGAGGTGCTCCAGCACATTCGGCGCGATTATGTCGACACGCTTCCGGATTCGACACTGTACCGTCACGCCATCGACGGGGCCCTGCGCGAATTGCGCGATCCGCACACGGTGTTCCTCAGCCCCAAGCGCCTCACTCGGCTCGAGGAGGCCACGAGCGGGCAGTATGCGGGCGTCGGCATCCAGATGGACGTTGGCGACAGCGGCATTACCGTCATCGGTACGTTGCCTGTCTCGCCGGCAGAGCAGGCCGGCATCCTTACCGGCGATCGGATCGTCTCGATCGAAGGCAAGCCAACGCTGGGCGTGACGTCGGAGGAAGCGCTGAAGCAACTGCGCGGCGATGCCGGAACGACGGTCCACATCGTCATCGAACGACCGGGCATGGATGCGCGGATGCCGTTTACGCTCGAGCGTCGGAAGATCGATGTGAACCCGGTGCGCCACGCGCTGCTGTTGCCCGACGGCATCGGCTATGTCGATCTCGCGACCTTCAGCGCCGCCGCCGCGACGGATCTGTCGCGCGCGATCGATTCGCTGCGATCCGCGGGCGCCCGCTCGCTCGTGCTCGACCTGCGCGGAGATCCTGGTGGCTTGCTCGACCAGGGCGTGAGTGTCGCCGACCTCTTTCTCAACGCGGGCCAGACGATCGTCTCGACGCGCGGCCGCGGCCCCGACGAGACGCGCGGCTTCGACGATCGCGCGCCGCAGCGCTGGGGCGACATGCCGCTCGTCGTCATCACCGACAGCTCGTCGGCATCGGCGAGCGAGATCGTCGCCGGTGCACTGCAGGATCACGATCGCGCCGTCATTATCGGCACGGCGACGTACGGCAAGGGAAGCGCGCAGCGTGTCTTCAAGCTCGACGATGGCGCCGTCAAGGTGACGACAGCGCTCTGGTACACGCCGAGTGGTCGCAGCATCAACCGTCCGCGTCGTCCGGTGACGGACGACGAGGACGATGAGCCACCGAAGACCGATTCGATCCCCGCGCGTCCGAAGTTCAAGACCGACGCGGGCCGCGTCGTGCTCGGCGGCGGTGGAATCGTGCCCGACATCGAGATCGCGCGGCGGGCAGTCACGTCCGAGGACAAGGCGCTCCAGGCAGCGCTTGGTGCGAACGTTCCCAAGTTCCGCGATGCCATCGTGCAGTACTCGCTCTCGCTGCGGAAGTCGCGCGCGGTGACGGACACGAACTTCACCGTCACGCCGGCGATGCGCGCCGAGTTGTATCGACAACTGCAGGCGCGCGGAGTGAACGTGTCGCGTGCCGTCTATGATTCCGCGAGCCCGCTCGTCACCCGCGCGCTCAGCGGGCAGCTCGCTCGCTATGTGTTCGGGCAGCGCGTCGAGTTCTCGCGCAACCTGCGCGAGGATCCGCCGATGATGCGCGCCGTCGAGCTGCTCAGTGGCGCGAAGTCGCAGAAGGAGCTGTTGGCGCGCGTGCCGCGCCAGCTCGAGAAGTAGGCGCCCGTCACGTGCGCGTACGTCATGCGCACGCCCATGACGCAGCGGGAATTCGCACGCTCATCGACCTCTACGTCGCCGACGGTACGCTGTTGCCGCGCACGGAGTCGTTCATCGCCGCGCACGCCGAGCATTTCCTCGTGGCGGAGAGAGAGGGTCACCTGATCGGGTGCGTCCACCTCGACGAATATGCGCCGAGCCTTGCCGAGCTTCGCTCGTTGGCGGTGGAGACGTCGCAGCAGGGACAGGGCATCGGCAGTGCGCTCGTCCGCGCCACGGAGGAACTGGCGCGACAACGGGGCAACACGACGCTGTTTGCCGTGAGCAACGACGAAGCGTACTTCAACCGGTTCGGGTTCTTCGCGCGGCATATTCCCGAGCTCGATCGCGAGCGCAGCGAAGTCAGCCGCTACAAGGGAGTCTTTGCGAAGGACATCGAAGTGGTGTAGACATTGCCCTTGATCGAAGCTCATTCAACTCAGGAGCAGTTGGCAATGTCTGAGCGCAACAAGCCCCACAACGGACGCGATATCGATGGACACCTGCGGGTCCGCAAGGCCGACGTGGATGATCTCGTGACTGATCCCGAAGGCGTGGACCACCTGCGTGACGACATACGACTCGGTGGTGCAGTCGAAGACACGGGGCCTGACGCCGGTCTCCGCGGCGCGCACATCACTGAGCTCGTCGAGGAGAACCGCGACAACGTGAAGCGCACGACGCAAAGTCGATAGGCGTCGTTCTCAATCGTCCTGCGCGCTGAGGCATCGCGCTCAGGACGATCGTGCGTCGAGCTCCTTGAGGAGCTTCTTCGGCGCGATGAGCCGATACGAATCGGCCAGCAGCTCGCCGACCTCGGGCCAGTCGACCTCGCCGTCGAGGTAGATGCCCACCCAGCCGCTCGGACCCACATACGGCGGCACGAAGAACTTATTAGGCGCGTGCTGAATCATGATCTGCTGATTGCCCGGCGCGGCCTTGCACCACACGCCTTGTCGTCCGTCGCCGTGATGATTGGTCGCCGCCGCGTACATGGCAAAGAGCTTGTTGCGCACGCGAAACGTCGGTTCGCCCCACGCTTCCACCTCGTGGGCTTCGGGTAGGGCGAGGCAGATCTTGCGAAGCTTGAGCAGTGGACGCGGTGCCATCAGGCGAAAAGTTTGTCGTGTCAGCGTGCGATGACACGCACTCCGGCCGGCGGTGTGAACACGAACGCCTTTGCGTCCACGGGCACGTTCGTCTTGAACGACGTCAGGCGCACCTTCCGCTGCACGCCTCGCTCGTCCGTGACCTCGAACTGACGGATGGTCGCATCCTCGTCATCGATCCAGACGGACGCCGCGAGGAATGCCGCCCCGTTCGTGTTCTTCGGGACGAGATTGTAACCGTGCGTCGCGCGGCCGCTCACCGTCTGCGTGCCGACAGCTTGGATGTTGTACTTCGCGCGGGGCGCAGTGAGGAACTGCGCGGTGAGGTCCACCGTGCCCGTGCCGGCGGTGCCTTGTGTCGTCTTGATGACCTGGTCGGGTGCGCTGCTCGGCAGGTACAGCCACACGAACTTGCCGTCTGCGACGATGCGATCGTTCGCCGGATCCTCGAAGACGACGGAGAGCTTGGCCGGCCGCTCCTGCTGATACTCACCATTCGCGGTGAGGGTGCGGCCGGTGAGCGGATTATTGATCGTCTGGACGAAGGTGGCGCGGGCCGTCTTGACCTTCGCCCACACGGACACGGCACGATCGAGCAGGTCGCCCTGCCTGACGCGAGTTGCGGGTCGCGCATCGGCGAGTGATGCCGATCCCATCAGTGCCGCGGCGAGTCCGGCCGCCATCAAGCTGCGTGATGTCATGCGTGTCCTACCCGTGCGCGACAGTCGCGGTTCCGGAACTCGCGGAAATGGACCGTCCGATCGCCTCGGCGATCGTTCGCGCTTCGCGCACAAGGCGGGCGAGCTGATCCGGATACAGCGATTGCCCGCCGTCCGACATCGCCTTTTCCGGATCGGGATGCATCTCGACGAGCAAGCCGTCGGCACCGGCGGCAATCGCGGCGCGACCCATCGGGATGACCTTGTCGCGCAGCCCTGTACCATGGCTCGGGTCCGCCACCATCGGCAGGTGCGACAGCTTCTGCACGAGGGGAATCGCCGTGAGGTCGAACAGGTTGCGCGTCGACGGGTCGAAGCTGCGAATGCCGCGCTCGCAGAGGATCACCTGCGTATTGCCCTCGGCGAGCAGGTACTCGGCGCTCATCAGGAGGTCGACGATCGTCGCCGCCATGCCGCGCTTCAGCAGCACCGGCCGGCCCAGCTTCCCAATCGTCTTCAGCAGCGCGTAGTTCTGCATATTGCGCGCGCCGATCTGGATGCAGTCGGCATACTCGGCCACCAGGTGCGCGCCCTCTTCATCGAGCGCTTCAGTCACGATCGGAAGGCCAGTCTCCTGTCTCGCGAGCGCCAGCAGCTCCAGGCCTTTCTTGCCGAGTCCCTGGAAGGAATACGGCGAGCTGCGTGGCTTGAAGGCACCGCCGCGAAGCGCATTCGCGCCGGCGTCCTTTACCTGCTGCGCCGCGAGGACGATCTGCTTCTCGTTCTCGACGGAGCAGGGACCGGCGATAATCGGGATGTCCCTTCCGCCGAAGACGACGCCAGGTCCGATCTCGACGAGCGTGTTCTCCGGCCGCCATTCGCGCGACACCTGCTTGTATGGACGCGAGACGTGGATGATCTCCGCCACGCCGTCGAGTGACTCGATCTGCGAGCCGTCCACGCGGCCGTCGTTGCCGACGAGGCCCACGGTGGTGCGCTGCGCGCCGGGCATCGGCTTTCCTTCGTACCCCATCTCCCTGATGATCTCGATGACGCGGGCAATCTGCGCGTCCGTCGCGTCTGTCTGCATGACGACCAGCATCAGCCTTCCTCGATCTCGAACGCGGACCCATCACTCGCGAGTGAGATGGGGCCTGCGTAGTGGGCCGCGACGAGCGAGCGTACGTCGATGAGCTCGACCGGCGGGTAGAAGTGCGTCAGCACCAGGTGCTTCGGCAGGGCAGCGGCGGCGAGCGCACCGCACTGCTCCGGGGTGAGATGCGACGGGATAGTCACCGCGTTGGGCAGCGAGCACTCGCACAGCAGGACGTCAGCGCCGCGCGCCCACTCGCCGAACATCGGATCGTACCCGGTGTCGCCGGAATACACGATACGACGACCCCCTCGCGACACGGAATATGCCACACTTTCCGCCGAGTGGGGAACCTTCGTCGCGGCGAGACTCACGCCGTCGCCAAGGTCGAGCACCTGGCCGGGTGCGATCTCGATGACGGTCAGGGGAAAGCCCATCTCCTCGAGACGTTCGTCGAACACGCCGAGCAGCCGCTCGAGAAGCGCAGTGATCCCTCCTGGTCCGATCACCGTCACCGCCGCCGTTCTCCCGGAGCGGGCGCCGTGCTTCCAGGCACAGGCGAGCGTCGCGAAATCCAGGACGTGGTCGGTGTGGAAGTGCGTGATGGCAACGTGCGTGATCTCGCGCCACGGAAGTCCACGTTCCGCGAGCCGGTGCGCGACGCCAGCGCCGCAGTCGAGCAGCAAGCGCACTGCACCCGCCTCGACGAAATGACCGGCACATACGCGGTCGGCGGTGAGTGCAATGGTTCCCGTGCCCAGCGTGGTCAGGCGCATCAGCGGCCGAGGAAGAGGATCTTCTTCATGGTTTCCGCCTGGCCGTCCGCCCTGAAGCGCAGCAGGTAGACGCCCGCAGGAACGACACGTCCGTCATCCGCGGTGCCGTCCCATTGCAGGCGGGGATCACACCCGGTGGCATCCAGCTCACTGGCGCGGCCATAGCGACCCGGATCCAGGTCGCTCGGCAGCTGTCCCGGAATCATCGTGCGTACGCGGTGGCCGCGGAGGTCGTGAATCGTGAGCTCCACCTTGCCGCGCGTCTTGAGGTCGAACCAGAAGCACGTCGACTGCGACGACGGCGCGGGAAAGGGGTTCG
>JBDSML010000287.1:0-76271 GCA_039915865.1 Gemmatimonadaceae bacterium | reverse complement strand
CACGTCACCTGGTGCCGGTGCCGTCATGCCGTGGCCTGCCATGTCGTGACCGGCGTGCTCGCCACGCGACGGTGCACCCAGCATGCCCGCTTCCTTTCCCTGCGTGAGGAGGAAGTGGCGCGCGACGCCGAGTGTGCGCGTGTCGATCTCCACAGCGAGGTCATCCATCATGCAGCCGGAGTATTGCCTGGTCCCCTGCGGGTTGACGCGCGAGCCGTGCGGCATGGTGCACGTTTGGATGCGCGCGACCTCGACCATCTCGTCGGCGGCAACGACCGACATGTTCGACGGCACCATCTCGCCGTGCAGGTTGAAGTTCACGACGTACACGAACGCGCCGTCGGGTGTCACCTGCACCGTCGCGGGGAAGTTGCCGAGCGTCACGCGCGCAATGAGCGAGTCGTTGGCCGCGGCGTACTTCCACAGGTAGCCGTACGGCGCGCCATGCGCGGTGGTCACGTAGTAGAAGCGCCGGTCGGGCGACACGGCGACGCCGTGCGGACCGTCGATGTCCGCGGGCATGAGACCGGTCGTGATCACGCGTTCCCGCCGAAAGCCAGCCGCGCCAAATCGCAGCAGGGCGACCTGGTCGTTGCCCTCCGATGCCGCGAAGACGAGATAGTCGCTGGCCGGCGCCTCGCCCGACGCGGGCGTCGGCGCTGGCATCGGAGCTACGCGTGGAGTCGGCGCACTGCCACCGCATCCCGCGACGATTGCGATGAGAAATACCAGGCGGCTGGGTGACGGGAGCATGCGATACCGGCGCGGAAATGAGGTCGTGGCTGACGCCGCTTGCGCGACGGAACTCCACTTATTTGTTTGGGTAAAGTGAACGTCAGCCCGCACGTCTTACCCGATAACAGAGGAGGTGATCAATTGTCTACTGACCATCGTACGGCACGGATCGCCGTCACCATCTAACCTCGCAGTTTGGTTAGACGACCAGCGACCCGTGCCGCCGGTCAAATACTGTGGGGCTTGTTGCGACCTTCGGGCGTCGCGGCAAGCCCCACAAGTGCTTTCCAGACCACCGGCGTCCGACGGGCCTCAGCTGGAATGTTTGCCTGACACAGAGCTAGCTCGATAGCTCTCACGGCGTAGGGATGCCGCCACACGACGTGTGGACTATGCGCAACACATTTCGCGACATGTTGATAATCGCTTGAGTGCCGAATTGCTAACCTGTTGTCATAGAGGCATTTGTGATTTTGCAACCAAGCGATCTGGAGTGGCAAAAGCTTTGCTTAGGGAATTGGGCGAATTCTCCGAAGCACCACCTCGAGCGAACAGGTAAACCGATGCGTCTGGCTCACAGAATCGCAGCGCTGGCAGTGATCGCGATGGGCTCCTCAATCGCTCAGCGAGCAGATGCGCAATTTGTCGTCGATCAGTCGCAGCTCCTGGTGCAGCGCTTCAACGCCTCTTCGAATCGAATTGGTCAGACGTTCATGCCGACGGCTGGCAACGCGGCCGGCGCTGGGGCATTCGTCTACAACCCGACTCCTGGCGTCTTCACGGCAACCCTTTCCGCCGAGCTGTGGGCCGGTGGAACCGCCAATTCTGTCGGCGCCACGCTCATCGCCTCGGGAACACAGAGCTACACGCTCGCGGCAGGTGCGTCGGCATGGGTGGACGTGTTCTGGACGGCCGTCGGCGTCACGCCAGGCTCCACGTACTTCCTCGACTACGGGTCCGACAACAGTGGGTCGCGCTTCGGCTTTGCCTGCTGCACCAGTCCAGCGCCGTCCCTCGCATACCTCTACGGCGACATGTATCGCGCGAACTCGGCGGGCGCCGGCACGACGTACCGTAGCGTGCAGGAGGCCGACCTCGCGTTCCGCGAGTACTACAGCGTCACCCCGGAGCCGGCGAGCGTCGCGTTGCTCGCGACCGGCCTGCTCGGCGTCTTTGGTGTTGCGCGCCGCCGGAAAGCATAAGCGATCGACCGTCGCTCCGCGGAAAATCAAAGGGCATCTCGGCAGTAGCCGGGATGCCCTTTCGCTTCAGACGCACGGTCACATCATCCACGCACGCGGAATGACGCGCTAGCTGCGACCCGTGCTGCCGAAACCGCCGGCACGTTCGGTGGTGCGAGAGACCTCGCCTTCGACGAGTGAGAGCGGAAGAAAGCGCGCGAACACAACCTGAGCGATGCGTTCGCCGTGCACGATGCGGCGAGCCACCGGTGCGTCATTTCGCACGATCACCATCCACTCCTCGGCGTAGTCCGCGTCGACAGTGCCCGGCGCGTTGGGAACCGTCAGCGCGTGCTTGAAGGCCTGGCCACTTCGAGGACGAATCTGTGCTTCCACGCCCTGTGGCAAGCGAGTGCGGAAGCCGAGGGGAATCAGCGCCATCTCCGCGGGACGAAGTGTGACACCCCACTCTCCGGTGTCGTCGTCTGCATCGAGCTCTCGCTGTGCGACGCCGTCTGACAGCTTTATCGTACGGCCGAGCAGGTATGCTCGGAGATCGTAGCCTGCCGACCCCGCCGTGGCGCGCGCGGGAATGACGACGTCATCATGCAGTCGCTCGATCAAAGCATCGAGAGTCATGGCAACACTTCCGTAGAGCTGATCGGTCATCGTCGTGGTTGATGTGCGTGAGGTCACAAGCGGAAAGTAGCCATCAAACACACATCATGCGGACTCGGCTGCGTGAGTGAAAACGAGAGGATTTCAGCGAGTAACCTTTGGGGTCGCGACGCGTATACTCTGTGGCGTTAGCACCGATGTTCTGCGCCATTCCTCGCCAATCAGGAGTCGTTCACCTCATGTCCGTCCGTTCCGCGCGCCTGTCGATGGCGCTTCTCCTTGCCGCTCCTCTCGCCGTTGCGCCGCTGAGCGCGCAGGGCGTCGAGTATGCGCCCGGCACGACCAAATACCGCATCACGGTCACGACCAAGGGCACGCAATCGAGTCCGATGGCGACCGGAGATTTCGAGGTTGGCCTGCAGCAGCAGGTCACCGTGAATCTGATGAAGCACGCGAAGGATACGGTGATGGCCACGATCACGATCGACTCGATCGCGCTCAAGAGCTCGGGGCCGGCGCCGGACGTGAGTCAACTCATGGGCAAGCACTGGGTGTCGCTCATCTCGCCGACCGGAAAGTTCTACAGCGCCAAGGCGGTCGAAGGCGCCACGGATCCGATGCTTGCCTCGATCACGGAAGGGGTGTCGCGCATCCTGCCAAGCTACCGCGGCAACCTCGCCACAGGGATGAGCTGGGCCGATACCGTGTCCGGCAAGGTGTCGCAGCAGGGCATGGATCTGGATCGCACCAGCGTGACGACGTACAGGGTGTCGGGAGACACGACGATTGGTGGTCAGACGGCACTTCGCGTGGAGCGGAGCTCGAACGTGAAGGCGGCCGGCAGCGGCACGACGCAGAACACGCCCGTGTCGATGGAGACGGTCGGCAACAGCACCGGCGCCTTCTTCCTCACGCCGAAGGGCGTCTACCTCGGCGGCAAGAACACGGAGGACGTGAACCTCAAGATCACGATCCTGGCGCAGAACACCGAGATCACGATCAAGCAAGTCGTGCAGACGCTGACCGAAGCGATCAAATAGATGCGGGGCGCCGGGCCCTTCGCGCCTGGCTTACGTGGCGCGGCGCTCCGCGCGCTCGGGGAGTGCTCGCTTCGCTCGCTTGCAGCAAGCCTCCGCGATTCGTCGGCGCCCATCTAAAGCGACTAAAAGAGGCGCGGTCGTGAGACCGCGCCCCTTGCAGTATTCTCGAATTCCTAGTTTGCGCCGCCCAACCAGTGTCCGATGCGACTCGAGAGCGGAGTGATGCGAGGCGCTGCGTGCACTCGATCCATGCTCGCGGCGGGAATCGTGCTGGCGAGTGAGGCGCCGGGCATCGGCGGGGGAGTTGTGTCCCTCATGGCGGCCCACAGCGGCAATGCGACGCATTCCTGGAAGGGCCGGCCAGAGCAGGACTCGCGCGCCGAATTCTCGATATGGCGCTGCACTTTGTTGGGGTAGGCGCGGCAATCCGGCGTGTTGGAGCCAGTCACACAGCCGTTGTAGCTGAGCAGCGCAACGCGAGTGAGATCGCCGGCATCGAGCGAATCTGCCGTGCGCTTCGCGAAGTGCTTGAGGATGTAGACGCCGTAACGAACGTTGGTCTCGTCGTCTTTCAGATTCTTGCCGAGGATTGGTCCAAGGTTGGGCGTCCAAAGGCGGGGCATGATCTGCATCAGGCCAAGCGCGCCGACGTTCGAGCGCGCGTGCGACTTGAATCGGTCGTTTTCGGTGAGCATTACGCCGAGGACCAGCGCGGGCGGAATGCGCCGGTGGTATGCTTCCCGCACGGCGACGGCGGCGATGGAATCGGCACGATCGCCGTCAATCTTTCCGGTACCCCGCAGGTCGGCCGCGAAGGCTTCCACGTCACGCTGAAATTGTGGATGCCGCATGGCCAACGCCTCGGGAAGGCTCAGCCACGGCGCACGGATGGACGCAGAGTCGAGATATGCCGCGGCGAGCACTCGGCCAGCCACGGGGACCTGCCCGAGGAACACGGGATGCACCTGGGACGCCGTGAAGACGACGGTACAGGCAGCCGCGATTCCGACGGCGAGCTGACGAACGATCGGTGCGAAACGAATACGAGCCTCCGGTCGGGCAGTGCACATCGGGCCGAAGCAGGCCGCCACCGAGGAGGAGGCGCCATGAGCGATCACCAACGGTAACAACGGTTGCAGGAAATGACAAGCTCTGCTGCAACATTTGTTGCATCAAGCTGAACCTAGCGCCTTGGAAAATTGCGGCACTGTTCTTCCTCTGCAGGGGTCAATATCGACACTCGAACCCGATCTCGTGAACGACGCTCCGAAGCCCATCCCCGCCGAAGGTATCTGGTCCGGTGACGTCGCCGACCTTCCGAACTGGGACGCCATGCCCCGGCGCAACCGGCGCAGGCGGCGGCGAGGGTCATATCCGGTCTGGCTCAAATACCTGGGGTGGACCATCGGCGTCGCGGGACTCATCACCGTCGCGCAGATCGCGTATCACGCCGTCCGGTCGGACCCGCGCGACTCGAGGGTATTCGCCGAGCGGGAGCTGCAGCTGAGCGCCCTCAGGCCGAATGAGACGGTGCTGGCGAAAGTGAGCGTGTGGCAACGACCCGCGATCGACTACTTCCGACCCACGCGCGGGCTGCTGGTGCTGACTGACGCGCCGGGTGATTCAGCGAATCCAGTGGGCGGCCGCTTGATCTACCTAGGCCTCCAGCCGCGCGATCCCCTCAGCCCCGCCGATGCTCCGCCAACGTTCGACGAGCGCGATTGGCCGGTCGACACAAGCGTGGCTGTCACGACGACGCGCACGCTGATGTATCTCTCGCCCGCAATCCGTATCGCGACGGCGAAGGAACATCTGACGCTGGGTATTCCCTCCCCTGCCGCGATCAATGCCGATACGCTCATTCGCGCGCTGAACAAGAAATACAGTACGATGCGCGCGGTGGGTTGGCAGCGCCGCGAGGCGCGTCGCGCTCGCGACCGGGCGCGACTGGTCGCCGTACACGAGGGCCGCCGCGAGTGGTTCCATACCGTGCGCCGCGGCGAGGCGCTGTCGTCGGTGGCGAAGCTTTACGGCACCACGCCGGAGGAAGTGCGCGCCTTGAACGGCATTACGGGTGACAGGATCCGCATCGGCCAGGCGCTCAAGGTGAAGGGCTGGACGAAGTCGCCGATGGCATTCCCGGCTGGGATCGTGCCGGACTCTTTACCGGGGAACCGCTAGCCGCTTCCGAGGCGGCGCGGGTTCAACTGCCGACGATCCCCCGACAGTCGCCAAAGCCGATGCGGCGAAAGCCGTCGCGCTCACACCAGCCGCGCATGATGACTTCGTCGCCGTCCTCGAGGAAGCGACGTACTTCACCGGTAGGCAGCGTGAGCGGCTCGGTACCGCGCCACGTGCGCTCGAGCAGGCAGCCGCGCGAGTCTTTCGTCTCGCCGCTCACGGTGCCACTCGCGATCAGGTCACCGGGGGTGAGATTGCAGCCAGCGCTCGCGTGGTGCGTCACCAACTGCGCCACGGTCCAGTACATCGACGTGAAGCTGCCGATGCTCAGGCGCATGGGCGCCACGCCATCCACGCGCATGCGCGCGGATGAGATCAACACCTCGAGCGCAATCGAGAAGGCGCCTTCGCGCTCGTTGGCGTCGTCGTGCAGATAGGGGAGCGGCGCGGGATCGCCAGCGGGACGCGTGTACGCAGCTGCGCGAAAGGGCGCAAGCGCATCGAGCGTGACGAGCCACGGAGACACGGTCGTCGCGAAGTTCTTGGCGAGGAACGGGCCGAGCGGCTGATACTCCCACGCCTGGATGTCACGCGCCGACCAGTCGTTGACGAGACACAGCCCAGCGACGTGCGATTCCGCATCGCCGATCGCGATGGGGACACCGAGTGCATTGCCGGCTCCGATGAAGGCGCCAACCTCGAGCTCGTAGTCGAGACGGCGCGTTGGGCCGAAGCTCGGAACCTCAGCGCCTTCGTCGCGCGTCTGACCGACGGGGCGCTTCACCGGGGTGCCGCTTGGCACGAGGGACGACGCGCGACCATGATAGCCGATCGGGACCCACTTGTAGTTGGGCAACAGCGCATTGTCGGGGCGAAACATGCTGCCGACATTCATCGCGTGATGAATCGACGCGTAGAAGTCGGTGTAGTCGCCAACGCGCGCCGGGATGAGCAACTCGGCGTCAGCCATCGCGACGAGAATGGCGGCTCGATGACGTTCGGCGGCGCGACCAGGTTCGCCGTCGGAGCGAAGCAGGTCGCTCACACGCGCGCGCAACGCTCGAAGCGTCGGACGTCCTTCGGCGAGCAATGGGTTCAGCGAGCCTTCGCGATCACACTCGTGGATGAGCGCCGAGAGCGCGTCGTCGAGAAGGCCCTGCTCCGCCACCGCGACGAGATCGAGAATCTGATCGCCAATCGCAACGCCGGGCCGGTCGAAGCGATTCTCTGCGCGAAAGATGCCGAGCGGAAGGTTCTGGATGGGGAAGTCGCTGGAAGGCGACTGAGCTGACACCACCCAGGACGTGCGGTCGGCGCGGTGTGTGTCGTCGAGGGAAATCGTCACAGCAGCCCGAGCTGATGGAGGTCGTCGATCGGCTCGCGGAAGGAGCACGAGCCGAAGGCAATGGCGAACGAGGTGCGGATGTCGGCGAGACGCTGGAGGTCGATCACTTCATCGCGCCAGCGAATGGCGTCGCTCCTGAACTCGAGTGCGGAAGGATCGCGCTCCTCGACGAGCGACAGGAGTTGCGTCTCGGGAAGGCCCTTCGATGCAAATGCTGCGGCGAGAAAGACGTTCAGAAAGCCAAACATGTCTCCGATCGGGGCGTCGGGCGCGTACGTGAGCCGATAGCGGCTGCGCAGCGGATGATGCAGGCCGGCAGTCGCCTTGAATGGCAGGTTGCGATCGGCACAGGCGCGCAGGAAGCGCACGATCTGCACGGAGTGCGGAAACGCGTCCGGGGTGACACCACCCGTGCGGATCTTCGCTCGAACGCCGGCGCGCGCGATCGCGTCGACGTACGGCAGTGGGTCGTGTACGAGTGGGAACTCGACGTAGGCCGTGTATTCTCGAAGCGCGCGCGCGATGCCGGCGATGGCGTCAGGGGACGTTGCGCGCACCTCGACCGTATCGACCACCGCGCCGTTCGTCGACGCGTTCCACTCGGCTATGTCTTTCGCGTCCTGTGTTGCGTCATCGCTGGCGAGGGCACTGATGCGCCATGTATCGTGCTCGCGGCGACCGCTCGACGACATCGCGCCGGAGAACTCGCCGAGACGTGCGACCGGCACGATGAGCCGGCCGAGCGCCCCTGCGTCGGGCGACTGTCGATATGCAGCATAGTTCGTCGCGACGTCGGTCATCGACAGCGAGGCGGGAGGGAAAAGTCCCGCGTAGTCCACCAGACCCGAGAGCAGCACGCGCAGCGAGTCTGGTGGCATCCTGGCGGTCGGACTATTTGGGCGCGAGGATGGACCCTCGGCACTTCGGAGCTCCGCACCGGCAGGCATAGAACCGCTCGTCCTCTTCGGTGTGTTCGTCAGTGCGCTCGTACGCGTAGTCGTACAGCAGCTCCTCACCGGCCTTGATGTTTCGCCGAGCGTCGATGAAGATGCGCTTCCGGTCGGTGATGGCTTCGCAGTTGCCATCGCACGAGTGATTGAGGAAGCGCGCGTCGCTGCCGTTGACCGCGCCGTCGATGCAAACCTTCTCGTCGACGGTGAATAAGAAGGTATGATGGCGCTTCATCTTTTCGTCGTCGTACCGCTTGTCGGCGGTGCGCCACGAGATGCGCTGACCGAGATACTCGACGATGCGAGTGCCCTTCTTGATATTGCGCGCCGCAAAGGCCCCCGTGCCCTGGATGGCCGACGTACGCAGCTCGAGGTAGGGATTCGGCTCTTCTTTCCACGGATAACGAGCGAGGATGCCGCGCTTCGCCACCGAGCGTGATGTGCCGGCCTTGCGGGGAGTTGATTTTTTCGCTGACGACTTTGCTTTCTTCTGGACACCAGTCTTCTTCTTCTTCGTCGTCGCCATCAGGTAAGACCGGGACGCGTCTTGAGGTAGGATGCGGAGACGTGACGCAACGCGAGGAGAGCGGAGGCCTCGAGCTCGTACTCCATCTGCATGGATCCGAGATTGATCGCGGTATGCTTCCCGGACACGCCCTTGCCGAGCTTTTCGGTGCCGGCATGCCGGCGTCCGTATTCGCGGCTGGCATGCCAGAGCGAGTTGGCCTTGTGCCACCACTCTTCGTCGCGATCGGGGATCACGTTGGCCGCGGCGGCCGAGTAGGCCTCGGCCAACTCGGCGAGCGAGCGATCGCACATCTTGCACAGCGCGTCGAGATGCTTGTGCTCGAGCTCGGGCTCCTCGGTGTCGGACAGCTTGGCGGCGCGATCGTGCTGCCGGCAGCACTCGAGCGCGCCTCGATAGAGCGCATCGGCGCGATTGCGCACGACGAGCATCGGATCCTGCGGCGGTGCGGTTGTTTTCTCGCGAGACGCGTTGGGCATGACGATCCAATCAGAGACGCAACGGCGACGCGGTCGCGCAGCCGATGCGAAAGATCATCACGCACGCCGTCAACTCCAAGGGGCTTGCGCCAGAGGGAACCCATGGCGGTGAGGGCGTAATACGCCGCGGTGGCGACGAGGGGAAGCTGCGTCCGCACCGTCGAGCCTGTACGCGCGACCGGCAAGCTTCACCGCCGTCACGCCAACGCTCGCTCTCCTCTACCGCGTGCGGCGACCGGCCAGCTCGTCTCGAGGACGCCGCCGCGGATGCCATACACCACGTCGTTCAAATGGACGACAATGCACACGTGATTTGGAATCACGCGGACGCGCTCGCCGACGCGCGGACGCCAGGACGTCTGCGACAGGTCGAGAACTCCATGCTCCTCGGACATCCGCTCGACGAGAACCTCGGGATGCTCGAGCAGCATGCCGAAGCCCTCACCGGCCGCGCCGCGTACGGGTTCGCGGCCCAGCGCCTTCGTTCCCGTGTCGATCACAGCCTGCCCGGGCACCGCGGTGGAGATCACCGTCGCGAGCACTGTGAGGGCACAGTCCTCCCAACCGCATGCACCGATGGCGGCCGTCGTGCGGTCGTTGTAGACGTACGTGCCGGGACGAATCTCCGTGACGCCTTCGATCTCGTGTGAGCGCCAGAGGGTCGGCGTCGATCCACCACTCACCACGCGTGCGCTGACGTCGGCCGCGTCGAACTTCCGCAGGGCTCCCGTGAGTGCGGCGCTCAATTCGGCAAGCTTGGCGCCCTGCTCGTCGGGGGCCTCGCGGACGTGACCCGGATAGAACGCGATACCCGCGAAATCGAGCGACGACTGTTCGCGAACGGTTCGTGCGAGCGCGATGGCCGTATCGACGACCGGCACTCCGACGCGATGCATGCCGAGGTCGAGCTCGACATACACGCTCACGCGTCGCCCTGCACTCTCGGCAGCGCGCGCCATATCGGCGATCGCCTCGGCGGAGTCCAGCGCGACGGTGAGCGAGACGTGCGCAGGGAGCGCCGCCAGTCGTTCCGCGCGTGGCGCGCCGACGGGCGGATACGCGACGAGGATGTCACCGCCGGCGTCGGCCATCACACGCGCTTCGTGCGGCGTCGCGCAGGTGACGCCGACGGCGCCCAGTGCGAGCTGCTGCGCGGCGATGCGTGGGGACTTGTGGGTCTTCACGTGCGGACGCAGCGCGAGGCCGTGCTCCCTGGTGTAGGCGGCAGCACGGGCGAGGTTGCGCTCCATCCTGTCGAGATCGACGAGGAGAGCCGGCGTGTCGAGCGAGGCGAGAGTAGTCACGCGAGGAAAATCGACGCTGTAGCGGCGTTGGGCAAGCACGCTTTACCAATCGCTCCGGCCGCCGCATCATAGGGGCAGGTTCCTCGGTGCGCGTCGCTGCGCTTCTGTCCGGACGACTGCCGAGGTGCCACAGCCGCCACCCCCATCGAGGTATTCATGCGCCACGTCTTTCGTTCGCTCGTCGTACTCGCCGTCGCGACGCCGCTCAGCGCCCAGCAGCCCGACGCTCCTGCCGTCCGCATGGCGGCGAGCAGCTTCGCCAGCGTCGAGGTACACATCGATCAACGGCGCATCGAAGGCAAGTGGTATGCGGAGGATGCGAGTCTCACGGGACCGTCGCGCATCGCGATCGCGTACGGGCAGCCGCATGCGCGCGGACGAAAGATCGAAGGTGGCCTGATTCCGCTCGACACGGTGTGGCGGTTCGGTGCGAACACGTCGACCACATTGCACACGGACAACGACATCACGGTGGGTGGCACGAGTGTGCCGCACGGCGACTACGCGCTGTACATCCTCTACTCGAGGAGTGGGTGGCAACTGATCCTCAACCGCCAGACAGGCGGCTGGGGAACCGAGCATGACGCGAAGTTCGACGTCGCGCGCATTGCGCTCACGGCGCATACGCGTACGGAGCGCGAGGAGACGCTGACGATCTACCTCGTTCCCGAGTCAGCGCGGCCGTCGTCGGGGTACGCGGATCTCAAGGGTACGATGCGGATCATCTGGGGCACCACCGAACTGTCGACAGGGTGGACGGTGCCGGTCAAATAGCGAGCAAGGTTTACCCGTTCGTGTCGAAGACATGTGCGATGATGGCCTGCGCCTCCGACTGAATCCGACGCAGGTGCGCTTCATCCACGAAGCTCTCGGCGTACAACTTGTAGACGTTCTCCGTGCCTGATGGGCGCGCCGCGAACCAGCCGCTGTCGGTGGAGACCTTGAGTCCGCCGATGGCCGCACCGTTGCCCGGCGCCGTCGTGGAGAGATGCACGATGCGCTCGCCAGCCAATTCGGAAGCCGAGACATCCCGCGGCGACAGCTTCGAGAGTAGGGCCTTCTGCTCGGGCGTCGCCGGCGCGTCGATGCGCTCGTAGACCGGCGCGCCGAGGTCCTTCGTGATGTCGCGATAGAGGTCGCCGGGATCCTTGCCCGTCACCGCGGTCATCTCCGCGGCAAGCAAGCCGAGGATGATGCCATCCTTGTCGGTCGTCCATACGGAGCCGTCGCGGCGAAGGATCGTCGCGCCAGCACTCTCCTCCCCGACGAAGCCGAGCGCGCCGGACATCAGCCCGTCGACGAACCACTTGAAGCCGACGGGCACTTCGTAGAGCGCTCGTCCCATGCGTCCCGCGACGCGATCGATGATGCTGCTGCTCACGATGGTCTTGCCGATGCCCGCTGTGGGCGGCCACTGCGGCCGGTGCGGAAAGAGGTACGCGATCGCGACGGCGAGATAGTGGTTCGGATTGAGCAGCCCCGCACTCTTCGCGACGATGCCATGACGATCGTGATCCGTGTCGCACGCCCATGCGACGTCGTACTTGTCGCGCATGCCGATGAGACGCTGCATCGCGTATGGCGACGAGCAATCCATCCGGATGCGGCCGTCCCAATCGAGCGTCATGAAGCGGAAGGTCGGGTCGACCACGTCGCTCACCACGGTGATCGGCAGCTTGTACCGATCGGCAATCTCTCCCCAATACGCCACCCCTGCGCCACCGAGTGGATCGGCGCCGAGGGCGATCGAGGCACCGCGAATCGCATCGAGGTCGACGACCTTCGGCAACTCGGCGACGTACGCGTCGAGATAGTCGTACGTGTGCGTCGTGCCGGCCTTGCGCGCACGTGCGAGCGGAGTGCGCTTCACGCCGCGCAGGTCATGCTCGAGCAGCGCGTTCGCCCGATCCTGAATCCAACTCGTCGCACTGGTGTCGGCCGGCCCGCCATTGGGCGGGTTGTACTTGAAGCCGCCGTCCTCGGGCGGATTGTGCGACGGCGTGATGACGATGCCGTCGGCGAAACCGTCAGTGCGACCCTTGTTGTAGGCGAGGATCGCGAGCGACACCGACGGCGTGGGCGTGTAGCCGTCGCGCGAGTCGAGCATGACGTCGACGCCGTTCGCCGCGAGCACCTCGAGCGCGCTGCCCAACGCGGACACCGAGAGCGCATGCGTGTCGATGCCGAGGAAGAGCGGACCGTCGATCTTCTGTTGTGCGCGATAGAGGCAGATCGCCTGCGTGATGGCCAGAATGTGCCGCTCGTTGAACGAACACTGCAGCGACGTGCCGCGATGTCCCGACGTCCCGAACGCCACTCGCTGCGCACGATCGGCAACATCCGGATGTTCCGAGTAGTACGCCGACACGAGGCGCGGGATGTTCGCGAGGTCTTTCTCGTCGGCCAGCTGTCCAGCGCGCGGATTCACGTTCATGGTCACCGGGGAGGGAGCGAAGAGACACCGCGAAGATGCAGCTTACTTGCCACCGCGTCGATGAGCGGGCGCGACGAATCGCTCGGCAACCGCCAGCGCGCCGTCGACGATGAGCGCCAGCGCCGCCGCGGGAAGCGCACCGGAGAGCACCATGCGCGAGTCGGCGAGTGCGAGTCCGGCGACGATCGGCTCGCCAAGTCCCCCTGCCCCGATGAACGCCGCCAGTGTCGTTGTACCGACCGTGATGACCGCCGCAGTACGCACTCCCGCCATGATGACCGGGGCGGCAAGCGGAAGCCTCACCTGCAGCAGTCGCTGACTCGGCGTCATTCCGAGCGCCTCGGCAGCTTCGACGGCGTCGGGATCGGCGTCGCGCACGCCGTTGAACGTGCCACGCACGATGGGAAAGATCGCATAGAGCCAGAGTGCGACGAGCGCGGGTACCACGCCGACACCAAGAAACGGAATCATGAACGCCAGCAGCGCGATACTCGGCACCGTCTGAACGACGCCGAAGACGCGAATCACTGGTTCGGCGAGGCGACGCGAGCGCTCGAGCGCCAGACCGAGTGGAATCGCGACGAGAATGGCGGCGATCAGCGCACCCAGCACGAGCGCGAGATGGCGCACCGTCAGCGTCCACAATGCTGCGCGCTGTGCCCACATGTAGGCGGCAAATGACTGCGTGCGGGAATTCCCGTTCGAGGCGGCCTCACCAGCGCTCGCGCCGACGAGCCCAATCACGCGCAATGCGGATCTGGCCACTGTCTGGACGGACTCGCCGTCGACCTCCACACGCCGGTTGAGCGCGCGCATCGTCGCCTCGTCGAGCCGCCCGCTCAGGAGCATGAGCGCGGCGATGGCATCCGGCCGCGTCCGGGCGAGCCGCGGACCGATGAGCGCCGCGGCTTCGTACGGCGGAAAGAAGTGCCGATCGTCGACGAGCGTCACGAGGTCGTAGCGTGCGAGCAGCCCATCTGTCGAATAGCCGTCGACGACGTCCACCGCACCCGACGCGAGCGCCTGATATTTCACGGCAGGTGCCAGCGGGCGCACCGCCTTCGGCGCCAGACCATACACCCGGCGCAACCCGACGAGTCCATCCGGCCGCCCGATGAAATCGGCAGTGAAGCCCGCGGTGAGCGCTGGCGCAGCGCGCGCGAGATCGGTCAGCGTCCTCAGATGCAATCGCGCCGCCGTCGCGCGAGTAACCGCGATGGCATACGTGTTCTGAAAGCCGAGCGACGGCAACCATTGCACGCCGTATGCGTCGCGGAAGCGGCGCGACACGTGCGCGAACACGCGCCGCGGATCCGCGCTGAGCGAGTCGGTGAGTGAGTCGTGCAGCACCGCGACAAGGCCTGTCCCGGTGTACTCGGGATAGACGTCGATGGCATTCGAGCGCAGCGCCGCGAAGGCGATCTCCGTCGCCCCGAGCCCCGGACGTCGCTCGACGATGATGCCACGCGATTCCAACAGCTGGGCGAACAACTCACACAGGAGATACGACTCGCCGAACGGCTTCGATGCGACGACCACCGGCGGCGCCGTCTGTGCTCGCAGCGGAGCGGCGAGCAGCGCGACACCAAGCACGAGCCGATGAGCTACCCTCACGACCCGCCGAGGCTCGATGCCGTTGCCACAGCGCGTTCGACGAGCATCGTCACGTATGGCGTCGCGGGTGTGCGCTGCAGGTCGGAGAGTGTACCGCGCTGTTCGATGCGCCCCTCCCGCATCACCACGATCTCGCTCGCGAGACGTGCCGCTTCGGCCAGATCGTGCGTTACCAGCAGCGTCGTGACGCCAAGCGACCCGCGCATCTCCGCGAATGACGCCTGCACGTCGGAGCGCGTGATGGCGTCGAGTGCACCGAACGGTTCGTCGAGGAGGATGACGCCGGGCCGCGCCGCGAGCGCGCGCGCCAAGGCCACTCGCTGCCGCTGGCCCCCCGACAACTCGTGCGGAAATCGATTGGCAAACCGATCGGGTGCAAGGCCAACGAGCGTGAGCGCGGCGACCGCGGCATCGTGCGCCGAGGTGTCGCCAAGGAGCGCAGGAACGAGCGCGACGTTCCGCAGCACACGCCAGTGCGGGAGCAAGCCGCCGTGCTGGGGAACATATCCGATGCGACGCCTCAGCTCTGCGATGGGCTCAGTGGAGATGTCGACGCCATCGACGAAAATCAGGCCGCGGTCCGGCGTTACCATGTGGTTGAAGCAGCGAAGCAGTGTCGTCTTTCCCGATCCGCTTTCTCCGATGAGTGCCACTGCCGCACCCGGCTCCACCTCGAGCGACACTGCGCGCACGGCAACCAGGTCGCCGTAGCGGCACGTGACGTCGCGCGCCGACAGCGCGAGCGGCGCTCGGGACACTAGCGCTCCCCGCGCTCGCCCTCGCGAAGCACCTTCGCCTTTTCGGAGTGCGCACCGATGTTCAGCGGTTGCGCCGCGCCGACGCCGATGGATCGTCCATTCTCCGACATCACACGCGTGACGAACCGCTGCCCTTCACCGATGCGCTCCACTTCGATGGCGATGGAATCCATCGATTGATCGAGCCGGTTGAGCCGGTCGGCGAGCTCCTGCGGGAAGGCAACGGCGGCCGCCGCGCCACGACGCCACAAGCGGCGGGCAAGCGCGATCGACAACGGGAAGAACACCACGACGATGAACATCCCTGAAAGCACGAACACTTCCTCGGGCGGGCCGTTCCGCTCGTGACGTTCGGGCGGCGGCACGGCGCCTGGCACGGCCGCCTGCTTCGCCACCTGCTGATCGGCGTCGGCAAGCTGCTTGTCCACGTCGGCGATGCGCTTGTCCATCTCGGTGATGCGCGCCTCGATGCCAGTCTTATTGACACCATTCACCTGCGGCTCCTGGAGCTGGTTCTGCAGCCCGCGCCGCTTGTCCTCGAGATTCTCCAGCTGCTGCGCCAGCTCTCGGCGCTGCTCATTGAGGCCCCTGTAGACGGCCTGGGCGAGGTCGGCGCCGGGCTTGACGCTGATCACGTTCTGCCCGGCAACAGCCGGTGCCTGGCCCTCCTGCGGTGCGTTCACTGGCATCGGTAGCGGATAGGAGTTCACTCCAAGTTACTCGCGGAGTGGAATCCTGAAACTACGTCGCACGCCCGCCGCCCGTTTCAGCTAGAACGACGCGCGAAGCCCCGCGGTGACGGTGCGGCCCGGACGGATCGTCACGTTGTCGGGCTCGCCCAGCTGTCCACCGAGCAGATTCTCGCCGGTGAGCAATAGCGAGATGCCGCGCGAGAGGTCGCGCGAGCCGGTCACGCGCAGGTGCGTATCGCCATCGTACGACCGCCAAAAGCTGCGGAGGTTGGACCCGGTGAGGTCCTTGTCCTTCGTCGAGTAGCCGTTGGACTGCGCGAAACTGGTCGCGAGGCTCAGCCGATCGTAGTTCACCCAGTCCATCGCCCGCGTTGCGCCGAGCGACGCGAACCAGCGATCGGCGGCATACGAAAAGGTCAGGGCCGCGGTGCGAGCAGGAACGGCGAGCATGCGGTCGCCGGGCTTCAGGTCGCCCAGATAGCCGTTCGCCAGCGTGCGGACGCGGCTGTCGACCGAGTTGAGTGATCCAGTCACCGTGAACGGACCCTGCATCACATTCCCCTGCACCTCCCATCCGGTGTTGGTGATTTCGCCGACGTTCTGCAGCTGATACCGCATGCGACGCTCGAGAGAGCCGCCGCGCGCAAACGTGTCGACGGCAACGGCGACATTCTGAATCAGCCCGGTCACATCCTGGTCGAAGCGCGTGAGCTGCATCGACAGTACGTGGCCGAGGTAGACCTCGACGCCACCCTCGTAGCCGGACTGCACTTCGGGGTCGAGTGCGGGCAGAATACCACCGACGCTCACCTGCCCCTGACCGCCGTTGACGCCAAGATTGCCCGCATACCCGGACGCAGCGCCGCGCGCTGGTGTCTGTGGCGGGCGAATCCCCTTTCCATACGCGGCACGCCATTTGATCTCGGCGGGACCAAGGCTCCGAACGACGGCCAAACCCGCCATCGGGAGCAACGGGTAGCGATCGTTCCCCGAGAAGGCGTCGTTGCGCTCGAGTCGCAGCCCACCCGTGGCGAAGATGGCGTCGCGCCACGACATGCTGACCTGCGAGATGAGCCCCGTGTTGTGATTCCAGCTCTCACGCAATGCGTCGCTCGCCGTCGAAAATTGTCCGGCCGGAGCCGGAGTTCTCGTCGTGTACGTCGACGCCTGACGGAGCACCGAGTGTTCGAGCCCAAGGGTCAGCGTGCCGGGCGTGTCGTCTGTGCCGAAGCGTGCGACGCTACTCTCGCGCAGCGTGAACCGGTCGCCATTGCCGCGCGCCGCGCGCAGCGCCGAATCCACGGCGGACGTCAGCGGCCCGATCGCATCGGCGACGTTGTTCAACGAATAGCCGTCGACACCGCCGAGAATCGTGTGCGTCCACGCGCCTTCTGCCGCGAACGCGGCGCTCGTGGCGAGCGTGTATTGCCGAACCGACTGTGTCGGATCGGTCGACGCCACGATCGGCATGTTCGTCCCACCCTCCCGCTCGGACGATCCCGATGGCTGGGCCACCGGGATGATGCCGCTCAAGATGGGATTTGGCCCGATGCCGGAGCGCTTGTCGAAGATCCGCGCCGTCATCGTGAGCGTCTCGCGCGACGTGACGAGCCGTGCGTCGCTCGTCGCTGCGATCTGTCTGGTGTCAGACGACGGGAAGAGCGCGCCCGTCTGCCCGAACGTCACGGCGAGTCCTGCGGAGCGCACGTTGGTGCCGACGCGGAGGTTGAGTCGCTGTTCATGCGTCGGCACGAGACCGGTGGCGTATGCACTCCCCGCAGCGCCAGCCGTGCTGCGGACGGAGACGGCCGGTGACGGATAGCCTCCCCCAGTGTGGCGCGTGAGGACGTTGATCACCCCACTGATGGCGTCGGAGCCGTAGAGCGCCGAGCCCTGCGGTCCGCGAATGACCTCGACGTGATCGACGACGTCGGGGTTGAACTGGGTGACGAGCAGCGGGTTCGCGACCTCGACGCCGTCGATGTAGATCTTCGGTGTGCTGGAGCCGAAGGAACTGGCGCCACGAATGCTGCCGTACTGCGCAACGAGCGACGATGGCGACTGCGACCACGACCACACGCCGGGCACGGAGGCATTCAGCATTTCCGCGAGGGAGCCGAACGATTGGCGTCGCAGGTGTTCGCCATCGATGACTTCGACGCCGATGACCAGCGGCCGGCGCGGTGCGGCAACGGCATTCCCCGTCACGACCACGCGCTCGAGCACACTCACGCTGCGCGCGACCGGCTCTGCGGACGCCGACTGCGCCGCGCCAGGCGACAGCACCACTCGGCCCGACACCACGAGCACCTGCACTGACGTCCCCCGAAGGAGCGTGGCAAGCAGACTGCCGAGCGGCTCACCATCCGCGGCAAGGCACACGCGGCGATCGACCGGAAGGAAATCGGCGGAGTAGGCGAGCTGCACCTTCGATGCGGCGGTGAGCCGGTCGAGCGCGTCGCGGAGGGACACATCGCGCAGGTGCAGGGTGACGCGCGTGTCGAGGGGGGATATCCACCCGCTCGCGGGCGGGCCCACCAGCGCATGATCGGCACACGCGTTCTGCGCGTTCCCGCGATGCGGCATTCCTGTGACCAGCGCGAGAAACACCACCGCGCCGCGAAGCGATGAGACGTTGCGCATGACGTACCCGCAACGATAGGCCGCGCGGCGTCGCGGCGCCATTACCTCGACGGCGCTGGGGGCGGGGCGACGATTCGGAGAGTGCTGCCTTCCTCGTGCAGCCCGCCGCCCAGGATCGCCGCGATCATGCGCCCGACGTCGGTTGTCGAAGTTCGATCGAAGCTGGCAGTGACCGTCTTCGTGGCCAGCGCGGAATCGACCTTCAGCTCGACCCCATACCACCGGCGGAGATCGGCCGTCACCTGTTCGACCGACGCATCACGGAAGATGAGCTTCCCGCTCGTCCACGCGAGGTCGTCGGACGACGCCGCCGCGCGCTCGACGTTCACCGTGCCAGTCGGCGCCACGGTCGCGCGATCGCCCGCCTGCAGGACCATCGGTGCTGCACCGGTTTTACCCTCCACGGCCACCACCCCGGACGACACCACGATACGCGCTCCATCCGCCTCGTCACTGTGGACGGCGAACACCGTGCCCACGTCGCGGAACGACGCCGCTGTCGTATGAACGACGAAGGGGCGGGTGCTGTCGTGCACGACATCGAAGCGGGCCTCGCCACGCAGGGTCATCTCGCGCGCCGACCCGCCGAAGCCCTCCGCGAGCGTCAGCTCGCTACCGGGACCAAGCAAAACGCGGCTGCCGTCAGGCAACCTGAGGGAGTCGAGCTTTCCCACTGCAGTTGCGAAGCGAGCCGGCGCAGCCGCCGCCGCATTGGGCGACGGCGACGGCGAAAATTCCCGCCAGAGCAACCCCGCTCCCGCCACCACGAGCACCGCCGCCGCAGCGCGCAGGAGCGCGTTGCGCCAGCGGGAGCGATAGACGTCGAGCGATACCACCGGGGAGCGACGGGTGTTCGCGATCGGCCTGACATCATCGCGCCGCGACAGGACCGAAACCAGCGCCGCCTCTACCTCAGCCGACGTGAGCGCGCGTGGCTCCGGCGTCCGGAGCGCGTCGTCGAGCGCACGGACCAGCGCGGCGCGCGCGGGATTTGCCTCCAGCGTGCGTCGCAGCGACTCGCGCTCGACGGGCGTCCCCTCGCCGGCAACATACCGGGCGATGGCGTCCCAATCGTCGGGTTCGTCGTTGGTCCGGAGCTGATCCTGGTCGGTCATGCTATTCAGACACCGTGATGGCGATTCACCCCATATGTCCAAATCCGGACAGTGGCCCAGCGCGCTACATTATCCATCGGCGCAGCTCGACTGACCAACGATAGAGCCCAATTGGACGAATCGGAACTCCTGTCGCGACTGCGTCACGGCGATGAAGACGCGTACTCCTCGATCTTCCGGGAACAGTACCCGGGGCTCGTCATGAGCGCTACGCGTCTACTCGGCGAACGCGCGCTCGGCGAAGAGGTAGCGCAGGACGTCATGCTCGAGCTGTGGCGACGGCGTGAATCGCTGATGCTCACGGGGCCGTTGCGCGCGTATCTCCATCAGGCCACGCGCAACCGGGCGCTCAACCGGCTGCGTCAGGGCCGCACCGCTCAGCGTGGCGAGGTGTACGTGCGCGGGCCTTCGCCCTCGCCGTCCGCCGACGCAGGTGCCATTTCCGGTGAGCTGCAGGCCGCGGCGGCGCGCGCGATCGCCTCGCTCTCCGAGCCGCAGCGCGAGGTGTTCGAGATGAACCGGCAGCGCGGCCTTACTTACGGAGAGATCGCGGAGCAACTGGGGATCTCCGTGAAGAGCGTGGAGGCCCGGATGGGCCGCGCGCTCAAGCTGCTGCGAGAACAGCTTGCACCCTGGCTTCCGGACGGGTCGGGCTGGTAACGCAGGGTGGGGTGCGCGCGGCGTGTCTGAAGCACGTTCGGCACGCAGCGCACACGGGGAGTCTCCCGCGGCGCTCCACCGCCATCACGGAGACACGACCATGAAACTGCGCGTACGTACTCTCATCCTCGGCGTCGCCGCGGTGTTGACGGCGGCCTGTGCGGAGAAGATCACCAGCTCGAATGACCCGAGCGTCCTCGATGCTGCCTTCCTCTCCAACCCGCTTGGCTTCGAGAACACGGCGAGCAGCTTCTCGACGTCGTCGGGCGTGGCCGGCGATGCGTTCATGCCGGGCGGCCGTGGGGGCGAGCGCGGAAAGAATCTGCTGGGCGGCGGACACGACTTCATGGGCGGTGGCTTCGGCGAGGACTTCCTCGGCGGTCTGGCGGGCGGTGGCCGTCCCTTCGAGCATGGAGAACAGGGCGGCACGGAGTCGTCGTCATCGTGCACCTTCTCGGCGAGCACCGGCATCGTGACATGCGCCGCGGACACGCGAGCCGGCATCACGGTGAATCGGACGATCGTCTTCAAGACGGCGAGCGGCACCGCTCAGGCGGCACGTGACAGCCACACCAATTCCGTTGCGACGCACATCACGGCGACGGGCGCCAGGTCGCGCCGCGACGGGGCGATCGTCACGACGATCAATCACGTGAGTGACCGCACGGTCACCGGCCTCGCGAGCACCGCGACGCAGCGGACGGTGAATGGAACGTCCGCGGGCACCGAGACGACGACTGGCACCGATTCGGCCGGCGCGTTCACGGTGGCGCGCGTCATCGGCGATACGACGAGCGGCATCATCATTCCGATCACGAGCGGCCGGCCGACGTATCCGACGGCAGGCACCGTCATTCGTTCGATGAAGGTGACGCTCACGTATACGGGCAAGACCGCGACGACGTCGATACGACGCGAAGTCGTGACCTATGACGGCGCCGCGACAGCGAAGCTCGTGATCACGCAGGATGGCACGACGAAGAATTGCACGGTTCCGCTGCCGCGCGGCCGTCCGACGTGCTCGTAAGCAGTCAGCGTCCGCTGGAAAAACGCGGCGCCCGTCTCCAGGACGGGCGCCGCTTTCCTTGGCGCCATCTTCGTTCATGCACACACCGCGAGTCGCAACACACCCTACGCGCTAATACGGCAGCAGTGAAAAGGAGAGGCCGCGCGCGTCGTGCGTGAACGTCGCGCGCACCGATGGCTTGAGAAAGCGGCGGTCGATCGCGTTGTCTGGGTGCGCATGGCTGTACAGCACGGCCTTCTGCCCCGAGAAGACGCCGAGGAAGATGCCCATCGCGACGTCGCTCGCCCAATGTTCGTCGAGGTACATGCGTGCCATCGACGGCATCGACGCGGCGATGTAGAGCGCGGGAGTGAGGACGCCGCGATGCGGCGTGTCGCGGACGCGCATCTCCTGCGCGAGCGCCGAGGCGGTCGCGAAGCTCGCCATCGCGTGCATCGACGGCCACGAGCGGTAGTTGTAGCTCGTGAAGCCGCGCAGGAACTTGAACTCGCGCGGATCGCCGTTGCGCGTCTCGCCGTTGTCGTCGTCGAGCACGTAGGGCCGGCCGCGACCGAGTGCACCGCGCACCACCTGGATGACCATCGCCGTGGTGGCGATCGCTTCCGTCGTATGGAACGCGACATCGGCAGTCCCGCGATCGTTGCCGAGGCGAGCGACGCCCCACACCAGTCCACCCGTGATCATCAACACCGTCTCGGTGGAACGACTGGCGCCGAAGGCGGCAGACGTCATGCCTGGGTGACGCGCATGGAAGCCCGAGTCGGTCATGAAGTTTGCCACACGCGTGTCGATCGCCGACATCGCCGCTGACGCGAGCGTCGCACCCGCGAGCAGGCGGAGATCACGTCCCTCGAGGAGTACGGCGGAGTTCTGGGCCCGCACCGCGTGCAGCGGAGCCGACAGACACAGCGCAACACCAAGAGCGGCAATCGCAACACGTTGCCCCATCACTTCCCTTCCCCAGTCGATTGACGGCGAGCCTGCAGGTGACGGATGCCATTGTACAGCGCGGCGGAGAGCGCGGCGACGAGCACGCCGGCACTCCATCCGCCGAGGACGTCCGTCGTCCAGTGGACGTCGAGGTAGATGCGACTGAGTCCGACGAGCAGCGGAACGAACAACCCGAACAGGAGTGCGGTCGTGTCGTTCACCAGGTGCTCGCGCCAGAAAACGTAAGCGAGTGTGCAGCAGATCGCGGACGACGACGTCGCGTGTGCGGAGGGAAAGGAGTACGTCCCTCCTTCGATGGCCGTGGCGAGCGCCGACGGTCGGGCGCGCTCGAACACGTCCTTGAGCGTGACGTAGGCCAACACACCCAGCGCAGGCGCGACGAGCACGGGGAGCGTCACCATGAATCGGCGGCGATAGAGAAGGTAGAGCGCACCAGCACTCGCGACGACGATGAGGGGCGTGACGGATCCGAACCGCGAGAGCGCCTGCGAGCACGCGACGAGGAAGGACGACTGGTTGGCGTGTACCCAGCCGCGCACCGCGAGGTCCACGCGAGACGTCTCACGCTCGACGACGGCCTCACCGAGCGCGGCGAAGGCGAGCAGTGCGATCAGGGCAAGTGCGACGACGGCAGTCCAGCTGCGGCGCGCGTGATCGCGACCAGATGGTGCCTCCGCGCCGCGCGCCAGTGGCGTCACCGCCTCCTTCGACAATGGCATGGTGAGGAGGAATGCAGGATTCGGGCGCGGCGCGGCCACGCGCGAATCGCTGTAGAATTCTCGAAGCGACGTTGCCACATCCCAGTTCCACCGTACTCGGACGTTGGGAGATCGATGACACTGGCGCATTCCGTATCCTGCTTGTTCCTGGTTACCCTCGTCGCGGGCTGCACACGCGAGGCTCCTTCGACGTCGCCGGAACCCCCGGACGCGGCGGCACCTGCGCCGGCTCCCCCTGAGCTGTCGCGCTTCAGTGTCCCGCTCGAGTACGATTTCACCGCGGTGCTGCGGCTGGTGGAGCAAATCGTTCCGACCAAGTTCGGTTCGATGGACAGCGTGAAGACCGTCGGCGACGACGATCGGAAGCACTACGCCTTCGAGGCGGTTCGCGGCCCGTTCACGGCATTCGCTGAGGGCAATCTGCTGCACCTTCGCGCGACATTCGCCTATGGAGCGCGCGGCTACTACAAGCCGATCATCGGACCGACGCTCAGCGCCGGCTGTGGCAATGGCGCCGAGCGGCCACGTGTCGTGGTCGAGCTGGCGACGCCGATCGGTCTCACCGACGACTTTCATCTCGCGTCGAAGGCGCGCATCGTGCGCGTCGAGCCGGCAACCACGACGCAGCGCGACCGTTGCGACGTGAGCATCCTCCACCACGACGTCACAGATCGCGTCGTGGAGGCAGCGCGTGCGGGGCTCGAGAGCCAGCTCGCCACCATCGACAAGAAGGTCGCGTCGGTCGACCTCACCGAGCACGTGACCGAATGGTGGGCGATGCTCGCGCACCCGATCAAGCTGCGCGACGGCGTGTGGCTGCTCCTCGGCCCCGAGCGTCTGCGCGTCGGTCACGTGAGCGGCAGCAAGAAGATCATCGTCGTACCGGTGAGCCTCGACGCCCGACCACGTGTCGTCACGGCGACGAGCGAGCCGACGGTCGTCACCACGGCGCTGCCGAAGCTCGAGCGCGATAGTGCATCGGATCGGTTCCATATCGTCCTGGACGGCGTCGTGGACTACGGCATCGCGTCGCGGGAGCTCACCGCGGCGCTCGCGGAGAAGTCGTTCACGCAGTCCGGAAAGACGATCGCCGTGCAGCAGGTGAGCGTGCTGCCCAAGTCCAAGGGACGGCTGGCACTCAGCGTGACCTTCACCGGCGACGCAAACGGCACGGTGGAGCTGATCGGTACTCCGCAAATCGACCGCGAGCGCTCGATGATCGCCGTCCCGGATCTCGACTTCGACCTTCAAAGCGACAGCAAGCTCCTTCAGACCTACTCGTGGCTCAAGTCGGACGACCTGCGTACGGAACTGCGGAAGCGAGCGCGCATCTCGATGAAGCCCGCGCTCGATCGAGGCCGGGGGCTGTTGCTCGAGGGGCTCAATCGGAAGATCGGGGATGCGTTGACGCTGACGGCCACTGTGGACTCGGTGGCGGAGCGCGGGATCTTCGTCACGCGCGATGGGCTCATCGTCCGCGCGGAGGCTTCGGGGCGGGCTGGGGTCTCGGTCAAGCAGCGCTGACCCCAGCCTGGCCGTGCGCCGAGCCGCGCCGCAATTCGCCGTTCCGCCGTTCAGACGCCACTGAACAGGCTATACCCACCGTCGACGGGGATGACCGCCCCCGTGACGAACGACGCCGCATCGCTGCAGAGCCACTGCACCACGCCGATCAACTCCTCCGGGCGCCCGAAGCGGCCCATTGGGGTGTGCGCGATGATGTTGTTCGAACGATCCGTGTAGGTGCCGTCGTCGTTGATGAGCACCTTGCGATTCTGCGTCGTGACGAAGAAGCCCGGGACGATGGCGTTGACGCGCAAACCGTCTCCGTGCTTGCGGGCCAACTCCACCGACATCCAGCGCGTGAAGCTATCGATGCCCGTCTTGGCGATCGAGTAGCCGAGGACGCCGCTCAGCACCCGGCTGGCCGCCATCGAGGAAATGTTCACCATGCACCCCGACCGCTGCGCAGCCATCGTCTCGGCGAAGGCCAGGGCCGGAATCACGGTACCATGGAGGTTGAGGCGCAACACCTCGTCGAAGGCATCCAGCGGGACCTCGAAGATGCTACGGTTGTCGTTGCGCGCGCGCATGACGTTGCCACCGGCGGCGTTGATGAGGATGTCGACGCGGCCCCAGGCGCGGAGCAGCTCAGCGCGAGCGGCGCGCACCTCCCCGTCATCGAGGACGTCGGCCACGATCACCATCGCCTCGGCGCCGGTGGCTCGAATCTCCTCGGCCTTTGCCTCGGCCTGATCGCGGCGCCGGCCCAGAATGGCGACGCGAGCTCCGGCAGCAGCAAGGCCGGACGCCAGGCTCGCACCGAGGACACCATAACCTCCAGACACGACCGCCACCCTGCCGGTCAGATCGAGCGAATTCAGTGACATCGGTGAATCGGCATCAGGGTGTCAGCTCGCACAGGGCGATTTGGGGAATCTATCTCGCGTTCACTCGGTATCGCGGCAACGCGGAGCGAGGCTAGCCCCGTACGGGAGAGCGGTCGGCCACAGAGCGCGAGGCCACGAGGCGTCCGCGAACCATCGTTGCAAAGTGCATGATTTATTGCGTTCTGCATGATCCGACGTGCGGATGTGGTCGGTCAGTTTGGTCGGTGGTGGGAGTCATGATGGCCGGAATGTCTGATACGGAAAGAAAATTGACATTCAATTCCGGACAATATGACAATGGGACAATGTGGCCCCGGCATTGCCTACTGCTGAGTCGCCAGCGGTGACTTCCTCGCCGCGGTGACCTCCGCTTTTTCCCGTCTCTCACCGAGTCGAAAGGCTCGACAGGACAACCCCTTATGCGCACGCCGACGATGGCTCGATCCACCGCATACCGAGTTTCGCTCACGGTCGCTTCCGCGTTGCTGTTGGCAGCGTGCGCAGGCGACTCCACCTCCCCGTCCGCCGCTCGTTTCCAGCCGGTGGACGCATCGAAGGCCCTCGTGGGCGTCGTTGATGGAGTCTACACCTTCACTATCGACCCCAGCAAGGAACAGTCGATCAAGCTCGGTGCGAGCTCGCTCGAGCTGCCGGCGAGCTCGGTCTGCACGCTTGCCACGACCTCCTATGGTCCGGACAAGTGGAACGACGCCTGCGTGCCGGAGTCGCTGCCCGTGACGATCACCGCGGTGGTGAAGAATGCCGCGACCAATCATCCGAGCATCGAGTTCGCTCCCGCGATGCGCTTCAATCCCTCAACGAGCGTGAAGCTGCATCTGTACGTCACGAACGCAGAGACGCTCGGCAACATGACGGTCATGAAGTATTGCGGCCCGTTCTCGGCCGTCTGCGTGGATGAGTCGCTTACGGACTCGAGCCTCCAGACCGCAGTTGACGCCTCGGCCGGCCTGGTCTCCCGTCGAATCAAGCACTTCAGTGGGTATGTGGTGGCAGAGAACGGCGACGCTCCGATGGGTGGGCAGTAACCCGCGCATCGCAGCTCCGCTTCAGGTTGGATTTCCCCGCGCTGTCCACTCACTGATACTCGACTTGCAGCGCGCAATGCGCGCCGCTCTCCCGGAGACCTTACATGAACCGTAACATCGCTCTGACGCTCACGATGGGTGCAGTCGCCCTGGTGTTGGTCGGAACAAAGATCGTCAACGTTCAGCACTCCCACGTCACGCAGGTTGCTTCCGCGACCAGCTCGGACGATTCGTCGAAGTCCGGCTACATCATCGCCTCGAGCTGAACGTGACGCTTCACTCAGCTCTGCCGTAGCGCCTTCGCGCACTCTCCAGAGCGGCATTCAGGGTCGGTCCTCCACGGGACCGGCCCTGTCTGCGTTTCGGCGTTTCCGTCTGGACGGTGAGGCGCTCCCATCCCACATTGTGCGAACGCGACCCAACCCCACCGAGCGAGATTCCCATGAAGGTCAGCTTCAAGGTCAACGGGCAACCGAAGACAGTCGACGTCCCGAGCGACATGCCGCTGCTCTGGACACTCCGCGACACCCTTGAGCTCAAGGGCACCAAGTTCGGGTGCGGGGCGGCGCAATGCGGCGCCTGTACAGTCCACGTGAATGGCGTGCCCACCCGATCCTGCGTGACTCCCGTGGCGGCGGTCGCGGGCAAGGAGGTCGCTACCGTCGAGGGGCTATCGACGGATGGCACGCACGTCCTTCAGCAGGCGTGGGAGGAGCTCGATGTCCCACAGTGCGGCTACTGTCAGGCCGGGCAGCTCATGTCGGCCGCGGCACTGCTTGCGAAGAACTCGTCACCGACGGATGCCGACATCGACGCGGCCATGAACGGCAACCTCTGCCGCTGCGCCACGTATCTCCGCATTCGCGCTGCCATCCATCGCGCCGCTGAGTTGCAGGTTGCCACGACGCAGGCGGGCTCACCGAAGCGCCTGCAGCGGAGCGCGCCATGACTGCGCCCACCCATGACGCCGCGCGCGTCACGCGTCGCGACTTCCTGCGCGTCTCGGCCATCGCCGGCGGCGGCATCCTGCTCGCCAGCTACCTCGAGCCGCTCAACGCCGCGGAATCGCTGGGGACGTTCTCCGCCGCGAATGCGACGCTCAATGCCTTCATCCGCATCACGCCCGACGGCATCATCACCATCACGGCGAAGAATCCCGAGGTCGGCCAAGGGGTGAAGACGATGCTCCCGATGCTGATCGCCGAGGAGCTCGATGTGGAGTGGAAGAACGTGCGGATCGAGCAGGCACCGCTCGACACGAAGAATTTCCAGGGACAGGTGGCGGGGGGCAGCACGGCGACACCGGCGAACTGGCTGCCCATGCGCCGCGTTGGTGCGGCGGGTCGCGCGATGCTCGTGGCAGCGGCGGCACAGACGTGGGGGGTCCCGGTGGCGGAATGTGAGACGGCGAAGGGCGTCGTCCGTCATGCCGCAAGCAATCGCTCGATGTCGTATGGCGACCTCGCCACGACGGCCGCGTCCGTCGCCGCACCCGATCTCACGACGATTCCGCTCAAGGATCCAAAGACGTTCACGATCATCGGCCGGCCGACGCGCGGCGTGGACACGCGGGCCGTCGTCACCGGTGTGCCGATGTACGGCATCGACGTCACGATGCCCGGAATGCTCTACGCCACGTTCGTGAAATGCCCGGTGTTCGCCGGCAAGGTGAAGAGCGCGAACGTGGACGCGCTGCAGAAGATGCCGGGCGTGCGTCACGCCTTCATCGTCGAAGGCGGCACGGCCCTGGCGGGCCTTCTACCCGGCGTCGCGATCGTTGCCGACAGCTGGTGGCAGGCGAAGACGGCGCGCGGCAAGCTGAAGGTGACGTGGGACGAAGGCGCCACCGCGCAACAGAGCAGCGCCGGCTTCGCCGCGCAGGCGGCGGCGCTGTCGAAGCAGCCGGCGCAGCGCTCGTTGCGAAAGGACGGCGACGTCGACGCCGCACTCGCGGGCGCAACGAAGAGCATAAAGGCCGAGTACTTCTATCCGTTCATCGCGCACGCCTCGCTCGAGCCGCAGAATTGCACGTCGTACATGAAGGCCGATGGACAGCTCGAGATGTGGGCGCCATCGCAGAATCCACAGAGTGGTCGCGCGCTCGTCGCGACGACGCTCGGCATGAAGGACACGGACATCCTCGTCCACATCACGCGCTCCGGTGGCGGCTTCGGCCGGCGCCTCAACAACGACTACATGGTCGAGGCGGCGTGGATCGCGAAGGAAGTGAAGGTTCCGGTCAAGCTGCTGTGGACCCGCGAAGACGACATGCAGCACGACTTCTATCGTCCCGCCGGGTTCCACTATTTCTCCGGCGGCGTGGATGCGTCGGGGCAGATCGTCGCGTGGCGCGATCACTTCGTGTCGTTCGGCGAGGGAAACAACTACGTGGCATCGGCGAACATCAGCGGCACGGAGTTCCCCGCGCGATTCATCCCGAACTTCGCGCTCGACAGCTCGGTGATGCCACTGGGCGTGCCGACGGGCTTCCTGCGTGCGCCCGGCAGCAACGGCATCGCGTACGCGGTTCAGTCGTTCATCGACGAGCTCGCGCACGCCGCCGACAAGGATCCGCTGCAGTTCCGCATCGACCTGCTGGCGAACGCAAAGGCCGACGCCCCTGCACCGGCGGGACAACCGCAGTCGCCGCCGTATGACGGCGCACGCGCGCGCGCCGTGCTCGAACTCGTGCGCGAGAAGTCAGGGTGGGGCAAGACGACGCTGCCCAAGGGAACGGGCATGGGCGTGGCGTTCCACTTCAGCCATCGCGGCTACTTCGCCGAAGTCGTGCAGGCGAGCGTGAGCAAGGCGGGCAAGGTGAAGGTCGAAAAGGTGTGGGCGGCAGGCGACATCGGGAGCGAGATCATCAATCCGCTCAACGCCGAGAATCAGGTGCAGGGGTCGGTGCTCGACGGCATCGCGCAGGCGCTCGGCCAGGAAATCACGATCGACAAGGGCCGCACGGTGCAGAGCAACTTCCACGACTTCCCGCTATTGCGTCATTCGCAGGTTGTTCCGGTGGAAGTGCATTTCGTGAAGAGCGCCATCGCGCCGACGGGGTTGGGTGAGCCTGCGCTTCCTCCTGTCGTCCCGGCACTCTGTAACGCGATTTTCGCCGCGACTGGAAAGCGGGTTCGATCGCTGCCGCTCTCGAAGGCGGATTTGCGGTGGAGCTGACCGACGGCGGGGCGCTCGCTTCGGGCAACTGCGAGCCTAACGGCCGGCTGCCAATGCCGGAGCGTGCCATGGCGCCATCGAGTGCGAGCGCGGTTTTCGTCACGATATTGACGACCGCGAGCATCGCACCGGTACCGTGCAGTGCGGAACCGGGCCCCTGGACGACCTCGATCCGCTCCACGACATCGAGTTGATGGGCAGGTCCGTTCCGACGGGCGTGCTACCGGAGAATTGATCGTTGATGGAGTGCCCGTCGATCAACAGCAGCACGCGACTGTTGTAGTCCGCCGTGCGGCCGAAGCCTCGCGTTCCGAGATACGGGAAGTTCCGGCCGTTGCTGACGTAAAAGCCGCGGACATCCTCGAGCACTTCCTGCACGTTGCGATAGCCGTAGGCCCGGATGTCATCGGAAGCGATGATCGTGACGGAGCCAAGGCCGCGCTGCTGGCCTGCTCGTACTTCGAGGCAGCGCTGATGTGTGTATTGAGCAGTGAGTCGAGCGAAACGTCAGATGGCGGAGCCTGCTGGCCGGCAGCACGTGCCGCGTAGAGTGCGGTCGCGGACATTATGGTCGCGTACCAGGCAAGCGAGTGGCACTTCATGAGCCGAGACACGGAGGCGGGAGGCGAGCCAACGTCGTCGCGTATACCCAAGTATCGTCACCTCTGACGGATTCATGAGGACCGGCGGGGCAAAGGCATACGCACCTTGACGCGCCTCGCGCTTCGGCCGAAGATCATCAGACTTCGCCGGACGGCAGGCCAGCGTCGCCATGGCGGCTCCTCCACTGACACCCGACCTCCATACATGCGGCCTCTGCCCGTTCGCATCGGCATCCTTGCGCTCTTTGCTCTCCTCGCCGCAGCGCCCAGCGCCCGCGCCCAGGGCTCGAGCGTCGATCTCTCCTCGGCGAAACCCGGCCGCGATCCGAATCAGCCGATCGACGAGGAGTACACGCGGAAGATCAAGGAGTACACGACCGAGACGTTCTTCCTCTCGCCGCTCGTGGACTACCTCCCCGCTTCGAAGACGGTGCCGACGCCCAAGGCCATACTCGGTGACATCGCGGGTGCGCGCAACAACCTTCCGTATTCGAAGGAGGTGTACGCCTACATGCGGCTGCTCGAGAAGTCGACGCCGCGCGTGAAGGTGATCTCCATCGGGAAGACGGAAGAAGGGCGCGAGATGATCGCGGTCGCGGTGGCCTCAGAGGAATTGATCGCGAAGATGGATGCGAATCGTGCGGAGTTGGGCAAGCTTGCCGACCCGCGCACGATCAACATGGACGATGCGGAAGCGTCGCGGATCGCGGGCAGCGTGGCGCCGGTCTACTACATCACCGGCACCATTCATTCGACGGAAGCGGGCGCGCCGACGGCGCTGATGGAGCTGGCCTATCGGCTCGCGGTGGACGACAGCCCCTACATCAAGAACATCCGCAACAACCTCATCACGCTGATCACGCCGATCGTCGAAGTCGATGGGCGCGATCGCATGGTGGACATGTATCGCTGGCACATGGCGCATCCCGGCGACGCGTATCCGAACCTGATCTACTGGGGCCACTACGTCGCGCACGACAACAACCGGGATGCGATGGGGATGACGCTCAAGCTGTCGCAGAACGTGTTGAATACGTACATCGGGCAGCAGGCGCAGGTGCTCCACGACCTGCACGAGTCCGTGGCGTATCTCTACGACAACACGATCGGCGACGGCCCGTACAACGCGTGGATCGATCCCCTGTTGACGAACGAGTGGCAGATGCTCGGCTGGAACAACGTGCAGGAGATGACGCGGCTCGGCATGCCGGGTGTGTTCGCCCATGGCAACTTCGACACGTGGTCCCCGGGCTACCTGATGTTCATGGCCGCGATGCACAACGGCATCAGCCGCCTGTACGAGACGTTCGGCAACGGTGGCACCGCCGAAACGATGGAGCGCACGCTCAGCCCGGGTGAGACGCAGCGCACGTGGTTCAAGCAGAATCCGCCGCTGCCGCGCGTGCAGTGGTCACTGCGCAACAACAACAACTACGAGCAGACGGGATTGCTGGTCTCGCTGAACTACTTTGCGAACAATCGCCGCCAGTTCCTCCAGAACTTCTATGAGAAGAGCAAGCGCTCGGTGCTCAAGCCGAAGACAGAGGGACCGGCGGCATGGGTGTTGAGCGGCAGCGACACCCGTCTCGGCGCACAGGCGGAGTTGCTCAACGTGCTTCGGAAGCAGCACGTGGAGATCTCGCGCGCGACGGCGTCATTCAGCGTGACGGTACCTGCACCCGCGCGTGCGCGCACGGGTCGCGCCGCGCAGGATTCGGCGACGGCGAGCCCGAAGGCGTCGACGGAAATGGAGACGCGCCAATTCCCTGCCGGCTCGTACATCATTCGCATGGACCAGCCGTATTCGCGCGCGGCCGATGCGTTGCTTGATCGCCAGTACTGGGCGCCGAACGATCCGCAGAAGACGCCGTATGACGACACGGGGTGGTCGTTCCCCGAGGGGTTTCACGTGCAAGCGGTGCGCGTCGTCCACACGAAGGTGCTCGACACCCCGATGGAGCGAGTGACGGCGGACGTGAAGGCGCCCGGCGGTGTGAACGGTAATGGTGCCGTCTTCGCCATCAAGCACAATGGCGACAATGCGCTCGCGACACTTCGCTACAGACTCAAGGCCGCCGACTTTCAGGCGGCGGAAGAGTCGTTCAGCGCAAATGGCGAGCAGTTCCCACGCGGATCGTTCCTCATCAGCGGTGCACAGCAGGCAGATGTCGACAAGGCGTTGAAGGACCTCGGCCTCACGGCGTACGCGATGGCCATCGCGCCGCCGGCGGTGAAGACACATCCCATTCGCGCGGCACGCATCGCGATTCTCCACAACTGGATCAGCACGCAGACGGAAGGCTGGTGGCGCTACGCGTTCGACGCACTCGAGATTCCGTACGAGTACATCAGCGTGCAGGAGATCGCGAAGTGGCCGGACCTCAACGCGAAGTACGACGTCATCCTCTTCCCGCCCACGGGTGGCAACGGGCAAGCGATCATCGACGGGTTGCCGAAGTGGCGCAACCCGATGCCGTGGAAGAACACGCCGGAGACGCCGAACATCGGCACGTGGGCGCAGACGGACGACATGCGCCCGGGACTGGGATGGCAGGGGCTGACGAACCTGCAGAGCTTCGTCGCCAGGGGCGGCGTGTTGGTGACGGCGGACAACACGTCGGAGTTCGCGATCACCTACGGGTTGACGAACGGCGTGACCTCCAACACCGCGTCGCGGAGCAAGGTCGTGGGCAGCTTCCTGCGCACCACGGTGGTGGACGCGACGAGTCCAATCGTCTACGGCATTCCCGAGAACCTCGCCGTGTACAGCGACGGCGGCGCGAGCTTCAGCGTGAGCAACTCACGGGGTGGTGGACGCGGTGGGCGGTTCGGCGGTACGACGGAGCGCGCAACGGGTCGTGGCTCACCGGAAGATGGTGACTTCATTCCGGGCCGCGCGCCCCTGGATTCGAGCAATACGGCGTTACCGGTGGAGACGGTACAGCCATGGCAGGCAGCGCCGATCACGAGTGATCAGCTGCGCAATCCGCTCAACGTGATTCCGCCGGACCAGCGTCCGCGCGTCGCGCTGCGCTTCGGCGACATGCGCGGGTTGCTCGCGTCCGGATTGCTGGAAGGCGGCAGCGACATCGCGCAGCGGCCACTCGTCGTCGACGTGCCGGTGCAGAAGGGACACGTGGTGTTGTTCGCGAACAATCCCGTGTGGCGTGGGGAGACGATCGGCAGCTACTTCCTCGTGTTCAATACCATCTTGAATTTCGATAACCTGAATGCCGGAAGGAAGCTCGATGCGCGTTGAGTGAGGTGCGCGAGGCGACGCAGGAATACATGACACAGACGGAAACGGCATGATCGAGATCTCGATCATGCCGTTCCGATTTTTCCTTCTCCCCTCGCCTTCACGCTGTCGTCAGGCGCCGCCGCTGAACGTGTCGCACGCACGCGGATCGCCCGTCTCGAGCCCCTTCCTGAACCAACTGGAGCGCTGCGCGGCCGACCCGTGCGTGAAGGAGTCCATGTTCACCCGGCCCGTCGTGCGCCGCTGGATCTGATCGTCACCCACCGATGCTGCCGCCTTCAGCCCTTCCTCGACGTCGCCCTGCTGTAGAATCTTGCGCTGCTCGGTGTCGTGTCCCCAGACCCCCGCGAAACAATCGGCTTGCAGCTCCAGGCGCACCGAGAGCGCATTGGCGGCGCTGGGATCGCCCTGCTGTGCGCGCCGAACCTTAGCGTCCGTGCCGAGAATGTGCTGCACGTGGTGGCCGAGCTCGTGCGCGATGACGTAGGCCTGCGCGAAGTCCCCGGCCGCTCCGAACTTTGTCTTGAGTTCGTCGAAGAACGCGAGGTCGATGTAGACGTGCTCGTCGAGCGGGCAGTAGAACGGCCCCATCGCGGTCTGCCCAGTGCCGCACGCGGTCTCCCACGACCCGCGGAACAACCGGAGCTTGGCGTCGTGATAAGTGGCGCCGTACTTCGGCAGGATGCCGGCCCAGGCACCCTGCACGTCATTCAGCACGAACGATACGAACCGTACTTCAGGTTCCTCTCGGGCCGAGTCGGCGGGGGACAGGGTGCCGTTGGACGACTGCGTGACGCCTGCGGCGGGTACGTCTTCGAAGAAGTTGCGGCCGAAGATGAGGCTGAGGATGAGAAGCACTGCCGTGCCGCCGATCCCCATGCCCGCGCGTCCGCGCATCCCGCGGCCATCTTCCAGGTTGGAGCTTCGACCCTGATCCTTCCATAGCATGGCGCCTCGCTGTCCGGTGTGTCGCCCATGCAAAGCAAAAAGTTGGCCTCAGACTCGGCGCGACGTCTGCTGGATAGCACAAGGCATCCGGGAGGACACTGTCCTCGCGGATGCCAAATGCGTGCGGACCAACCCTCAGCCTAGAAGTAGCGGTGCCAGGTGTCGCCCCAGAGAATGTTGCCGCAGCCATCGTAGGAGATGGCGCCGCGACGGTCGATCACGCTCGTCGAGCACTTGAAGTCGTCCGGAACGATCAACGCCGATGCCCGAAACGTGGGCACGGCAAGCGACAATGCCAGAACGGCTGCGACGAGCGCGTTCTTGCTGAAGGGTCTCTGCAAGATCATGAATATCGTCGCACGGAAAGGTGAGCCGAAAACGTATGTTCACCTGGCCGGACCATAGCGAGTATTCGGTTCCTCCGTTCGCAGCACCGTTTTATGGGACGATCTTGCGGACCGTCGGGTACTCGATGCCGAGCTGCTTCAGGTACGTATCATACTTCTTCGAATCGTAGTAGTACTTCTTCATCTCTGGCCGGTACTTGGCCATGATGTTTTCATTCAGCCAGATGGGCGGCTGATCCGTGGCGGCGAAGAACGGACGATACTTGATCGTCTTCGTCTGCTCGTTGTTGAAGTAGTCCCACGCGTCGGTGACGATCTGCGGCGTGAGCAGGATGTCGAGCATCGTCATCGCCTGCGCCTTCGCCCCGGCGACCACGCCCTTGTGCGCAATCGGCGTCGCCATCGAGATCGCATTCGCCCAGTTGTGACCCGGCATGTTGGGGATGTTGGACGGATAGCGCAGTGTGACGGTGGGCACATTCCACGCGACGTCGCCGATGTCGTCGGAGCCGCCGCCAGTGCGCTGTGCTTCAGGCGTCGGACCCTCGAGGCGGCCGGCGTTGCGGCTCGTCATCCCGCTGTCTGCGACGCCAAGCTCGCGCTGGATGCCCTTGGCGAGCGCCTGGTCCTTGTCGTCCCACGTCGGCATCCCGACCGCCTTGATGTTCTGGTACATCGCCTCGGCAATCGGCCGCGAGAAGTGTCCGCTCCACCCCGAGCCGACCATCATGACCGTGTCGATCTGCGTGCCGGTCATCATCGCTGCGCCCTTCGCCTTGAGCTTGGCGTCCTCGAACATCGCGAGGGTCTTCTCGTAATCCGTCTGGCGGAAGTAGAACCAGATGCTCGCGGTGCTCGGCACGACGTTCGGCTGGTCACCGCCGTCCGGAATGACGTAGTGCGACCGCTGTGCGAGTGGCATGTGCTCGCGCTGGAACTCCCAGCTCGTCGCCATGAGCATGACTGCGTCGAGCGCGCTCTTGCCGCGCCAGGGTGCGCCGGCGGCATGAGCGCTCGAGCCCTTGAACTTGAAGATGGCCGAGATGAGCGCGTTGGAGCTTGACTGTCCGTAGGAGACGCCGAAGTCGCTCGAGACGTGCGTGAAGAGCGTGATGTCGACATCCTTGAAGACGCCGGCGCGCACCAGCCACGCCTTGCCCGACATGAGCTCCTCGGCGACGCCTGGCCAGAGGACGAGCGTGCCGGGAATCTTGTCGCGCTCCATGATTTTCTTGACGACGATCGCGGCGGCGATGTTGAGCGGCATGCCCGAGTTGTGGCCTTCGCCGTGGCCCGGGGCGCCGACGATGATCGGATCCTTGTAGCCGACGCCCGGCTTCTGGCCGGCCTGCGGAATGTCGTCGATGTCGCTGCCGAGCGAGATGACCGGCTTGCCCGAGCCCCAGCGGGCGACGAAGGCCGTGGGCAGACCGGCGACGCCTCGCTCGACCTTGAAGCCGTTTTCCTCGAGGAGGCCGGTGAGGTATTTGGAGGTCTCGATCTCCTGGAAGCCGAGCTCACCGTAGGAGAAGACCTGGTCGACCATGACCTGGATCATCTTGGCCTTGGCGTCGATCTCCTTTGCGGCCTCGGCCTTGAGTCGGTCGAGCTGCGCGGTCGTGGGATATTTGTATTTGATGGAGTCCGCGGCGTTGCCACCACCGCGTTGTGCCGTTGCGACGGTGGGCGAGGTTAGAGACAGTGCGCAGCATGCGGCGGCGATGGTGATTCGTCGGACGTGTTGGCGTGCCATTCGAGCGGGCTCCGGTGACGGGAGGAATGGGCCTTAGAGGAGGACGGCCGACCAGGAGGACCGGTCGCGGAGCTAATATCGTCGCTGGCGCCCGCCGGCACGAGACGCAGCGCACAGATTCGAACGGCGGGCGAGCTAACTTTCGGTGCCCGAGGGACATACTATCTTCCGAACACTGTCCTCGAGGCGTGCTGGGCCGTCCCAGCCCGCGTCGCGGGCACGAGGGGTGCGGCGGGCCTCGCGTGTCGATGTAGCACGGCGAGATTCGGAAGGCACCAATCACTTTGCGGCGCGCTTGTATGGAAGTGCGATCGACTGATAGTCTGCTGACCCTGCCACCGCCGTCCTTGCAGATCGAGGATGCGGCGGCACCGTTGCTCGTCGCTGTGGAGGCGACGCGCTTGTCGCGCGAGGTGCGGGGGATAGGACGTTATGTGCGGGCACTCCTGCCGCGGCTGGTCGCGCTACGTCCCGGGCTGAGGTTGGCGCTGTACGCCAAGAACCAGAGGGACGTGGATGCGCTGCGGCCGCAGTTCGCGACCCTGCGCGACCACGTGACGATCCATCCGGTGCGCGAGATGGTGAAGTCGGGCGCGGATGTGTTCTGGTATCCGTGGAACGTCGCGGCACCGACGCCGTCGCGTGGGGCGGTGGTGGTGACGATGCACGACATCGTGCCGATCGCGCATCCCGATCCGCGGCTCCGGGGATGGCAGAAGAACCTGCGCTGGCGTCGGCGCTATTCGGCGACGGCCAGGCGGGCGACGCTCATCATCGCCGATTCGCAGTTCACAGCGGGCGAAATTCACCGGATGCTCGGCGTCCCGCACAATCGGATGCGCGTGGTGCTCCTGGCGGCGGACGACTTCAGGGTGCCGTCAGCGGCGTCCGATGAAGCCGCACTGACGCGACTCGGCGTACATCCGCCATTCGTGCTGGCAGTCGGCGCGGCGGATCGGCGAAAGAATCTCGAGCTGCTCGAGCGGGCGATGCCACGTGTCATCGCTTCGCGTCCCGATGCCACCTTGGCGCTCGCGGGGCCGCGGCGTGATCCGCAGACGCTGTTGCCGGATGCTGCGTGGCGGCAGACGCTCGGCTTCGTGAGCGAGGAAGAACTGGCTGCCCTGTATCGCGGCGCGTCCGTGCTGGTGATGCCATCCACGTATGAGGGATTTGGATTGCCGGTACTGGAGGCGATGCAGTTGGGAACGCCGGTGATCTGCGCGCGGGCGTCGTCGCTTCCCGAGGTTGCTGGAGAGGCGGCGGCGTTGATTGATCCGGATGACGACGCGGCGCTCGCGTCGATCATCTTGCGCGTGATGTCGGAGCCAGGATTGAACGCATCGATGCGTGCGGCGAGTCTGTCGCAGTCCGCGCGGTTTTCGTGGGATGAAACCGCGCGGCAGACGATCATCGCTTTTGAAGAGGCGATCGAGCTCGCGGGCGTTTCGTCGCGGCGCTGACTCGGACCTGCTCTTCCGTCCTTCTACTGCTGTGTACCGCCCTTCACGTCTGCCTTCCACCACCACATGTTGGCGACGGTCTTCTGGCGCGGCCACAGCTCAGCGAGGGTGCTTCCGTCATACAGCCGCCCATTCTTCATCACGAAGCGAACCGAGTTCGTATTCCTGATATCGTCGAGCGGATTCGCATCGAGAACCTGCAGGTCGGCAAGCTTCCCTGCCTCGATCGAGCCCAACTCCCTGCCCAGGCCGATCGATTCCGCGCCGTAGATCGTGGCGACTCTGAGGACATCGTGACGCGGCATGCCACCGCTCGCGATGCTCCAGAGCTCCCAGTGCGCGCCGATGCCCTGGAACTGGCCGTGACTTCCCAATCCGATACGTCCGCCGGCGGCGACGACCTTCGCTGCCTGCGCGGCGAACAGTGGGAAGGAATACTGCGACGGCGCCCACCAGCCCGGACGGCGTGACGCCTTCTCCTCGACGACATGGCGCGGCATGAAGTGATTCACCTTCGGGTCATCGAGCACGTTGGTGTTCTCGTACCAGTAGTTCTCCGCCCACGGACCGCCGTACTGCACGATGAGCGTCGGCGTCCACGTCGTGCCGCTCTGCGCGAGCAACGTGACGACGTCCTTGAACATCGGCGCGATGGGCAGCGTATGCTCGAGGCCTGAGTAGCCGTCCATCGCCTCGGTGAGGTTCTTCTTGAAATCCAGCCCGCCTTCGAGCGTCGGCATGATGCCCTGCTCGCGCGCGGCCTGCACGACCCACTGCCGCACCTTGCGGTCGCCCACCATGTACTGCTTGATCGTGTTCGTCTTGTAGAACTCCGAGTAGCGCTTCATGACGTCGCGCGCGTCGTCGAGACTCTTGATGCTGTCGCGGGCGAAGATGCCGGGTCCGGTCGCGAGGATGCGCGGTCCGATGAGATCTCCCGTCTCGACGAGGTCACCGTACGAGAGGACATCGGTCGTCGACGTCTGCGGATCACGTGTGGTCGTCACGCCATACGCGAGGTTGATGAGATACTCCCACGGTTGCGAGCGATGCACGCCGAATGCGGGCCACATGTGCGCATGGACGTCCACGTAGCCGGGCAGGATCGTCTTGCCGGCGACATCGATGACTCTCGCAGCCGCTGGGACCATGACAGATCCCGTTGGACCAACGGAGACGATGCGGTTGTTCGTCACGAGGATGTCGCCGTTCGCGATGATCTCGTTGCCCTTCATCGTGATGATGCGCGCACCGCGCAGCACCACCGAACCAGACGGCTTGTCCTTCGCGACGCGAATGGTGACATCGAGACGCGTGGGCTCGTAGACGGAGCGGCTTCCCACGGCGCGCGACGCACTATCGGCACCGGCGACGCGACTGCCGCGCGTCGAATCGGCGCGCGCGGTGGAGTCGCGCACCAGTGAATCCGCACGCACGAGATCATACGTGAAGTATGAGCGGCCCAGCGAGTAGACGATGCTCTTGCCATCGGGCGACCAGCGCGCGAAGTCGCCACCGACCCGCGTGAGGCGACGAACGGGAACGGCAGAGCGCGACGGATTGGTGATGGAGATCGACGGCGGCGTCGCACCGACGAGCGGCACCGACGAGATGACATAGACGTTGGTTCCCGCCTGCACGAGTGCGCGATCACCGTCGGGCGAGAGGATCACCTCGTCGGCACCGCCTCCCCCGCCACCCCCACCGCCCGCCGGCGTCGCGCTGCCGATGCGAAGATGCGACTGGCGGTCGGTGCCATCGTAGCGCATCGACACCAGTCCGTCCTGCGGCTCGAACATGTACACGCGGGTGCTGTCCGGACCGAAGTGCGGTTGACCGAAGCGCGTGACGGGAGTGATCACCGTGGCCGCGCCGCCGCTGGCGGGCAGCCACACCAACTCGACGCCCGCCGCATCGGGAATGCCGCCATCGAGCTCGTCGCGATCGCGACGCTGCTCGCGCGGACCTCGCCCCACCACGATGCGCTTGCCGTCGGGCGCGTAGGCGAGCTTGTCGTAGAAGCCGGATTGCGTGGTCAACCGCTCCGGCTTGCCGGTGCCGTCGGCGCGTGCGCGGAAGACATCGCCGCCGGCCTGCTCATTCCACGTCACGTACGCGACGTAGCGACTGTCGGGCGACCACGCCGCAGAGAATTCGCCAGTCTCGGTCGACGACGTGAGGCGCGTCGGCCTGCATGACGCGGACGGCGCGTTCCCCGACGTCGACGTCGGGCACGACGCGAGATCGATCAGCCACATCTTGTCGAGCGCCGTGAACGCGAGCCGCTTGCCGTCAGGCGACGGCACGGCGTTGCGAATCTGGCGCACGACGAGCGTCGAGTCGTCGTGCGGGAAGTCGAGCTTGATCGCGCCGGCGATCATCTGGTCGACGTCCGCGCTGAAGGGAATCATCGTCTGCGCGCCATCGGGAACATCGATGCGCCAGATCTTTCCGTGATGCGCGATGACGATTGCCTTGCTATCCGGCGTGAACGCATACGGCGGCATGAGATCCCGACTGTACCGCGACTCCTGGTCGTCGCGCTGCACACTCGGTGCGAGGACGCGTTCGTCGCCGGTCGCGAGTTCGCGCAGGCGGAGCGAGGTGTTCGAGTCCGTGCGCGTACCGTACACGAGCCACTTGCCGTCCGGGCTCAATTCCGGACGCATGCCGGAGCCGACGGCCTGCGTGCGCACGAAGGTCTTCCCCGTGCGACGATCGTAGACGCCGATCTGCCAGTTGAGGGTCGTCTGGTTGTAGCCACCGCCGGCCGCCGTGCGCACCGCCGAATAGATGAAGCGCGGATCAAGTCCGATGGCCGCGCCGACATAGTTGCTCGGAAACCCGCCACCGCCGCCTGCACCGGGTGCCGGCGTCGCCGCAGGCGTCGGCGTGAGTTGGAGGCCGGTGCCGCCGTCGCGATGATACATGAAGAGGCTGTAGCCGGCGCCCGCGCCGTTGCGCGAGACGATGACGTACTTGCCGTCGGGCGACCAGATGGGGGAGATGAAGGTGCGGCCATCCTCGCGCGTGAGTGCGTGCGCGCCGGTGCCGTTGGCATTCATTACCCAGAGATTCTCAGCGCCACTGCGATCGCTCACGAAGGCGATGGACTTGCCATCTGGCGAGAAATGCGGTTGGCCGTCGAAGGCCTGGCCGCTGGTGATGCGCGTGGCCTGGCCGCCGCCGATGGGAATCGTATAAAGGTCGCCGAGGAGGTCGAAGGCGACGGTCTTTCCGTCGGGCGAGACATCGAGGGAGACCCAGGTGGCCTCGTCGGTGGTGAACTTGAGGGGCTTGGTGACGACGAGGGGAAGTTCGCGGAGGGAGCGTGCTCCTGAGTCGCTTGCGGGACGCTGGGCGTGGGCGGTTGGTGCGGAGAGAAGGGTGATTGCCGCGATCAGGACGCAGTGGGGGTGCAGACGCATACCGCCTCGAGCGAAAATGGGGAAGTGTCGATTCTGCCGTTCGCTGTCGGCCGATGCAAGGGCCTCGTGGCGGTTCAGCGGGGCCGTTCGTGCGGCGTGTCGTACGGCGTACGGCGCGTCGTGCGGAGTGAGGCGTGCTGCGCGCGGCGATTTGTGCGGCGGCGCCGGGACGACTCGTGCGTACCTTGAACGGCGTCGCTGAACCGCGCTCTCTAATGTGGCAGTTTCGGGCGGAGAGCGCCGTAGGTCCATGTTCCCACAATCGCGCTGAGAATCGTCACGGACATGACCCACACGCCGTTGCCGAGCAGCGCGAACAGCGGACCTGGACACGCACCCGACAGCGCCCAGCCCAGGCCGAACAGCGTTCCGCCAAGCCAGTAGCCCGTTCCGCTGCCCATTGCCTTTGGCGGCACGACGATCGGCGTTCCATCGGCCGCCTTCGCGCCGAGTCGCCTGATGATTTGGAGCGACAGCGCCGCCGTCACGATTGCCGAGGCGATGATGCCGTACATGTGGAACGACTGGAAGCGAAACATCTCCTGGATGCGGAACCATGAAATGACCTCCGCCTTCGTTACAACGATGCCGAACAACACGCCGATGACGGCGTAGACGAGCAGCGCTCGGCGCGAATCACGCGTCTCGTTCATGCGTCAGGCGCCGAGGAGAAGCGGAAGGATGATCCACGTCGAGAACAGGCCGCCGGCGAAGAAGCCCATCACGGCGATGAGCGACGGCAGCTGAAAGTCCGCCAGGCCACTGATCGCATGACCGGAGGTGCATCCGCCGGCATACGCAGTGCCGAAGCCGATGAGAAAACCGGAGACGACGATCATGATGAAACCGCGCACCGTGACGAGCGCCGCGAAGTTGAGGAGCTCGCGCGGGACCAGACCGTGAAGGTCGGTCACGCCAAGAGCGGCGAGGCTGTCGCGGGTCGCGTGAGAGATCTGTGCATCGCCGCTGCCATTCAGATACAGGCCCGCGATCGCGCCGCCGACGAGAATTCCTAGGGTGAAGGCGAGACTCCATCCGCCGCGCGCGCGCCAGTCATAGCGGAAGAACTCGACGCGTCCCGGAAGTGCGACGGCGCACATGTGCCGCAGGCTCGCCGACACGCCGAACAGCTTGTTGCCCGCGAGCAGCAGCGCCGGCACGAACAACCCGATGAGCGGTCCGCTGATCCACCACGGCCATGGCTGTCTCAGGAACTCCACGACGCCCGCGTGCTCAGGGAACAAGACGGCGATCGAGTTGTTCGATTCTCGCGATCGACGCCGGGCGCTCGCGCTTCAGTCGCGCCGAGACGACCTCCGCCCGCTTCAGCGCACGCAGGACGTTCTCGCCGGCGAGCTTCCGCAAGTCGGCATCCGACCAACCGCGCCGCGCGAGCTCGGCGAACAACATCGGGAACTTGGAGACGTCCTCGAGTCCGACGACGTTCTCCGTGATGCCATCAAAGTCGCTGCCGATGCCGACGTTATTCACGCTGGCGACCTTGCGAACATGATCGATGTGGTCGGCGACCTGTGCGATGGTGGCGGTCGGGCGCGGATGCGCCGCGCGCCAGGTGCCGAACTCGCGTCGCTGTGCGGCGGTGTCTCCCGAAAAACGCCTCCGCAGATCCGCGGTCACACGGAGGATCTCGTTGTCGTTGTCGAAGACGGCCTTCGACACGAACGAGTTGACGAACGGCACCATCACGACGCCGCCATTCGCCGGCAGGCGGCGAAGAATCGAATCGGGAACGTTGCGCAGGTGACCGACCAGTGCACGCGATCCGGAATGCGAGAAGATCACCGGTGCGGCCGTGACGTCGAGGGCGTTGCTCATCACGCCGGCCGACACGTGCGACAGGTCGACGAGCATGCCGAGCCGATTCATCTCACGCACCACTTCCCTGCCGAACGGCGTCAGGCCGCCATGCCGCGCCGAGTCGAGCGCAGCGTCGGCCCAGTCGAGCGTGACGTTGTGCGTGAGCGTCATGTAGCGCGCGCCGAGGTCGTAGTAGGCGCGCAGCGTCTCGAGCGAATTCTCGATCGCGTGACCACCCTCCATGCCGAGCATCGAGCCGATCTTCCCGTTGGCGAATGCCTTGCGCACGTCGGCTTCCGTCGACGCGAAGGCGAGGCGCTCCGGATACTTCGCGATGATGCGCCGCATGAGCTGGATCTGCTCGAGCTGAACGCGCGCGTAGCCGGGCGTGCTGCTCACCTTTCCGTTCGGCTTGTAGTCCGACGCATCCGGCTCGCCGGGGATGTAGACCGACCAGAACTGCGCGCCGACCATCCCCTGCTTCAGTCGCGCGAGGTCGGTCATGCCGGGCGTTCGCCGGCGCAGGTCGTATGACTCGAGGTCGTTGGCATGCAGCGTGTCCTCGCGAATGCGCCACGGCAGATCATTGTGTCCGTCCACCAGTGGCGTGGACTTGAGCACGGCTTCCGCGCGCGCGAGGTACGGATCGGTCTTCTGCGCGTTGGCGGAGCGCGGCACTGCGCCCGCGGCGAACGCCACGAGGGCGAGGAGCGTCGAGCGAACACCGAGACATGAAAGGCGCACCAAGGTCTCCAGAATGAGGGTTGATCGCTTCGACAAAGTTAGCGCGAGCGGCCGCGCGTGCACGGTTGGTGCGTTGTGACCGGGGAGCAGTCACGCTGGTTTGGAGCAGTGGAGCCCCATCCACCACCTGTTCGGAGAACGCGCACGTGAACATACGCTCGATTGTCGGAATAGCCGCCGCAATGTCGACCGCCGCCTGCGCCGGCATCACGTCCGCGCCGCGCGACGTCTCGGCTGGCCAGTCAGTGGAACTTGGCATCGGCGAGACGGCCAACGTCACGCCGGGCTCGGTGCGGGTGCAGCTCACGGGCATCAATGACTCTCGCTGCCCGTCAGACGTCGTCTGCATACAGGCGGGCGACGCGATGATCGTCCTCGCGCTCAATGGCGGCGGCGCCGACCGGATCGATACGCTCTATCTCATGAAGTCGCCGAAGAGCGTCAACTACGGCGGTTACCGCCTCGAGGCCGTGGACGTCCAGCCCTATCCGCGGTCGTCGGGACAGCAGGCGTCACAGGTGCTCACGCTGAAGGTCAACGGGCCGCAGTAGCCGCGGCCCCGCGCGGCTATTCCGCCGCGCGATCCTCGTCCCGCTGTCCTTCGAGCAGCGCGAGACAATACCGGGCGAGGCCGTCCGCGTCGTAGAGCGTCCCATCGGATGCACGCCACACCATCTCATCGGTGGGTCGCTCGACCGGCCGCAGCGCGAGATCGCGAATCTCCACGGCGCCCTGCGCCGGCTTGGGCGATCCACGCCGCGAGACGACACCGCGCCAGAGCACGACGTGGAGCTCACCCAGCGCATTGGTGTCGGTGGCCTCGGGAAACCACGAGACGCTCAACGCAGTATCCGCCGCCTGCAGGATGCACCCACTCGGCGTGCGGTGGGCGACGACCGGATTGACCGGATAGTCGCCGCGCTTGGTCGCGCGCTCAGGCGCAAGCTCGTCGAGGAGGCGGTCGACGAGCCGCTGTACCGCGTTCCGCTCCTTTGGTGTTGGCGGAACGTTCCACACGCCTCGTGACGGAGTTTCGGATTGCGACATGATCCTGGTAGGGAAACGGGTGGGGTGACCGGTCGGCGTCGCGGTTCATGCCCCGTACTGAGTATAGCTCGCGACGCGCGCGGGGGTCAGGAACGAAGAGCAGGTCTCTCAGTCCTGGGCCTGCGCTACGACCTTGATGCCTCGCTCGAGCGTCTGCTTCACGGGGCACCGGTCGGCAATCTCGAGCAGTCGCTGCTTCTGCTCATCCGTGAGCGGACCCTGCATGTCGACGGTGCGCTCGATGCGCGTGATGCCGACCGCGGTCTTTTCGCAGTTCTCGCAATCCACCTCGTGCGAGCGTGACGTCCGCATCTTCACCTCGACGCTCTCGAGCGGCCAACCCTTGCGGTTGGCGTAGAGCCGAAGCGTCATCGCCGTACAGCCACTCAACGCGCCGAGCAGGTATTCGTAGGGCGTGGGGCCGGCGTCGGTCCCGCCGAGGGCCGTCGGCTCATCGATGACGAAGCTGTGCTCGCGGGCGGTGACGTCGGCGCGGTAACCCGGTCCGCCGACTTTCGTCGACACCCAGCGTCCGCCGTCGGTCTCGATTGTCGCCGCGCTGGACGGTTCGGTCATGGGATCATCCTCTCGGTGCGGTGTCGTCGCTGCCGGCCGGCAACGGCATCAATATGAAGCCTTCGATCGATTCCGGAATTCCCTGCGATTCAGCGCTTGATGCTCAGCACCAGGACGCCCGCCGCCACCATGCCGATGCCGAGCCACTCGCGCGCGGCGGGGCGCTCGCCGAGAAATGCGACGGCGAACAGCGCGACGAGCACGACGCTCAGCTTGTCGACGGGCGCGACCTTCGAGGCCTCACCGAGCTTGAGCGCGCGGAAGTAGCACACCCACGACGCGCCGGTCGCGAACGCCGACAGGACGAGGAACAGCACCGAGCGGTTCGGCAACGAAAAAGGATCGCGCCACTTGCCGGTCGTCGCGACGAACAGGCCGAGCACCGCGACGATGACGACGGTGCGGAGCAGCGTGGCGAAGTCGGAGTCGATGCCTTCGAGTCCGATCTTGGCGAAGATCGCGGTGAGTGCCGCAAAGGCTGCGGAACCGAGTGCGTAGGGCAGCCACGCTGGTGAGGATGACATCTGTTCTCCCTCGAGAAGTGAGCGACGGTGCGATTGCAACTTCCTTGCGCGGTCGACTACCGTCGCTCGGTGATCAGGTCCCGCACGCTGTCCTCGATGCGGTGTCGTGGCACGAAGCCGAGCTCTCGGAGGCGCGTGACGTCGCCGTAGTGGCGGGGCGCGGTCGGCAAGGGCCGTGCTGCATCGGCACTGGAGACGTTGTACGCTTCGCCGCAGGCGCCACGCTCACCGATGAGGGCCAGCGCGTTCGCGACGTCGCGGACATCGATGAAGTCGCGCGTCGCACCGAGGTTGCCGACGCGAATGTCTCCATCGCCAGACCGAAGCTGCGCGGCGGTCCGGCCGCACACCTGCCGCGCATCCTGGCCGGGACCGCAGACATTGAAGATGCGCGCCGCCATCACACACACGCCGTGCCGCTCACCGATGATGCGCGCCATGTGCTCGGCGGCGAGCTTGCTCGCGCCATGGATGTCCACAGGCACGCACGGTGCCGACTCTGACGCGGGGAGCTGGTCGTCGTCGAGCGCGCCGTAGACACCGCCGCTCGAGCCGATGACGACGCGCGGCCGAAAGCCGTCGATGGACGCGATGGCATCGAGCAACGACACCGTGCCGAGGACGTTGATCTGCGTAATCTCCGTTCGGCTGCCGAATCGTGGCGCGGCGGCGAGATGAAAGATGCGCTCGGGCCGATGCTGCTCGAGCAACTCGCGCATGCGCGCAGCGTCGAGGACGTCCCCTTGCTCGTACACGTAGCGATCGACCTCGTGACCACCGTGCGCCGCGCGGCCAATACCGATGACCGTCGCGTCGGTGTGCCGGCTCAACAGCTCGCGCGTCAGGTAGCCGCCGACGTAGCCCTGCGCGCCCGTCACGAGATATGTGGTCACGCGTGCCAAGGTGCTGCCCGCACTGGCGCTTCGCCAGAGTGCAAACGGGGTCCGCGGGCGTCGAAGGCATTGGCTTTGCCTACATAGAGCACATCACCATGAAGGGGGAACACATGCGTACTTTGCGCAAACTTGCGATTGCCGTCATGCTGGCCAGCCCGGCCGCATTCTTGGCGTGCCGGTCGAGCAGCGCCTACGACGTTGCCAATCGGAAGGCTGACGACGTGATGTTGACGGTCGAGAACCAGAACTTCTATGACGTGGACATCTATGCGCTGAGCAGCGGACTGGCGACACGAATCGGCACGGTCACGGGCGGCAACAGCACGGCGCGATTCGTCCTGAATCCGACGATTACGAGCTCGTCCGACTTCAGGTTGGTGGCAGCACCAATCGGCGGCAATGGACGGGCGTCGAGCGGACCGCTGCTCATCTCACCCGGCCGGACGATCATGTTCACCATCACGCCGTCGCTGCGGTCGAGTCACGCCGAGGTACAGTAGAACAAGATGTCCTCTCGGTGTCGCGACTATTCGTGAAGTACCCGATGCACGAATGACACGGCGATCGACCCTTCGCCAACCGCCGACGCACAACGCTTGACGTTGCCGGCGCGCACGTCGCCGACGGCGAAGACGCCCGGCAGGCTCGTCTCGAGGAGATAGGGCCGCCGGGCGAGCGGCCACTTCGCGATGACGAGGTCGTCTTGGGTGAGATCGGGTCCCGTCCTGATGAATCCCTTCTCGTCCATCGCCACGCAGCCGGCAAGCCACTTGGTGCTCGGCGCCGCGCCGGCCATGACGAAGACATGGCGAATCGGCGAGTCCTGCTCCTCGCCCGTGGTGCGGTTCTTCCATTTCACGCGCTCGAGATGATGCGACCCCCCGAGTTGCGTGAGCTCCGTGAAGGTGTGGAGCGTGATCTTCGGCGACCCCTCGATGCGGCTGATGAGATAGCGCGACATCGTGTCCTGGAGACCTTCGGACCGAATGAGTACGTGCACGTGTTTCGTCGTCTGCGCGAGAAACACCGCGGCTTGTCCCGCTGAGTTCCCGCCGCCAACGACGATCACCTCCTCGCCGCTGCACAGCTGAGCTTCCATGAACGTCGCGCCGTAATAGATGCCGGCGCCCTCGAACCGCGACACGTCAGGCAGCGATAGCTTTCGATACTCGGCGCCGGTGGCGATGATGATCGTGCGCGCAGGGATGCTCGTCACTCCGTCGATACCAATTTCGTACGGCGTTCTCCCGCACATCAACTTCGTGGCGCCCTTCGCAATCATGAGATCGGCACCGAACTTCTGCGATTGCGTGTAGGCTCGCCCGGCCAGATCCTGTCCGCTGATCCCCATCGGAAAGCCGAGATAGTTCTCGATGCGCGAGCTGGAGCCGGCCTGGCCGCCGGGCGCGTTCGATTCGACGACGAGAACGTCGACTCCCTCCGACGCGTACAGGTGCCGTCATCGAACCCGAGACATCGAGCGCACACATGATGCGCTTGCCCGTCGACGGCGCGTTCTCGAACGACAGGTGGAAGGCGCCGTCCAGCGCGTCCACCACCTGCGACACCGGGGTCCACGTTCCCGACCCGCGCATGCCGCGACCCTGCGCATACGTCTTCATCGCGGCGAGCATCGCCAGTGGATGCACTCGTCCACGGCGGAGCTGCAGGCCGCTGCCCAACCGCGCGGACACAGTGCGAACCGCATCCGAACCCGGCACGAGCAGGCCGACCTTGCTCATGACGCCGAGATTGCGCACGAGCGCCGAGATGGGCATTCGGTCGAGCAATGCATCCCAGACGTCGGGATGCATGAGGAGCTCGGTCGGCACCATCTCGCGCGTGAGGTTGTAGACGCGAATCACACGCGCCGCCTCGACGGGCGACATCTCGCGAATGGCGTGCATCGCCTGCACTCGCGTGCCGACGTCGGAACGCAGCGCACTCTCGCGCGCCACCGCCTCCCAACCGTGAGTCGCGTAGCGAAAGAGCACGTCATGCTCCGCCGACGGCGCCTTCGGGTGGGCCAGCCGCAACGCATCGCGATGCGACCAACCGTCGCGCGCCTGGTACTTCAACAGCTGATACGCGAGCTCCGCCGGCGACTTCTCGGTGTACCACCGTGCGATCGCGGTGCGAATGCCGCGTCCCCACCCACGGAACGCGCGGACGAACTGCAACCAGTGAAAGAGATGCGTGCCAGTACGCGCCACCAACGGCAGCGAGTCGAGTGCGGCGGCGCGCGTGGCGTCATCGTCCGCGCCCGCGGCCATCGCGAGGACGAACAGCGCCGCGTCATTCTTCGGCGCACGACCGCTCGTGCTGATCTCCACCACGCGCTTGACGACGCGCGGGCCGTCCTCGGCCAGGCACACCATGACCGCTTTCGCATTCTCCTGCGTCAGCGGCCGCTCGCGGATGTAAAACGTTCCGCCTTCGGAGCCAAGGATGAGAAAGCGGTCGAGACGCGCCCAGTCGTCGACGGGCCACGTATAGCCGCCCGCGGAGTTGAGGAGCTGGTTGGTGTTGGGAATGGGCTCGCGCTGCGGCGTGATGAGACGCCGGAGGCGAGTTGCAACCTGTTGCGTGAAATCGAACATGGCTCGGCCTCCTTGAGTCGAGTGTGATGAGTGAGTGCTCTGTGCGCACGTTCAACGGATGAGAGAGTGCGTCTCGACCCTGGCTCGTATTGAGCGAGGTCACTCGTGACAGGATGCGATAACCGAAACGCGGCGACCCGATCGCAGCGCGCGCAAAGAGGGGGAACCCCGAGTCGGCGGGAGTTGCACCCGCATCTCGATGTCGTGTGTCCGCACGGTCCCGCCTTCGTCAGGCCATGGGAGGTCGTGCGGCGGCACCGCGCTCTGATGTTCCTGTTGAGCTACGGTTCCCGGTGGCGCGCGGCAAAGGCCCATACGCGCCGATAGTGTCGATCCGCCGACGGCGCGACACGGCAGCGGATGTCCTCATGGTGGGAGTCGCGTTCCTTCCACTCGGGCATCATCCAGCGCCGGCCGGCGACGGATCGTGTTGGTGCTGACGATTCTGTTCAGTTCCAGACCATCACTTGTCAAACAGCGAAAAACAAAACGCCCCACCTGGCGCGTGGCGCAGGCAGGGCGAGTGATTCGCTCTGTAATCCGGGACTGTGGTCACACTCTAGGGAGTGCGTCCTCCATCCGCGGATCCTGCACCGCTTCTGCAACCCTTCGGCTGTCCATAGTCGGACCTGCCCGTCATGCTTTCGACATCGATGACGTCGCTCGAGGCGAGGCATACGCCGCCGTCGATGGCGCCGATCGGCGCGCCCCAGCTCCCGACGAGCCGGCGCGAGCCGGACTGTCGTGGGGCGTGGAATCGAGGGGACGTGAAGGACGTCATGCGGTTAGGATGGGTTGAGTGATTGGAGTACGATGCCCTGGAACGACAAATCGCGCCGCCGATGGTCTGCCCGGAGCAACCTGCGCTGCGGGGGTGGTCGTCTGCACGCACGCAATGTGCAAAACAGTCGACTCGTGAACATCGGGACGCGACTCCCAGAGGGCACACATTAAAATCGATGTGGCGACCTGTCAACCCTGCGGCGAAGAATTTTTGACCGCGGCGGCCCAACTGTCGGCAATCGCCTTCTCTTTCGACAGACTGACGATCGCGCCGTTCACCGTAAAGCGGATGGACAGGCTGCGTTGGTATCCCTCGACGAGGAACTTCTTCGTCTTCAACGAAAACACGCGGCCGGATTGTGTGATCTCATACAGCTCCTCGTAGCCGGCGAGCGGCATGCGCGGCTCGAGGTCCCTGTTCTTCGGCAAGCCGAGGGTGGTGGCACGTTCGTCTCTCTTGCGCTGCGCTGCGTGCTTGTGCCGGTCGTCGCGGTGGCCCATTGGTTTTTTACGATTTGAGAATCATCGCCTGTATCGGCATCTGGAGCGAGAACGATGCCGTTACATCGGCCCCATCATTTTCATCCGGTTGAGAAACGGTCGCACGCGCACGAACAACATGGCTCCGAGGGCGTCCTCGATCCATATGCGCTGGAGAGTGTCGATGGCACGACGCCGTCGGCACCGAGCGTCGCGCCGTGCAGCACCGATGCCGTCGCACGGTGCATGGATTCGGTGGGGGCAACGACTCGAGACTCTTCAGGACGCCGTAGCCTGCCGTGAGACTCCACTGCTTCTCCGGATTCCAGGTGACGCGACCGGAGTAGGAGTCGAGTCGCGGCGGATCGAAGTTGAACCGGTGCTGGTCGGGCTCGCGCGAGTTGAACACGGATCCTTCGAGCTTGAGGGAATGCGTGAAGACGCCGGCGCTCAGCACACCAAACGAAATGTGCGTCGCATCCTGCCAGTGGTGGCTGATCGGCGCCGTCGGGTTGTCCATCGCCGATGGACGATGCATGAAGGCCACGGGACCGAGCGCCGGCTCGCCGGAGGGTGCGGCGTACAGCATGAGACCGACGGTCTTCGTCACCGGCACCTCGTACAACGCGCTTCAACTCCATCAAGAAGTCGTGCGGATGCTGGCGGTCGTGCAGCGGTTGGCCGTCGAAGGCCTCACCGGACTGAAGCCTGAAAGCGCCCGCCGCGGAGCATCGCAAGACCGGAGAGTACGGAGAGCAGGCGGCGAATCACAGGACGAAGTCCAATCCATGAACGTGGCAGGATCGAAGAACAGCTCACTCGACTGCGCGCGGGACGACGACTTCGTATTGCCGCCGGTGCGGAGATACTCCGCGAACTCGTCGGGGAGCGTGCTGGAATGTGGCCGACGAGAAGAGTGCGTAGCATGTCAGCGTCATCGTCCCATATCAGTGCACTCCCGCACCATCACTGTCGCGCTGTCCGGACACGCGCCCTGAAACTCGGCCGTCTCGCGGACGTCGTCGGGAACGTCCGTGCGCGACGTGATATGGAAACCGAAGCTCGGGAAGTAGTGCTCGGCGGTCGTCGTCAGGAGGTACAGCGCCTTCGCGCCACGCGCCTCCGCCTCGGCGATCGTGCGCGTGACGAGGGCGCGGCCGAGCCCACGCTTCTGCCACGACGGTGCGACGGCGACGGAGCGCAGCAGCGCATGCTCTCCGGCGACTCCGCAGGCTTCGATGCCTGCGACGCCGACGATGTTGCCTGCCTCTTCCGCGACGACGAAGCATGGCAAGGCTTCGTGTACGCCGTCGAGCGGGAGACTCGATGCGGTCAGCAGCGCTTCGACCGCGGCTTCATCGGATGGAACGGCGAGGCGCAGTGTAGCGCCGGCCAAATCAGTTGCGGTCATTGATTCGCTCCTTGCTGAAAAAAGCAGGTCCCTCGACTTCGCGCGGGACGACAAATGGGACTTCGTTCGGCACGACACGAGCTCAATCGCAGCAACCGGGCGCGCAGCACGGCGCCGGAGTAGCCAGTGGCTTCGTTGCACGAATGAACGCGCCCATGAATTTTCCATCGATGTCCGCTGCGAACTTCTCTGAATCGAGGCCGGTGTTGGCGAGGAATGCCGCCGCGTCGTCGGCGCGATAGATCCGCGTGGGCTCGATGCTCGGATTCGTGAAGCCGACGTCGCGCAGCATCGAGAGGAACTCCTCTTCCTCGAGCGCACCAGCCACGCAGCCGACCCACAACTCCATGCTCTGCTTCACCGCCGCGGGCACATCGCCGCGCACGACGACGTCCGACACGGCGAATCGACCGCCCGGCTTGAGCACGCGGAACGCCTCGGCGAGCACCTTCCGCTTGTCGCCGGAGAGGTTGATGACACAGTTCGAGATGATGACGTCGACGGTGCTGGACGGCAGTGGAATGCTCTCGATGTGGCCGCGGAGGAATTCGACGTTCGTCGCACCGGCGCGCGCCTTGTTCTCGTTCGCCAGCGCGAGCATGTCGTCGGTCATGTCCAGACCGTAGGCCTTCCCCATCGGACCGACGCGCTTCGCGGAGAGCAGGACGTCGATGCCTCCGCCGGAGCCGAGGTCGAGGACGGTTTCGCCGTCGCGGAGGTCGGCGAGGGCGGTCGGATTGCCGCAGCCGAGCGATGCCAGGAGCGCCTCGGCGGGAATGCCGGCGGCCTGGCCTTCGTCGTAGAGATTGGCGGTGATGGGATCCCAGCTGTCGGTAGTGGCGCCGCAACATCCACTCGAACCGGTGGCCGGCCCGCAGCAGGAGGCGGCGGTGCCGTCGGTCACTCGCCGAGCGGCTTCGGCGTAGCGCGCCTGGACGGTTTCGCGGAGGACGTCGATGTCGGTGGTGTTGGTCATGGCAGGCTCCTTATCAGCAAGAAAAGTTGATGTGTCGGGCGGAACTGAGAACCGGAAGCGCAGGTCCCGCGACTTCGCTCGGGACGACAATCAGCAGCAGTTCACCTTTAGCGACCGAGACGCCTTCGGGCGCAGTGACGACAATAGCTCCTCGGCCTCGAGGAAGACATCGCGCGTCAGGGTGTAGTACGACCATCGTCCATCGCGGCGGTCGCTCACCAGACCAGCGTCCTTCAACACCTTCAGGTGATACGACAACCGCGACTGGCCAGTCGCGAGAGCGTCCGTGAGGTCGCAGACACATTTCTCGCCGTCGAGCAGACGTGCGATGATCTCGACCCGCGCCTCGTCGGCGAGGGCGTTGCAGAGCTGGGCGATGCGCGGGATGTGGAGCGTTGCTGTGGGCACATCGGGATTGTAGCAACTTTTTTTGATACGTCAAGGACGAAGGGCGATGAGCAGGCCCCTCGACTTCGCTCGGGACGACAACTTCAAGTCGCTCGGGACGACACCCAATGCGCGATGGACCGTTTCTCGCCGGGAACTGGACCCGCCCCACCCCGATTTCTCACCGCGCGCCATTCCAGGAGAACCACTGCATGAGCCAGCCAAGCGACGACGAGAGCAGCGAGATCACACGGAACACGAAGGAGATCGCCGGAAAGCTGCATGCGAGGGGGGTCGAGGTCCTCGATTCCGATTCGCCCGAAGATGTCGTCCGGATGCTCGAGGCGCTCGAAGGGTTCGAGAACGCCGTGGAAGCGGCGGGCGGCGACCTCATGATGGACGAGCCGCCGAGCAACCAGAAGGGCGAGCCGGACGACCCGCATTTCCTGCTCCCCAAGCGCGACGGCGGCGAGGCCGCTGCCGGCTACCTGGAGCGCCTCACGGCCGCCACCGTCGCGGCCAGAAAGCACAAGCCACATTCCTGATTCAGCGGTGACGCAGTTGAAGTTGATGTCCGATACCCTGCACGACATTCAGCCCGTCGGCGAGCGAGCCCATGTCCCGAGCAACGCCGACATGCTCGACGCCTACTCCACGGCGGTCATCAGCGCCGTGGAGCGCGTCGGTCCCGCGGTCGCGCATCTCGAGGTCTGGGCGCCGATGACGGCTGCGCAACGGCGCCAGCGTCGCCCTCAGCGGAGTGAAGGTGACGAGCCGTCGGGGAGCGGCTCGGCCTTCGTCTTTACGCCCGATGGCTTTCTGCTCACGAACAGCCACGTCGTCGAGCGCGCGACGCGCGTCCGTGCGACGTTCTCCGACGGCGCGAGCTATCAGGCGGAGATCGTTGGCTGCGATCCGGACACGGACCTCGCCGTTCTTCGCGTGAACGCTCCGTCGCTCGTCGCGGCGAAGCTCGGCGACTCCACGAGGTTGCGGCCCGGCCAGGTGGTCATCGCCATCGGCAACCCGCTTGGCTATTCGTCGACGGTGACGTCGGGGGTCGTGAGTGCGCTCGGCCGCACGATGCGCGCGCAGTCGGGACGTGTGATCGATGCCGTGATCCAGACGGATGCCGCGCTCAATCCCGGCAACTCGGGCGGACCGCTCGTCGACTCGCGTGGCGAGGTGGTGGGCATCAACACCGCCATCATCAGCGGCGCGCAGGGCATTTGCTTCGCGGTGCCGGTGAGCACAGCCCATCTCGTCATTCCGCAGCTCATTCGCGAGGGGCGCGTGCGCCGCGCGTCGATCGGCGTCGGTGGCCAATCGATCCAGCTGTCGCGCCGGCGTGTGCAGCTGAACCAGCTCGTCGCCGCGGGTGCAGTGCTCGTCACGGATGTCGTGCCGCGCAGCCCTGCGGAGTACGCGGGTGTGCGTCGTCGCGACATCATCATCGGCTTCGCGGGCTCGGTGGTCGCCAGCATCGACGACCTGCAGCGGCTGCTCACGAGCGAGCGCATCGACAAGGCGACGAGCATCACCGTGCTGCGCGAAGGCGTGCAGGTGCAGCTCGCGATCATCCCGTCAGAGGACGGCGCCCGGCACCAGTAGCGGTGCGTGCGCGGCGGAAGCACATTCTGCGACTTTCCACATCCACTCACCGAGCACGACATGCCTGACAAGAAGATCATCGCCGTCGTCGGAGCCACGGGTGCACAGGGCGGCGGTCTGGCTCACGCCATTCTTGCCGACAAGAACAGCGAGTTCGCGGTCCGCGCCATCACGCGCGACGTCAGCTCCGACAAGGCGAAGGCGCTCGCGGCACTCGGTGCGGAAGTCGTCGCGGCCGACGTGGACGACCTGGACAGCATCACGAAGGCGTTCGACGGCGCGTATGGCGCGTACTGCGTCACCTTCTTCTGGAACCACTACTCGCCCGAGACGGAGATCACGAGCGCGACCAACCTCGCCACAGCGGCGAAGGCGGCCGGGTTGCAGCACGTCGTGTGGTCGACGCTCGAGGACACGCGCAAGTACGTGCCGCTCTCCGACGATCGCATGCCGACGCTGCAAGGCAAGTACAAGGTGCCGCACTTCGACGCCAAGGGTGAAACCGACCACGTCTTCACCGACCTCGGCGTGCCGACGACGTTTCTCTACGCCTCGTTCTACTGGGACAACTTCATCTCCTTCGGCGCAGGACCGAAGCGGGGGCCCGATGGACAACTCGCGCTCACGTTGCCGATCGGCAGGGCGAAGATGGCCGGCGTGGCGGCGGAAGACATCGGGAGGGTCGCGTATGGCATCTTCAAGAAGGGCACGTCGCTGATCGGCAAGAAGGTCGGCGTGGCCGGCGAGATTCTGGACGGCGAAGCGATGGCGGCAGCGATGTCCAAGGCGGTCGGGCAGCCGATCAGGTTCAACGACGTGCCGCCCTCCGTGTATCGCTCGTTCGGCTTCCCCGGTGCGGAAGATCTGGGCAACATGTTCCAGTTCTACAACGAGTTCGAGGACATCTGCAACGAAATGCGCGACGTCTCGCGGGCGAAGGAGCTCGCACCGGACATCCAGTCGTTCGACACATGGCTGTCGAAGTACGCCGAGAAGATTCCCCTGGCATAGCGCAGATGCTGGAACACGAGTGGCGATTAGCTTCCAGCACACTTTTCCCTACCACTTGATGCGATTCCCTGGCCGTTCGGCGACGCTCGTGCTCGTGGCGCTTTTCGCGGCCAACCCGCTCCACGCCCAGGAGCGCAGTGCCGCCACGTCCGACGTCTTCCGTCGCTTCGCCGACCACGTCGTCAAGATCCAGGTCATCGAGACCGGATCCGCCGCCAAGGCGAGCATCGGCTCCGGCTTCTTCGTCACGCCGGCGGGACATGTCGTCACCAATTATCACGTCATCTCCAGCCTCATCAACTCGCCCAAGCGGTATAGGGCCGAGTTGATCGATTCGACCGGTGTGGCTCGGCCGGTGACGGTGCTCGGCATCGACGTGGTGCACGACCTCGCCATTCTGGGCTCGACACTTACGGGACGTCCGTACTTCGCCCTTGGCGCCACGACCATTGCGCAAGGGAATCGGCTCTTTTCACTCGGGCACCCGCGTGATCTGGGACTCAGCATCGTCGAAGGGACGTATAACGGACTACTCCTGCACACGCTTTACCCGCGCATCCATCTGACCGGATCGCTGAATCCCGGCATGAGTGGCGGCCCGACGATCGACGAGGGAGGACGCGTCATCGGCGTCAACGTGTCCACCGCGGGCAACCAGGTCAGCTTCCTCGTGCCGGCCGACCGCGCCGCGAGCCTGCTCGCACGCGTGCTGTCGCCCACGACCAAGCCCGAGGTGCCATCGCTCGCGCAGGTGGGCCGACAGCTGCGCGCGTACCAGGACGTTTACCTGCGCGACATGTTCGACAGCGCGACGACGACGATCCCGCTCGGGCCCTTTCGCGTCGTCACGCAGCCGGCACCCTTCTTCCGCTGTTGGGGCGACGCGTCGCACGAGCGCGAGCTGCCCTACGAGAAGGTACGGCACAACTGCGCCACCGATGCCGACATCTATCTCGATGCGGACCAGACCACGGGAAGCGTGACGATCGGGCACCAGCTCATCACCACGCGCACGCTCAACGCACCGCGATTCTTCGCGCTCTATTCGCGGCTGTTCGGCAGCGACAACGCGCCGTCCGGCGAGGAGGACTACGTCACGAACTGGAAGTGCAAGACGCGGAACGTCCAGAACGGCAAGACGGCAATGCGCGCGGTGCTCTGCCTGCGGCGCTATCGCAGGCTCGGCGAACTGTACGACGGCCTGCTCGAGATCGCCGTCCTCGGTCGGAGCGACGTGGGGCTCGTCTCGACGCTGACGATGACGGGGGTGACGTTCGACAATGTGAACCGCCTCGCCGGCCGCTACCTGAAGCAGGTCACATGGCGCTGATCCTCGAGATTCGCAACGCGCACGGCGTGTCGACGCTCCATCGGCTCGACGCGTTGCCGCTGACGATCGGTCGCGCGCTCTCGAACGACATCATCGTCGACGACCCCTATCTCGACGCACGCCACGCCTTCATCGGCGTCGACGAGTCAGGAATCATGGCGATCGGCGATCTCGGAAGCCGCAACGGCATGCGCCGCAATGGATCGCGCGAGAGCGGCAGCGTGGAAGTGCACGCCGGCACCGAAATTCGCATCGGACGTACGACGCTCCATTTCCGCGATGTGGACGAAGTCGTGGCACCCGCCCTGGCCGACGAAGAGCAGCTCACACTTGCGCCACATCCGATGATCGTCGCGGCTCCGCCGCGCTCGCGTCTGCCCGGAACGACAGCCGGCCGCCTCGGCATCGCGGCGACGATGATCGCGGCGTTCGCGCTCAGCGCGTGGCTTGGCAGCACGGATCGGTCGAATGGCGCCACCGTGTTCGGGGCGGCGCTTGCCGTTGCCGCGGCGACGTTCGTGTGGGCCTCGCTCTGGACGCTCGCCGGACGCGGGCCCGATCGGCGATCCCACTTTCTCGGACATGTCGCCGTCGCGTCGTTGGCGCTGCTCGCGATGTTGTCCTGGGGCGTCATCAACGATTGGCTGACCTTTCTCTTCCCCGACGCGCCACTCATTCCGATCCTGTCCTTCGCCGTCTTTCTCGCTGTCCTGTCGGCGCTCGTCGCCGCGCACCTGGCCGTATCGGGCACGTTGCCGAGGAGGGGGAGGTGGCGCGCCGGCCTGATCACGTCGGCGGTCGTGGTGGCGATGTTCTTCTTCATCGGCCTCGTGAACGACGAGAAGTTCACCGACATCCCCAAGTTCGCCTCCGTCGTGAAGCCGCTCCCCGCGCAATTCATTCCCACGAAGCCGGTGAGCGAGTTCGGCACCGATATGCGTGAGCTCAAGGACGACGTGGACGAGGCGCTCGCCAAGCAGGTGGATCGTGATGCGCCGTCTACCCCCTGATTCGAGCCGATCGCGTGCGTCTTGCTCATCAGGCTTCTGCCGACAGACGCCTTGGTAGCGAGACGGAGATCGCCGACCCATCGGCGAGCAATGCCGAGTCGGGCGGACGGCGAAGTCTGGCGGCAAACGCGTCGCCGTACAGCTGCCGTAGATCACCGAACACGGTCGCGCGTGAGACCGCACGCGCCGTCCAGCTCGGATGCTGTACCTGGTACTCGACAGTCGATCCGTTGCGCTGCTTCGTGTAGCCCCAATAGTGCTCGGTGATGAATTCCTCTTCGGACCCGGGCTCGATGGCGCATGGGGCACCGTTGGTGTCGACGCGCATGCCGCACCACTCGCTGCCCAGCTTCCATTCGTATTGCGCCGAATCGAGAGCTGATGACTCGGTCGCGTTGGGCGCTCCTGCGGGGACGACGAATGCGTGGCGCATCGGTAGCGCCGTGTACGGCTCGTTGTAGCCGAGGCGCGCGACGAGGGCGATGGCGCGCCGCGGCACGAGCTCGCGGATGAATGTCACGGCGCGACGAACCTCACCGCCTACCGTGCGTCGCACGTAGAAGCGAAGGTTCACCTCCTCGAACGTGCGATGAAACGGGATCGGCACACCGAGCACGCGCGTGTCGGCGAACATGAAGCCGACGAGGCTCACATACGTCCGCCCCTGCCATGCGTCGAGCTCAGTGCCCTTCGGCACGAACGGCAGCAGCAATGCCGGGTCGACGATGTAGTTCAACATGGCGAGGTTGCGCCATTCGGCCGTCAGGAACGCACGCGTCATGCAACGATCAGATGTCCAGCTTCGAATTCGAGAAATCGCCGTCGATCAGGTCTCCGACTTCGACGTCGGTCATCTCCGCTCGACTCTCCGCCCACTCGCGTACCGCGTCGCGATCGGCATGCTCGGCCTGGCTGCCGTCGCGCCAGATGATATAGCGCCATTGGCCGCCGCCCTCAGTGCCTCCACCGCTCGTCAACCCGCGCTCGGCCAGCGCGGAGTTAAAGGCGATCCAGAGCGCGCCCAAGGCAGCGCCGTCAAGTGATGTATCGACGTGGAAGGTCACGTCGAATCCGAGCTGAGGACAACTTGCGCTCATCAGGACTCCCTGTCGGGGTAACGCTCGCCGGAGAGCGCTCACAGCACGCGCGCGAGCCTACCAGCTGATGTCATTACAGTAATTACTTGACACACATCGAGCGCAAGGTCGCCCGTATCGGCAATTCGCGTGGGGTGACAATCCCCGCAACGACACTGGAACGCTACCACATCGGCGACAGTGTTGTCATGGCGGCGAATGACTTGCTATCGACGCCCACCGACCTCGTCGATGTGCACCAGCAGATCCGCCGGATCGGCAAACACGCGATAGGCGCCCGCTCGCTCGAGCTCCTCGAGACCGTAGCCGCCACTCAACAGCCCGATGCCGAGTGACCGCGCGCGTCGCGATGCCAGCATGTCCCACACGGCGTCACCCACGACCGTCGACATCTCGATCGGCACACCAAGCGCTTCGGCGGCCGCGAGAAAGACATCTGGATCTGGCTTGGCGTACGTCACGAGGTCGCGCGTGATGATCGGCACGCGCGCCATGTCGACGCCGAGCGATTTGATCACGGGACCTGCCGTCTCGAGACGACCGCTTGTCGCGATGGCCCACGGAATCTGCGCATCCGTCAGGAACGCCAGCAGTTCGCGAGCGCCGGGCAGCGGTCGCACATCGCCGGAGAGACGCTTGTACGCAGTGGCGTGCATCCGTCCCAAGCGCTCGATGCGCTCCTGGTCGATCTCGAGGCCGGTCTCACGCAGCAGCATGTTCGTGAACAGACCGCCGCTCATGCCGATCTTGCGATGGATGCGCCACACCGAGAGCTCGATCCCCTCGCTCTCGAGTGCCTCGCGCCACGCGAGCACGTGCTGCTACACGCTGTCGACGAGTGTGCCGTCGAGGTCGAAGAGAAACGCCGTCTCTGCGCGCGACATGGGCACACTCCAGTCTGCAAGTGGAAAGGCGCTGAGGCCTCTGAGGTATCGAGACGCACCAAAGATGTCCTGGACCTCGATGCGGCAGTGCCTATCTCTCGATCACGACCAGAATCACGCTTGAATCGAGAGGTAGCAATGTCCGCATTGAAGAGTAATAGCATTCAGCAGCGCCCTGACACGTGCCGCCGACGTTCTCCGCCGCTTCGCCCGCGTTTGGGTCGAGTCGCCGCAGCATAGAAACGGCTTCTGACTTGTCGTCCCGAGCGAAGTCGAGGGACCTGCTCCTTCCGCGGTTCGCGCTCGGGACGACACTACGTTCTCGCAGTTACGGCCGCGTAGCTGCCGCACCCACACCCAAGCTGTTCCAATTCACCATCGCGTTCAGCAGCATCGCGTAGCTGCCTTGCGTTTCGTAGCGCCACATCGGACGGATACCGAACAGCACGACGTGGCCCTTCCCGACCGGCGCATCCACTACCGCTGCCTTACCCGCCATTTCGCTCCCGTTGTCGAGCAGCCCCGAGATGAGGAGCGAATCTGCGCGCGGTGTGAAGCGCAGGATCACCCGCGCACGCTGCGCCGCGAGCTCCTTCTCGAGCGACGGGTCGGCGTTGTTCTGCGCGACGCGACGGCTCGCCGTATCCGCCTCCGGCGCCGTGGCGACCGTGAACAGCGGCGCCGTGTTGAAGTACACGGGAAGATTCGTGTCGCTATAGCCGTAGAGGATCGGGCTCGTGCGCTCGACCGCCTGCGCACGGAACACCGCGCCACGCGCCAGCAGCCTCGGCGTCGCCGTCACGGAGACCGTCGTGTTGAAACCGAAGTCGACCGGCAACCGCGTGCTGTTCCCCTCGGTGACGAGCAGTCCGCCGCGCTCGACGAATTGCCGCAGCGCCGCGAGTCCGTCGAAGCCGAGTCCGGGACGAATGTCATCCGTCGAATCGATGACGCCGATGTTCGGCGTCAGCGGCGTCTTCTTCCACGGGATCGCCGGACCGACCATCGGCCGTCCGTTGACGATCGTCGTCGCCGACCCGCTCACGTGCGGAAACAGCACGACATCGAAGCGGTCGAGCAGCTTTGGCTTCCTGAGCTGTTGCGTCGACATGTAGGAGAACGGCACGCCCATCTCCTCCAGCGCGTGACGGACCCACCCTTCGTTCTGCGTCTCGATCCACGTGTGGATGAACGCGATGCGTGGGAGCGCGACGACGTGCGAGCGCACCGCCGGCATCTGCGCGAGCGCGGTCGCCTTGAGGCCGAGCGCCTTGACGGCATCGGCGGTCGCTGCATTGTTCGCGACGAGATAGGTACCGGCGGGAAACGCGACGCCGTTCGCCGCGAAGGCCGTGTCGGCGATGGTGATCTTGTTGTTCCCCATCTTCCAGGGCAGCGTCGCCGAGCGCCAGTCACCAACCGGCGCGATGGCGATCGTGCCGCCCGAGCCCGTGGTGGATCCATTCACGACGGCGTCCGTCGTCAACGGCGACATCGGCTTCGTGAGAATGGCCGAATCGGCGATGGTGTACGCGGTGACATGTCGGAGTTGGTCGAGCGACCATCCGGTGTCGTCGTACGGCGACGGATCGTCGGGACGAAAGCGCTGGATGGCGAGCACGGTGCGCACGAGCGCGGTGTAGGGCTGGTCCATGCGAACGATCCAGTCCCCAGCATGCACCGTCAGCGACGTACGCTTCTCTGCGCTGTCGCGCCGCGCGGCGCTGTCGGGCCGCGCCGCCGTTGCCGAACCTGCAGCTGCCGCGGCAGGCCCTGCCCCACCAGCGACCAAGCCGCGCTCGATCACCGCGGGCATCGTCGTCGCCGTGAAGTCTGCCGTCGCGACGTGCACTTCGCTGCCGATCTTTCGAAAGTAGTTGATCAAGTCGCCCGCTTCCGCGGCGCGCTTCTGGTCGCGCGGAATGACGAACGCGTACGGCGCCGAGCGCTTGCCGCGATCCACCATGCGCGTCGCCTTGAGCGAGAAGTTCTCCATGAACGTCTCGTGGTTCTTCGCGACGTAGTTGAGCGCGACGAGCACGCCCGACTGCTGGTAGTTGATGTTGCTGCGGATGCACCACTTCACGCCGTTCACCGGCGGGTTGGGACGATCCCACTCCTTCGACGTCGCGCTGCCCTGAAGCTTCACGATCTGGCAGTCGGCGCCGCCGGACGTGTACGTCTCGTAGAACTTGCCGAGCGAGTTTCGGAATTGCGCAATACCGAGCATGTAGTTCGGTGCCCAGCCGTCGTAGAAGCCGTGCGTCCAGACGCCGGGCAATCCGCGCTTCGTGAGCTCCGTGACCTCCTGGTACGCGAGCGTGTGCCACTCGTTCACGACGATGGGATCGAACTGGTCGTTGTACGGGCCGGTGCCGGTGCTCGTGTAGAGGAAGGGCACGGATTCGTGCAGGTCGTGCATGATGGTCGGCCGCCAGTGGAGGAAGCCGGTGTTCATGTTCTGCGTGAGCTTGATGCTCATCATCAGGCCATCGCGATTGTTGTCATGCGCGATGTACTTGCCCCAGTAGATGGTCGGGATGCCGCCGCGGCCGAGCTTCAGCTGCTTCTCTTCCTCGATGAGGTCGACGATGCGATTGCGTCCGTCGACTTCCGTGGCCGGCGTGATGAGCGTGATGACGTTGCGGCGGATTTGCTGGATGTACGGCGTCTCCTCGACGGCGAGACGATAGAGCAGCTCCATGAGCATCTCGGGACTGCCCGTCTCCGGAGCGTGGATGGTGCCGGTGAGCCAGTACAGTGGCTTCGACTCGCGAATGAGCCGCGTGCGCTCGTCATCGCTCACGCCGCGCGGGTCGGCGAGCTTGGCCGCCATGCCGCGATAGTCGTCGAGATGCGCGATGGTCGCGGAGTCGGCGACGGCGGCGATGATCATCTCGCGTCCCTCTTCACTCATGCCGAGCGAGAAGACCTTCACGCGCGGCGACGCGGCGGCGACGGCGCGGAAGTACTTGTTGAGGTCTTCCGTGCGCGAGAGTCGTCCGATCGTGCCGGGGACGTAGCCGAGCACCTTGAGCACAGTGGGCACGGTGCTCGATGCGGGCAGGTGATCGACGAGCTCCGTGGTGAACTTCCACGTAGGGTCGGTCGGCGTGAGCTCCTTGATCTTCGCGGTGTACTCGGGATCGTTGGCCTGCTGGGCATGCGCCGATATCGGGAGCGCGGCGAGACTTAGTGCGATTGCGACGCGACGAAGGAATGGCATGATCGACTGGAAGGAGAAACGCGGACCCGAGAATGCGCGAGAATCTACCATTCCGACTGTCATCCCGCACAAGCGACAGCGCCCACTGTCATCCCGCACGAGCGATCGCTCCCCCACTGTCATCCCGCACGAGCGAAGCGAGTGTCGGGACCTGCAGTCCTCTCGGTCATAGACGGCGGCGCCTCACCGCCATTCTACGGTGAGATCGCCGAGCTACGGAACGCAGTGCGCGCTGCGCGCGCGCACGCGGGCTTCGCCACGCGGAAACACACAGACGCTGCAACAGCGTCGTTCACCGAGGCGCAGCCTGTGTGAGTCTGCGTTCCGGAGTACGGCCGTTCGGCAGTTTCTGTCGCTTCTCCGCCGCCAGCCGAGCTTGTGCCCGCTCATACCCAACAGGTATCGTACGACCATGGAGCTGCGCCACCTACGCTATTTCGTCGCCGTCGCTGAAGAGCTCCACTTCGGGCGCGCCGCGGCGCGCCTGCACATCGCACAGCCGCCGCTCAGCCGGCAAATCCGCGACCTCGAGCGCGAAGTCGGCACGCCCCTGTTCGAGCGCACACCGCGCGGTGTCGACCTCACGCCCGCCGGCAGCGCCTTCCTACCAGAAGCACGTCTCACACTCGCCCAAGCCGAACGCGCACAGCGCACCGCACAGCGCGCCGCGCGCGGGGAGACCGGACGTCTCCGCGTCGGATTCGTCGACGCGGCGACGCACTCGGGCGTCCTGCCCAACGTGTTGAGCTTTTTCCGCATGCACCTGCCCAGCATCGGACTCTCGCTGTTCGAGATGGATGCGCGACAGCAGGCGGAAGCGCTGCGCGACGGGCGCATCGACCTTGGCCTGCTGCATAGTCCTCCGCTCGATGCGGACCGCTGGCTGCGCGTCGAGTTGGTGTACACGGATCCGGTCATCCTCGCGGTCCCGGAAGATCACCGGCTCGCCGGCCGCGCGCGGTTCACGTTGAGCGGCCTGGCGGAGGAGTCATTCGTGCTCTTTACGCGCGAGGTCGCTCCTCCGATCTACGACGACATCATCGCGCGCTGTCGCGCCGAGGGGTTCAGTCCGCGCGTCGTGCAGGAGGCGGCGGGGTGGACTACGCTGGTGAGCCTCGTCGGCGCGGGCGTCGGCGTCGCCTTCATTCCGCGCTCGCTCCAACAGTACAAGCAACAGGGCGTCGCCTACCGCTCCGTGACCGGCCTTTCCGTCGACATGGAGCTCTCCGCGGTCTGGAAACGGGGCGACAGGTCACCCGTGCGCGAGAGGTTCGTCACCGCGTTGCGCGCCGTCGGACGCACACGCGTGCGCGCAGCGTCACCCAAAGGCTGACTCGACGTGCGCACGGCGCGTGCGAGCATCACGACGCCGACACTGGCCACCGCGACGAGCGCCAACCCGCCACGCAGCGTGAGGAAGTTCGCCACCGTGCCGATGAGCGGAGGGCCGGCGAGCAATCCCGAATAGCCACACATCGAGACGACGGCGATCGCCGCACCTGGCGCAACGCCGGGCGTGCGCGCCGCAGCGGCGAGTGTGATCGGAAAAATGATCGACAGCCCCGCACCGACGGCTCCGAAGCCGATGACGACTGGCAACGGCTGCGGAAAGGCGAGCGCCAACGCGGTGCCGCACAGTGCGATCGTCCCCCCGATGCGCGTCAACCGCTCGGCACCAAGTCGCGACGTGAGCGTGTCCCCGACGGCTCGGCCACTGGCCATCATCAGCGAGAAGCTCGCGAAGCCCGCCGCGGCGAGGCCGGGCCCTGTGCCGATGACATTCCGCAGGTAGACGGCGCTCCAGTTCATCATGGCGCCTTCGCCGAAGAGCACGCAGAAGGCGAGGACGCCGAGCGCAATGAGCGCGCGCAGCTGTCCGCCGATGAACGGCAGGTGCGGCGAGGCGTCGGTGTGCGCGGGCAGCATGCGCGTGACGGCGACGCTTGCCCCGATGGCGATGGCGAGGCCGACGCCGGCGAGATGTGGCGCCGGACCGATGCCCCGGGCAGCAATGCCTCCGCCGATCGCCGCGCCGATCAACCCGCCGAAGCTGTAGAACGCGTGAATGCGCCCCATGATCGGCTGGCTGTAGCTCGTCTGCACCGTGGCGGCCTGCGCGTTCATGGCGACGTCGAGAATGCCGTTCGTCAGTCCGAGCACCACCAACGCAGTGACGAGCATCGTGAAGCTCGGTGCGAGCGGCGGGAGCGTCAGTGCGATGGCGAAGGCAATTGCTCCGGCGAATGTGACGGGCCGGCTTCCAAATCGGGCGACGAGGCGCCCGGAGATCGGCATCGCCGAGATGGCGCCAATGGAAACGCCGAGGAGGGCGAAGCCGAGTTGGCCGTCGCTGAGATCGAGCGAGCGCTGGACCGCTGGAATACGCACCGCCCAGTTCGCGGTGCCGACTCCCGTGAGGAAGAAGACGCCGGAGACGGCCCAACGTGGGCGCAGTTCCAGCGTCACTACGCGGCCACGATCAACGAGGGCTCGCCCGGCTCCGATGTCGAGCGAATGGTCACCCAGTCGGTGCGAATGCGGTCCCACTCCTGGATCACGAGCCCGTGTTGCTCGAAGAACTGACGGATTTGCGGTGGTTCGTAGCGCGCGATCTCCTCGAGGATGGGCACGAGCACGCTCAGCGCGTCGTCGCTCATGACGGTGCGCCTCGCGACTTCGGTGATCTGGCGCGACTGCGAGACGGCGATGGTGAGGCCCTCTCCGCGATTGACGTGCAGCATGACGTGGAGGTCGGAGCTTCCGTCGCCGACGTAGACGACGCGCTCGCGCGGAACCCCCATCGCGGTGCGCAGCTCTTCCAGCGCGGTGACCTTGCCGTACCCGGCGGCCACGCTGTTCACGGACGCGATCTCACCCGAGTCCTGATCATAGCTGAGGCGCGTGCCGATGATGTGACTCGGCGGAACGATGTTCTCGAGAGCGGAGAGGACGATCTCCTCCGGCGCGGCGGACACGACGTAGAAGTCGAATCGGTAGCCATCGATGCCCTTGTTGAGGAGGGCGGTGAGGCGTTCGATGTTGCCCTTGAGGCGAATCCGGCGGCCAACTTCGGCGAGGTCTTCGCGACGCACACGCCGATATTCCGGATCGTGACGGAGCAGATAGGTCAGCTCGGCACCGGACTGCACGAGGTTCAGTCGCGAGAGTCCGGCGACCTTCTCGTCGAATCCGGAGATGCCGAGCATTTCGCTCAGCAACCTGCCGGAATCGTTGAAGCTCAACGTCTGATCGAAATCACTGACGAAAAGAAAATGCCTGGTCATGCTGCGTTACTTCTCCTGTCGCGCTTCGTCGGTGAGCCACACACAGCCAGATGCCTGTATGGATGTACCGGTGAAGCGGACTTACGGCTCCTCTAGAGAGGTAGCCGGTTCTGGACGCTGGTGCCAATACAATCTGGGTTGGTATTCATACCCATAGGGTATCTATTCTGAAACTTCGAACGACGTGCTCCTGAGGGCGTGCTCCTGGGACGTGTCCAGGGGCGTGCTCCAGGTGCGTGCTCCAGGGGCGGTTTGAGCGCGTTCGGAGCACGTTGTTGGAGTTCGCCGTTGGAGCACGCCGTTGGTCGTGCGGTTAGCGTCGCGTTGGTTGTACTGCCTGTGCTATCGCCGCACTTTGGTCTGTTGGTACCGCTCCATCCTGCGTGGCGACGTACGCACCTATGAGGTTGGCGTGTTTGAGCACGACGCTGTCCGGCGACCCACTGAGAATGCCCGCGAGGAGCACCGCGAGGAACGCATCTCCTGCCCCGACCGTGTCGCGCACCTCCACCTCGAAGCCGTCGTGCTCGCTCCACACGCCGTCGCGCCACATCACCGCGCCTTCCCTGCTGCGGGTGACGCACACCGTGTTGCAGCCGAACCGATCAGCGAGCGCCGTCGCCGCCGCGCGGATGTCGGAAGGAAGTCCGAACCACTCGGTCAGCTTCTCCAACTCGACATGGCTCAGCTTCACGACGTCCGCGCGCTCCAGCGATCGACGGACGACGTCCCTGTCGTCGAATGGTGGACGGAGATTCGCGTCGAACACCATGAGCGCCTTGCTCTCCCACAGCCGTTCGATGGTCGCGCGAGTGATCGCATCGCGTTGCGCGAGGCTGCCGAAGACGATCGCGCGCGCTGCATTCGCGCGCTGGAGCAAGTCGTCGTTCAGCGAGATCGCGTCCCACGCCGCCGGAGCGACGATCTCGTAGGCCGCGCTGCCCAAGTCATCGAGCAGGACGCGGACGAATCCCGTCCGCAGCGTCGGGTCGACCTGCACGAGATCCGTCGCCACACCATAGCGCGCCGCGCGTCGGATGATCTCTTCGCCGAGCCGGTCGTCGCCGATGCGGCTGACCATCGCGGCCGAGATGCCCGCTGCGCGCAGGTGACAGGCGACGTTGAACGGCGCGCCGCCGAGAAACAACCCTGCCGGCAGGGAATCCCAGAGCACCTCGCCAACGCACAGAACCTCCGCTGCCACCGGCGTCCTCAGCGCGCCACTCGGCCGCGCGGACGCGCGAGCAGCAGCATGAAGACCCCGAAGACGAGCATCACCAGCCCCCACCACATATTGATCTGTCCGCCCTTCGTGAACGCCTTCGTCGCCGCGACCGGCTCGAGGAATCCATACACGGTCAACAGCAGGCCGACCAGCGTGAACAGCGCGCCGATCGGAACGCGGACGTCGAGGTCGCCTGTTGCGCTCATGGGATTAGGCGAAGATGAGGTTGAGGATGAGCAGAATCACGAGGACCACCGCGCCGAGGAACGCCGGTTTCTCCCACAGGGAACGTGCCGTGCTGTCCGGCTTTGGCGTCAGGCTGTAGACGAGTCCAACCAGCTCCTGCTCTGGCCGCGGACGCGTGATCATGCTGATGAGGATCGTGACGACGAAGCACGTCGTCCACGCGGCGATGGCCGTCCAGAAGGTCTGCCCCAACTCGCTGCGGTACGTGTTCAGCACGCCGAAGAATCCGCCCTTGATACCGGGCACTGAACCGGCGGGGAGCGTGAATCCATGGTGCAGCGCCGCCGCCGTCGTTCCGGAGACCAGTCCCCAGAACGCGCCGTGGCCCGTGCTCCGCTTCCAGAACATGCCGAGGAAGAACGTCGCGAACAGTGGCGCGTTCACGAACGCGAACACGAGCTGCAGCAACTCCATGATGTTGTTGAACGACGCCGCGACGTATGCGGCAGCAATCGCCAGCGCGATGCCGACGACCGTCGCGACGCGACCGACCCAGAGGTAGTGCGCGTCGTCGCCGTCCTTCTTCACGTAGGTCTGGTACAGATCGTACGTCCACACGGTGTTGAATGCCGTGACGTTGCCGGCCATGCCCGACATGAACGACGCGAGCAGCGCCGCGAGCCCCAGGCCCAGCATGCCATTCGGGAAGAGATGCATCAGCATCGACGGCGTCGCGAGATCGTAGTTCAGCACCACCTTCCCCGCTGAATCGAGCAGCGGTGCGCCATTCGCACCGACCTTCGCCGGAATGATCCCCTGCCCGCCGATGACGAGCGCGATCATGCCCGGCACGATGACGAGGAAGGGGAAGACCATCTTCGGGAAGGCCGCGATGAGCGGAGTGCGCCGCGCCGACTCCATCGAGTCAGCAGCCATGGCGCGCTGCACCACGAGGAAGTCCGTGCACCAATAGCCGAACGAGAGCACGAAGCCCAACCCCATCACCAACCCGAACCACTCGACGCCGATGAGGTTGTGCGCGGGCGCGTCCATGCCTTGCCAGGCGTGCGTGTACGCGCCGACAGGATGTCCCTGCGTCACCGCGAGCGCGGACAACTTCGCCGTGAGTCCCGACCATCCGCCGACTTCATTCAGTCCAACGATCACCAGCGGCGCGAAGCCGAAGACGATGAGGAAGAACTGGAGCACTTCATTGTAGATCGCGCTCGTCAACCCGCCGAGGAGGATGTACGAGAGCACGATCGCCGCTGAGATCAACACGCTGAAGTTGAAGCTCCAGCCGAGCAGGAGGTTCATCAGCATGCCCATCGCGTACATCGAGACGCCGGAGGAGAACACGGTCATGATCGCGAACGACACGGCGTTGAACGCGCGTGTCTTTTCGTCGAAGCGAAGGCGCAGATATTCCGGCACCGAGCGCGCTTTCGAGCCATAGTAGAAGGGCATCATGAAGATGCCGACGAAGAGCATCGCCGGCACGGCGCCGATCCAGTAGAAGTGGCTCGTCGAGATGCCGTACTTCGCGCCCGACGCGCCCATGCCGATGACTTCCTGCGCGCCGAGGTTGGCGGAGAGGAAGGCGAGGCCGGTGATCCACGCGGGCAGCGACCGCCCCGACAGGAAGAAGTCGGTGCTCGTCTTCATCGCTCGGCGGAGCTGCCAGCCGATGCCGAGGACGAAGGCGAAGTAGACGATGATGATGCTGTAGTCGATCCAGTTCAGACCGACGGCCGTCAGGACAGGCGCCATCTACACGAGTCTCCTGCTGGAGGGGACAGCTGCTCGCGAGCGGCGATAGGGTATCACTCGGTTGGCGGAAAAGCGAGCGATCGATTGGGCTCACTCGTCCGGGAAACACTCACGCAGCGCGTCAGGAATCCGCGCGATACGTCCGGTCCCCCGGTTGATCAGGCACCACAGCGTGCGGCCCCGCGCCAGCACCACGCCGTCGTTCGTTCGCACGATTTCCGTAAAGCGCTCGAAGCGTCGTGAATCCACGGTGCCGATCCACGTTCGCGCCGTGATTGCATCACCCAGCACCGCCGCCTGCTTGTAGTCCAGCTCGTGTCGCGTGGCGACCCAGCCGAATTCCGCACGCAGCGCCTCCGTGGCGCGCGCCAGCCAGTGCGCGAGCGCGACGTCCTGCACCCAGCGCAGGTACACCACGTTGTTGACGTGGTCCATGTCGTCGATGTCGTCAGCGCGGACGACAATCGGAATCTCGAAGGCGGGCATGGGAGGAAACAGTATCGTGGCGCAGCGCCGGACGGAATCCGCAAGGCAGCCATGCCGACTTGCATGGGCTCTCCCCCATGGACATACTCCGAAAACGCGCCCGCGTCACCACGACCAGGAGGCGCGGCCGTTCAACTCAGCCAAGGCATCCGTGATGCGCCGATCCCTCTTCCTCCCCGGACTGCTCGTCCTCGCGACCGTCGCCCGCGCGCAGGATCCCGGTGTCGCCGTGAAGGACTTCGACCAGAAGCGCGCCGGCACCGACAAGATGAAGATGGTCGCCCATGTCGTCAGCCACCCGGGCGCATGGAAGGCCGCCGACATCGAGATCGAACAGGACCGCAACCGGCCGTACGTCTACATCAGCGGCTTCGTCAACTTCGACACGCAGATCTACGACATCAGCAACACCGCGGCACCGAAGAAGATCTACGACTGGACCATCGAGAACCCCGAGCTGCACCGCGGCATCGGCGCGATGGATGGCAAGTACTTCAAGATCGGCAACCGCTACTACTACGCCCAGTCCTTCCAGTTCATGCAGGGCGGCCCCGACACGGACCTCGGCGCCGTCATCTTCGACGTCACCGGGCTGCCGGATACGAGCAAGGTCAAGGTCGTCGCGCGCATCAAGTATCCGGCGTCGCCCGGCGGGTTCCACAACACGTTCGCGTACAAGCACTCCGACGGCCGCGTGCTCTACTTCGCGACCATCAACCAGTCGAAGGCGCTGATTTACGACCTCGCCAAGGTGGTCAGTGGCGCTCCCGAGTCCACGTGGCTCATCGGTGACGTGCCGAACCCGACGCCCTTCAAGCAGATCGGCGGAGGCGGCTATCACGACTTCTACGTCGGCTACGATCCCGCCACGAAGCAGGACAAGTTCTACGGCGCCGGACTCGGCGGCTATTCCGTGTGGGACGTCACGCATCCCGAGGCGGCCAAGCAGGTGTTCACGATCACGAGCCTCGGCATGGACGTCGCGCACACGTTCACGCCGTCGCCCGACGGCAAGTACGCGGTGACCGAGACCGAATATCAGTACACGCCACTTCGCATCTGGGATCTCACGGCCGGGCAATCCGGAAAGACGCAGAACATCGACCAACCCATCAGCGCCTGGACTGCCGACTGGCGCGACCTCTCGCACAATCACGAGGTGCGCTGGCCGTACGTGTTCGTGTCTGCGTATGAGGATGGTCTCCAGGTCTTCAACCTGAAGGACCCGAAGCATCCGAAGACCGACGGCGCGTGGTACACCTGCGAGTGCGAGCACGAGCATGGCTTCGGCGGCTCGCCGAGCAACGGATGGCAGAGCACCACAAGCGTCGAGCAGGGCGCCTTCGGCGTGGACATCCGCAACTACGACGGCCTCATCGTCCTGTCCGACATGCGCACCGGGCTGTGGCTCTTCAAGATGGACGGCTTCAACAGCTGGAACGGTCATGACTACGGCATGCCGAACATCTCCAGCGTGCAGGACTTCGACCGCGGTCCGGAGCGTTCATCGCCGCCGATCGTGCCGTGACCAGACCGTACCAGGCGTGATGACGAGCGTGGCGCGATTCGGCGCGCTGGTTGTCGTCGCAGCAGTCGCAGTCGTGATGGATGGTCCCTTCGACATCCCCCTCTTCAACACGCCGAAGGCGCCGACGGCCGCCGGTCACGCGCGGCTCGTCTACGCGGAGTCGCCCTTCGGCGTGGCCGTCACGGCCGACGGACGCGCCATCTACGACGTCCAGGTCGACGCGTCCGGCCTGCCGTCTCCAGCGACGCTCGGCGCCTACACCGCGTACGTCGCGTGGGCGGCGACGACGGACCTCTCACGCTGGGATCGCCTCGGTCCCATCACGAACGGACGTGCGACCGTCGGGCACGCGACGCTCAACAAGTTCCTCTTCGTCATCACCGCGGAGGCCAACGCGTCGGTCGCCACACACGCGGGGCCCACGGTGCTGCATGGCACGTCACCGAGCGGGTGGCTTCAGACCTTTCTCTCGCATCCGTTGTTTCGAGGAACCCCGCCTTGATCGGCCGCCGTGCGCGCGCTGCGCTGCTGCTCGCGTGTCTCGCGCCAGTGCTCGCCGTAGCGCAGAAGCCCACCGTACCGCCGAAGAAGCCCGTCTCGATGCCGGGAATGCCCGGCATGCCCGGCATGCCCGGCATGCACGCCGATACCTCGCAGCCTAAGCCGGCAGCGAGGAAACCGAAGCGTGACACCACGATGTCGATGCCCATGCCGGCCGGCATGACGATGGGCGGCATGCCCGTGCCCATGCCCGCCGGCATGCCGATGATTCCCGGGCTCGTCGGCCTCGCGCCCGACGTCGGCGAATTCCTGCCCGGCCGCGGCAAGGACGTGCGCACGCTGCCGCTGGCGAAGCCGAGCCAGGTCGCGCGTCTCGCCGACGGTGATACGCTCGACCTCACGGCCATGCTCGTGCGCCGGACGATCAACGGACGCACGTTCGCGATGTACGGCTTCAACGGACAGGTGCCAGGTCCCCTGATTCGTGTTCCGCAGAACGCGACGATCACGGTACGCTTCCACAATCGCATCGACTTGCCGAGCACCGTGCACTGGCATGGGCTCCGCCTCGACAATCGCTTCGACGGCGTACCCGGCCTCACGCAGGACTCCGTGACGCCCGGCGGTGACTTCACGTACACCGTCCACTTCCCGGACGCCGGCATCTACTGGTATCACCCGCATGTCCGCGAGGACATCGAGCAGGCGATGGGGCTCGTGGGCAACATGCGCGTCGACTCGCCCGACAAGGACTACTACTCGCCCGTGAACCGCGAGCAGACGCTCATCCTCGACGACGTTCTCATCAACGCCGACACGCTCATCCCATTCGGCCGTGAGGCGCCCACCTTCGCGCTCATGGGCCGCGTGGGCAACGTGTTGATGGTGAATGGCGAGCCGCGCTATGCGCTGCGCGTCCACACGGGCGACGTCGTGCGCTTCTTCATCACCAACGTCTCGAGCTCACGCACGTGGAACGTCTCGTTCGGCAACGCGCCCATCAAGGTGGTCGCGTCGGACCAGAGCCGCTTCGAACGCGAGGAGCGTGTGCCGAGCGTCGTGATTGCACCCGCCGAGCGGTATGTCGTGGAAGTGCGCTTCGATCGGCCGGGTCGCGTGGCGTTCGTCAACGCGATCCAGGCCATCAACCACTTCGAAGGCGAGTTCGCTCCCGAGGTCGACACGCTTGGAGTCGTCACCGTCGATGCGTCACCGGCGTCGCCGGCATATGCGAAGCAGTTCGCCACGCTCCGCGCGAACACGGCCGTTGCGCGCGACATCGATCGCTACCGCCCGTACTTCGATCGGCCACCGGACAAGTCGCTCACGCTCACTGTGGCGACCACCGCCCTGCCGCTCGCCACCGTGCAGTTCATGAACGTGGACACGGCGTACTTCGCGCCCGTCGAGTGGGTGGATGGGATGCCCGACATGAACTGGCTGTCCACGGCCCGGCAGGTCCGCTGGATTCTCCGCGACGACGCAACGCGCAAGGAGAACATGGACATCGACTGGCACGTGAAGAAAGGCGGCGTGGTGAAGCTGCGCATCTTCAACGATCCAAAGTCGTTCCATCCCATGCAGCATCCCATCCACCTGCATGGACAGCGGATGCTGGTCGTCTCGCGCGACGGCGTGCCGACGAAGAACATGGTGTGGAAGGACACCGCGCTCATTCCTGTCGGCTCGACGGTTGATCTACTCATCGACGCGTCGAATCCCGGCGCCTGGATGCTGCACTGTCACATTGCCGAGCATCTCGGCTCGGGCATGATGGCGACAATGCAGGTCGATGCTGGATCGCCTCGCTGATCCGCGTTCGTGTCGAGGAAGCCACGTAGACAGAGGCCCGCTACCTGATCGGCAGCGGGCCTCCGCGACATCAGTGCACTGCCTCGACCGCTCGGTGCTCCGGCATCTGCAGTCCCTGAGTCGTCGAAGCGCTCGATCTCCGAGCGGTCATCACGCCGGTCATCTTCCGGGCGCTTTTCACCCAGCGCTCCACCGTCTTGAGTGGCGGCACCACGCGTGTCAACTTCTTTTCCTCGTTCACGAGGTCCAGCAACTGCACGACGTTCTCCGTCGCGCGTACCGAGAGCTCTTTCACACTTTGCACGCCCGATGACTCGAGCAGCTGGCTGAACTCAGGGCCGATACCGTTCACGCGCATGAGGTCTGCCTGATTCGCCCATGTCATCAGCATCGGTTCGGACACGCCGGTGAGAGACTCGAGGCGCTTGCGGCCGTCCATCATCTCGCAATGCGCCAGTAGATCATCCGAGGTATGCACACCGGCTGATTCGAGGCGCTCGGCCAAGTCGGCGCCGATTCCTTCGATCTGTTCGATTTTGTAGGTCATGTCGAGCTCCTTATCGGCCGCGCGATCCACTGCTGCGATTGCCGATTTCCGGGGTGAAGAGCCTGCCCGTCAGGCGATTCCCAACGTCGGTCTCCGTGGGTGCTCAGCGTTTCAGTATACCTAAAATATAGCGGGGTATACCCCGTTTTGTAACCCCCGAACTACATATCAATCAATCACTTAGGAAACCTACAGTAGCCCTCTCGTCCCGTACGCAGTCGCATCGCTCACGACTCGGCGCTCCGTGGTCCGAGGGGAAGTCCCCCGCGCCGAAGCCGGACGCCCGCGCCGGAAGTCCAAACACGGCGCCTGACGAAGACGGCACCTCGATCTGTGCTGTACGCCGGATGCTCCAGCGCAGCTCGCGATGACTTAGTGCACTGGCGGAGCGAGGTTCCCACATGCGACGATGGTGCCCATGTTGTTCGCTGCCGCGTGCACGTTGACGTAGTAGTCGTTCGCGTACGGCAGCGTGACCGCGATGGAGGCATTCTCGCTCGCGTTGCCGCCGCCATCGACCGTCAGGGCCTTGTACGCGCCCGGATCTCCCACGATGGGTCCGTTGCTGCCACAGCGACCGCTGTGGACGTGCCAGGGATGCTGGCCGCCCGGTGTCGCATTCGAAATGGAGACCATGACCTTTGAACCGCTTCCATCTCGCATCCAGCTGGCGGTACCATGCAGCTGAACGGCTCCCGCGAGTGTCGACGGTGTGGTGAGCGTGCCGGTCCAGCTGTTCCGCGTGTCGCTTGCAGTGCTGATCTCAGTGCCGCTTGACTTGTTCAGCATGCCGCAGCCGGAAGCCAAAGCCCCAAACGTGATGATTGCCAGCGTAAGTGTCGTTCGCATTGCATTCTCCCTTTAGGTGTGCCGGTCTCTACCACATTTCGGCAATTCGCGGACCGTTTACGCGTTCTGGAACCCTACAGCTTGGACGGCACCGCCGGAGCGCTCCTGAAGGACTGTTACGCGGTCCTCGATGTGCGTAGGGTCTCACAATGGAATTGCCGGTTTCATTCGGGCTCGCGTTCGTCGCGGGGCTCGTTTCGTTCCTATCGCCCTGCGTGCTCCCGCTCGTTCCCAGCTACGTGACGTTCGTGACGGGCATGACGCTCGACGACCTCTCGGGCACAGAC
>JBDSML010000139.1:0-3636 GCA_039915865.1 Gemmatimonadaceae bacterium | reverse complement strand
AGCGAAGCACGACGCATCTGGCCAAAGTCCGTCTGGTATGTGGCGCCCGTGATGTACGGCGGGGCGACGCTGGTCGGTCTCTCGCGAATGTACCACAACAACCACTGGGCGAGCGACGTCGCACTCGCCGCCGCCATCGGGACGTTCAGCGGGTTGAAGGTGGTGCGGTACTCCCATGCGCATCCGGACAACAAGCTCGACCACTTCATCCTCGGCGCCAGCATTTTCCCCAGTCCAGGGGGCGGAACGCTGTCGTTCAGCTTCCCGGCGCCGTAGGCGACAGGGCGCTGACCCGTGCGGAAGTACGATCGTCCATAGAGGGCAGGTAGCGAGGGTGTAACCCCTCCGCCTGGTTCACCGTATGGAGCGTATGTCGCAAGAATCGCCAGTCGTGCAGCCCAAGCTCGCCACCACTCCAGCGGTGCCTGGCGTAACTGTCGTTACGCCGGCTGCCTTCACGAAGCAGGACATCGCCGCGCTGCGGGCGCGCGCCGAGGAGCTCTCGAACCAGATCACATCGGCATCAGGGCGCCGGAAGCAGACGCGCGACGCGCTACGGACGGCTACGGGCGCTGACAAGTCTGGTCTGGAGTTGCGGCTCGGAGTCCTCGATGCGCGCATCGCGCGGCTCGAAACCGATATCGACGAAAATGGAAGGCTGCTTGCCTCCGTCCGCGCCACGAGCGTGGGGACGACCACTCCATCTTTCAACCCGGGCAACCGGAACTTCGACCGAATAGCGAACAACATGATACCCATCGTCGCGATCTTCACGATCTTCGTGCTCGCGCCCATCGCGCTGTCGATCTCGCGTCTCCTCTGGAAGCGTGGATCGTTGAGGCATGCCGCGCAGGCGCCGGACAATACGCAGCGGCTGGAGCGCATGGAGCAAGCGCTCGATTCGATCGCGATCGAGATGGAGCGTGTTTCGGAGGGTCAGCGGTTCGTCACGCGCATCATGTCGGAGAGCCGATCGGTCGGTGAGGTTCAGCGTGCTGCACAGCCGCTCCCGATTCCCGTCGGCGAGAAGGCCGTCGCGCCGCGTTACTAGCTCAACTCTTCCAGCTCAGCGCGAGAAGCTCGTCGTTGGAGAGCTGTATCCAGTCGGGCGGAAAATCGCGCACACGGCGAACCGCACCTTCACTCGCAAAGATCAGCGACATCCCGCTCCGACGATCGTAGTCGCTAAACGCCTGCTCGTACACGCGCCATTGCGCTCCTTCGATATCCAGGAACGTACGTGACGACGGTACTTCGTTGTCAGGCGCGGTGTCGACGCGATCGTCTTTGCCTTGCATTTCGACTCTGGTCGACGAGAAATCAGTCGGAGGAAGCGGAGACTCGTACGCGTCGTGTAACCTGAATGAATGCATCGCGAGAATCAACGACGATGCCCACTTTTCCCGGATCACTTCCGGTGTCGGCGGCACAGTACGCATCGCTCCGGCCGGCCAGCCATCGGCTGGCGCAGGCACTCGCCCGTGCGGGCTCTGCCGGAATGCCATTTCCGTTCGTCATACGCGCGCCTCGGAGCCTCAAGATGTATAGAAGCTGGACGGTAAAATGAATTGCTGGCTGACTGAACACATGGACGGCATGTTCGGATAGGAGATGCCACTTTAAATTGTTCCGATGGGACGATTTGTCGCAGCGCTGCGCGCGATGTGGGGCGATAACGCTGCAGTGCGTAGAGTTACGCGGCCGTTGGAGCTGAAAGTAGAAATCGCCTGAGGCAGTGGCGATCGCCATTCGATCGTGCACTATGCATGATTTTGCTGCATTCTGCACGATGCGGGTCAGCACAGCCGTCGGTCATGATTACCAGACGCCACGGACATGTTGGCTGATCGTTCCTCTTCGAACGGGAATCAGCGGGCACTTTGACGACAATTCGCCGACCGCAAATCGTGGTATCGGCATTGCTTGAGCCCGTACCGCCACGACGCTCCTACCTGTCGTGGTGAACGCATCTGGAGGCAAGGACCGGCGGGCGACGACGCTCGCCGAGTCCCTCCAGACGAGCTACGAACACACAACGAGCTCCGGCTCAAAAGGACGATCAAATGCGCATGCCGATGCAGGCCCGCCCAATCGCAACACGTTTTGCACTTTCCGCTGCCCTGCTCGTGGGCGCGTGCTCGAACGAAGTGACGTCTCCCGCCGCGTCGGCTCCGACACGTGCGGTCGAGGCAACCTCCATGTTCGTTCCCACCGCTTCGCAGAAGGCGCTGATCGGCGTCGTCGATGGCACCTACGCAGTGGTCTTCGACCCGACGCGCAGCCAGTCCTTCTCGCTCGGCCCGAACCGCCTCGACATCCCGGCGTACTCCGTCTGCAACCTGCTGACGTCGGGCTATGGCGAGGACTATTGGAACCGTTCCTGCTCGCCGCAGATGCTGCCGGTCACGCTCACGGTCGTCATCAAGAACTCCCAGAAGACGCATCCGGAAGTGCAGTTCTTCCCGGCCATGCGCTTCAACCCGACAACGTCGGTCCAGTTGTTCATGTACGCCCCGAAGGTTTCGCGCGACGATGCCAAGAACTGGCTGATGCTCTATTGCCCAGACAAGGGTGGCTGCAAGGACGAGTCGACGGCAGATAGCGCTCTCACGACGTACATCGACTACACCAACAACGTGTTGTTCCGCCGGGTCAAGCACTTCAGCGGTTACGTCGTTGCCGAGCGCGACGGCAGTGAGGGCGGGTCGAACATCTACTAATCGAACCACGTCCTCTCGCGCTCGCTCATCAACGATTCCTTCCGTGACGCGCTCCGCGCCACTCAACTGGAGACCGCTTCAATGATCCGCCCCCTTGCTACGATGTTCGTTCATTACAAGGGAATCCCCAAGACCGTCGCGGATTCCGGTTACATCATCGCCTCGAGCTAAGATGCAACCAGGCCGGCCCGCTCACCGCGGGCCGGCCTTGTTCATTGCTGAATCTCGTTGCCTTCGCTCTCTTCACAGCGTCCTTTCAGGTAGCTGACTCTTAGAAACTTCGTAGCTCGCGGCCCCCTCCGGGAACCGATGTCCGACAACACCGCAGGCGCGCGCGCACAACACCTCCGGTTGGTGGATGCGCCCGCTCGACTCGCCTCGACGAATGCCCTGATCGAGGAAGCGCGCTCGCTCGATAAACTCGGGCGACGCGCTGAGGCACGCGTGTTGTATGAGCAGGCGATGCGGACGATGGCCACGCCGTCGCCGTCGATGGCATCCATGCTCCTGCGCTGGATTGCCCGCACCTACGAAGTCGACGCTGACTTTGGCGCCGCCGAAGACTGCGCCGTCGCTGCCGTGGCCACCGCCGAGTTGGGCGATGAGCGCAACGCGCTCGGTCACGCGCTGAACGTTCTCGCCGCCGTGCGCTGGCGCCAAGGCGACCTCGATCACGCTGAGCAGCTCTTCCAGGAAGCACTCGAGCGCGGCACGAGCTCCACGGATCCGCGCCTGCAGGTGGACGTGATGACCAACCTGGGCACGATGGCCAGCATCCGCGGAGACTTTCGCGAGGCGCTGCGCTACTTCCAGGATGCGCTCGCCCATGGACGCCTGTACTCGCTGCTCGACAACATCGTCATCGCGCTGAACAACCTCGGCCTCGCCAATGTCGCGCTCGGGCGTTACGACGCGG
>JBDSML010000246.1:0-2988 GCA_039915865.1 Gemmatimonadaceae bacterium | reverse complement strand
TCAGCGCAAGCGAACGCGATGCGGCGGAGGGAGCTGGCGCTCGGCGCCAGCCGTCAACTCAGACCTGTGGAGGGCCGTTCGCGAACGGAAGTCGGAGATCCGGCGCCGCGGGAACGGCGTCGTCCGGAAACTCCGGGCGCACGTTGGGCAGCGTGACGTGCGCAGGAACGGTGAAGCTCGCCACCGTTGGCACGGACGCCACTGCATTCGTCGCCGAGCAATGTCCGACGCAACTGCATGGACCCGTTGGGGTCTTCTGCTGCGAGTCGCCGCTCGGTGCGTGGTGTGCCCCGCCATGCATCTCGTGCGTCGATTGGGGCGACGTCGACGACGTCGACATCGCCTGAACCGAATGTGCCCCGTGCATCGGGCACGAATGGAGCACCCCCGGGTCGCCAAGTACGGCGGCGAACCAGAGCGCGAACAGCGCGGCGAACGGGCGTGACCAGGCGGACAGGCGATGCATGACCAACGGAAGATAGGCCCGGTCGTTCGGCGACCGCTAGCGCAGAATCTGGTGCGTTTGCCCCATTTGGAACCGATACTCTGGAGAAGGCCGTTTGCCATCCATGATCACTCCCTCCGCATCCTTCGCCCCCGTGCTTCCGAGCACGGAGAGGATCAGCCTGTCCGAGGTGCTTTCGGCACTGTCGTACGCGCTGGACCTCACCGAAGGTGCGCCCGCCGGTCATACGATGCGCACCTGCCTCATCGGAATGCGTCTCGCCGAGGAGGCCGGCATCGGCGCTGCCGAGCGGTCGGCCCTGTACTACGCCATCCTGTTGAAGGACGCGGGATGCTCGAGCAACGCGGGACGGATGGCCGCGCTGTTCGGCAGCGACGACCAGTGGGTCAAGCCGCGCATGAAGGTCGTGGACTGGCACAAGCGCATGGGGCTCGCGGTCACGACCGCGCTCACGGTGGGCAAGGGTCGCTCGCTCGGCACACGCGTGCGCCAGTTCATGGCCATCGCGCGAACGCAGGACATGACACGCGACCTCATCCTCATTCGCTGCGATCGTGGCGCGGAGATCGCGCGCCAGCTCGGCTTCCCGGACGAGACGGCGGACGCGATTCGGTCGCTCGACGAGCATTGGTGCGGGCTTGGCTACGCGCGCGGCCTGAGCGGTGAGGAGATTCCGCTGCTCGCTCGCATCGCGAACCTCGCGCAGACGCTCGAAGCGTTCCATGCGCGCGGTGGCGTGAGCGCAGCCATGCGCGTCGCGCACAAGCGGCGCGGCACCTGGTTCGATCCGGCGCTCGTGACGCTCGCGCGTCGGTGGAAGAACGACAAGGCGTGGTGGACGCTGCTGAAGGGCGACGTCACCGACGCGGTGCTGGCTGCCGAGCCGTCGGATCGCATCATGAACGTCGACGACAACGGTCTCGACGTCGTCTGCCGGGCGTTCGCCGACATCATCGATGCGAAGAGTCCCTTCACCTATCGCCACTCGACGCGAGTTGCCGACGTCGCGCGTGACGTCGCGCTGCATTGTGGTCTCGATGAGTCGGAGCAGCGCCGTATCTATCGTGCCGGCCTGCTGCACGACATCGGCAAGCTCGGCGTGTCGAACACGATTCTCGACAAGAACGGCCCGATGACGCCTGACGAGCGCAGGAAGATGGAGGCCCATCCGCGGTATACGTTCGAGATCCTCGAGCGTGTGTCTGCGTTTCGTCGCTTCGCGCTCACGGCGTCGCTGCATCACGAGAAGCTCGATGGCAGCGGCTATCCCTTCGGCATCAAGGGCGCGCAGATCGACCTCGCGAGCCGCATTCTCGTCGTGTCCGACATCTATGATGCACTTACCTCCGATCGGCCGTACCGGCGCGGGATGAGCGAAGTGCAGGCGAACGAAATACTCGAGCGAGAGCGCGGCAGCAAGCTGTGCCCGGTGGCTCTCGATGGACTGGCGGCGGTCCGCTCCGGCGTATTGCAAACCCTTTTGGACGTCGGGTTGTCAGAGAATTTGAAGGCATCACCGAGGATACCGAGATGATAAATCCAAAGCTGCTCCGCAATCTCGCCGTTTACGGCGTCTCACTGCCGACATTCGCTGCGCCGCCCGCGGTCGCGAAGGCAACCGTCTACATGCCGTCCCACGTCGCCGCCCGCATGCTTGGCGGACGTGCCGCGAAGCTCGCCCAGACGGCCGACACGAAGCACTCGCAGTCCAGCGAAGACACGTCGCACGCGGCGTAACGAGCCGGATTGACGAATAGCGCGAGGGATCGTTCCTTCCCTCTCATGCGCAACTCATTCGTCATCCGTGCCCTCGCGGCGCTCATCGCGCTCGCACCCATCGTCGGCGCGCAAGGCACGCCCGCGACCAACACAACGATCATCGTCATTCGTCACGCGGAGAAAGCCGCGGAGCCCTCGGCTGACCCACCACTCACCGCGGCTGGTGCCGCGCGCGCCGAATCACTTGCCGACGTCGTGCGCGACGCCGACGTGACCGCCGTCGTCAGCACGCAGTTTCAGCGAACGCGCCAGACCGTCGCACCGACGGCAGCAAAGCTGGGGCTCACCGCAGACGTGATCGACGCTCGCGCATCCGCCCGCGCCACCGCCGACACACTCCTCGCCCGCTATCGCGGCCGCACGGTGCTCGTGGCGGGCCACAGCAACACGGTACCCGCGATCGTCGCGGCGCTCGGTGCTCCGCAGCCAGCCGACATCTGCGACGCAGGCTACGACAACATGTTCGTCGTCACCGTGCCGCCGAGCGGCGCGGCGACGGTCACGCGGCTGCACTTCGGCGTGGCGACGCAGTGCCCCAGGTAGCGGACACCGTCCAGCCTCACCACCGTGGAGTGACGACTACGCTGCGCCACTCCTCGGCGCATCGCGAAACTTCTCGTAGCGTCCCGTGAGCGTGCCGATCATTCGCAGCAGTGGCAGTACTCCCCTGCGCAACGGCATCGGCAACCCGACCATCACAGTCTCCGCATCGGGGGCGAGATGTGACCCTCGCATCGGAGGAC
>JBDSML010000239.1:0-3191 GCA_039915865.1 Gemmatimonadaceae bacterium | reverse complement strand
GCAGCGCCTGGCCCGTGAGGTTCTTCACTTCGTCGAGGTACGCAGAGAACAGCAGGAACGCTGCGAGTGCCGCCGAACCGATGGCGTAGCCCTTCGTGAGCGCCTTCGTCGTGTTGCCGACCGAGTCCAGGCGATCGGTCTTCTCACGCACCGACTCCGGCTGCCGCGACATCTCCACGATGCCGCCGGCATTGTCCGTGATCGGCCCGAAGACGTCCATCGCGAGGATATAGCCCGCCGTGCCGAGCATGCCCATCGTGGCGACGGCCGTGCCGAACAATCCACCGATCGGCGCGCCGGCGTCGTTCACCAAGCCGCTCGCCTGTCCGAGCGAATAGCTGGCGATGATCGCGATACCGATGGTGATGACCGGCAACACCGTCGACTCCATACCCACCGCGAGACCAGCGATGATGTTCGTGGCCGGACCGGTCTGACTCGCTTCCGCGATGCTCAGCACCGGCCGGTACCGATATTCGGTGTAGTACTGCGTGATGAAGACGAACGCGATGGACGTCACGATGCCGATGACGCCACAGATGAAGAAGTGCCACCATGCATCCGGCGCATCGGCCACCTGAAGCAGCGTCTTGCTCGCAAAGAAAAACATCACCGTGACGAGCGCCGCGGTGACGTAGTAGCCGAAGTTCAGTGCCTTCATCGGATCGGCGTCTTCCTTCGTCTTCACGACCATCACGCCGACGATCGAGCAGAGCAGCCCGAGCGCCATGATGACGAGCGGGAAGAGAATGCCGTTGATGCCGAACGACTTGTAGAGCAGCACGCCGAGGATCATCGCCCCGATGTTCTCGGCGGCGGTGCTCTCGAACAGGTCGGCACCGCGCCCCGCGCAGTCGCCGACATTGTCACCCACGAGATCGGCGATCACGGCGGGGTTGCGCGGATCGTCTTCCGGAATGCCTGCTTCCACCTTGCCGACGAGATCCGCACCGACGTCTGCCGCCTTCGTATAGATGCCGCCGCCCAGCTGCGCGAACAGCGCGACGAAGGACGCGCCGAAGCCGTAGCCGACGATGAGGAAGGGGATGTGCCGCGCCCACTCGCCCGGGTCCATTCCCTGCGGCGCCATCGTGGACAGCGCGGCAAACAGTCCGCCGACGCCGAGGAGACTCATCGCGACGGTGAACAGTCCGGACACCGCACCGCCGCGCAGCGCCGTCTGCAGCGCATCGTTGAGCGACGTCATCGCCGCGGCGGCGACGCGAATGTTCGTGCGGATCGAGACCCACATTCCCACGTAGCCCGCCACACCGGAGCTCAGCGCGCCGAGCAGGAACGACGCGGTGACGTACATCGCGAAGGTCTTGGGGTCCTGGACCGGATCATTCGGCGTCGTGTGGCGGAAGAATCCGTAACCGATGCCGAGCAGTGCAGCCACGACGATCGCCAACATCCCGATCGTCTTGTACTGGCGCGCGAGGTACGCCTCGGCGCCCTCCTGGATGGCGTTGGAGATCTTCTGCATCTCAGGGGTCCCGCGGCTGCGCGAGAGCACCCACCGGGCGAGGAAGACCGCGAAGATCAGCGCGAGGGCACTAGCGCCGATGACGACGAATAACAGTGAAGACTGCGTCTGCGTCATGTTGCGTTGATTGTGAAAATGCTTGCGGAGGTCACCGCCACGATCGACGGATCGTTGCGGCAGGAGGAGCGCGTTGTGCCCGACGCCCACTGCTGGATGCAAAAAAAATCCTGAGTGTCGTCGTCGGCTTCAGCTGACGGCGCTTTCAGGGGGAATCCGCAAAATGTAGGGAGGCGCGACGATGGCCGCTAGAGCGCGAGGACCAATCGCATCGAGGGCAGCGCGATTCGCGCTGGCCGTTCGCGCTAGAACGTGTAGCTGACCTGCGCCTTCATGCGCAGCGGTGTGCCGTCGGGACGCGTCCCCGGTCGAAAGCGCATCGTGCGAAGCACACTCGCAATGCGACGGTTGTAGTCGCCGTCCCGCGTCTCGGAGAACTTGAAGTCGAGGACGCGACCGGTCGAGTCGACATCGAACTCGGCGATGAACGTAAAGCCCTTGACGCTGGACGGCGGCGGAAGTGGAGGCAGAAAGAATTCGATCGGCGCGGGAGGATAGTTCAGTTGGGTGCCGCCACCCGTACCCGGTCCGATACCGCTGCCGCGGCCCGTGCCGATGCCGGAGCCGACACCGCCGCCACTGCCCGGCCCGTTCCCGGTCGTCCCGTCGCGACCGCTGCCTGGCCCGAGCCCGGCAGCGACGGTGACCTGCGGAGCCGTGGCCAACGCTTGATCCATCGGCTTGGGCGTGGGCTCCGGTGGCGGCGTCACCTGGGGCACCGGCGGCTGCAGCTTGGGAATGACCGGTACTGGCACCGGCGGCAACGTTCTGGGCGTGGGAATTGGCTCTGGCGCGAGACGAACGAACTGCAGCTTTTCACGTGGAGCCTGCAATCCGCCACTTCCTCCTCCACCGCCTCCCCCAGCCGGCCCGGGCCCGCCCGCACCCTGCTCGATGCGCGTGATGACCGTCCGCGCCAGCACGATCGGCATCAGGAGGAGCGCGATAATGACGGCGTGAATGGCGATAGAGACGATTGCGCCCTGCTTCCGTCCCTCGTCACGCAACGGCAATCCGACCGGCACGCGATAGGGCACGCGTGCCGGCGGATCGTGCGTACCTGAGTCGTCCGGAAAGGTCATGAATACGTGGTGAATTGAGGTCGAAACTACGGAATGTTATACGGCGGACGACCCCCAAAGGGTTCGTCCGCCGTAGTGACATCTTTGCCTGCCGAGCGGGACGATACGCCCGATCGTCTACTTGGTCGCGCCCGGCGTGTCCTTGGGTGGAACGCCGATGACCTTCACGCCCGCTCCGCGCGAGATGTCCATCGCGTGGACGACACGTTCGTACTTCACGTCGGGCGAACCCTTCACGAAGATGATCTTCTCCGGGCGCGGATCGTAGATCTCCTTGAGCCGCGACCCGAGGTGATCTTCGTCCACCTTCTCGGAATTGATCGAGTATCCCGTGGGGGACACTTCCAGCACGATCTGATTCGACTGCGCACCCGGTGGGGCCATCGCCGGGTTCGGATCGGGGAGCTGCACATCCACCGTCTTCCGCATGGTCGGCAGCGCCGCCATGAAGATGATGAGGAGCACGAGCAGCACGTCGATCATGGGCGTGACGTTGATCTCGTTCG